>NZ_JAMYRY010000013.1:0-151518 GCF_040321655.1 Mesorhizobium sp. M0306 | reverse complement strand
GAACGCGGGCACCGATCCTGGTTCAGGCGAAGCCGAACGCGCGCTGGTCGCTGGATTTCGTCCATGATCAGTTCGCCTGCGGCCGGCGCTTCCGCGTCCTCAACATCGTCGACGACGTGACGCGCGAATGCCTGGCTGCGATCCCGGACACCTCGATCTCCGGCCGCCGGGTGGCGCGTGAACTGACGGAACTGATCGCCCGGCGCGGCAAGCCGGGCATGATCGTCTCCGACCACGGCACCGAGTTCACCTCGAACGCGATCCTCGCCTGGTCGAAGGATCATCAGGTGGAATGGCACTTCATCGCGCCGGGCAAGCCGATGCAGAACGGCTTCTGCGAAAGCTTCAACGGGCGGATGCGGGACGAGTTGCTGAACGAAACCCTGTTCTTCGGCCTCGACCATGCCCGAACAACCATCGCCGAATGGGCAGACGACTACAACCGATCGCGCCCACATTCGGCGCTCGGATACATCACGCCTGCGGCTTATGCCGCCAATCTCACCGCAACGGACGATCGGCTGCGCAACCCCGACCAGCTCCGCCGATCACCCGTTGCTCAACCCGCACCATACGGCGTAAAACCCGCCGAGGCTCTAACTGCAGCCGGATGAAAATTCAGTGGCAGGTCAAGCTCGGGCACGTCGCGCTCGATGGCACCACGATCAAGGCGAACGCGTCGAAACACAAAGCGATGAGCTATGAGCGCATGAAGAAGCGGGAAGCGGAGCTCACGGCCGAAGTCGACCGCTGGCTGGCCGCCGCCGAGGCCGCCGATGCGGAGGAGGACGAGCTGCACGGCACGAAGCGCGGCGATGAGATGCCCGATTGGGGGCCGACAAGGAGAGGCGGCTTGCCAAGATCCGCGCGACAAGGCCGAGTTGGAGGCAGAAGCGAAAGCCGCCGCCGCGGCGGAGGAGCGGCGCCGAGCCGAGGCCGAGAAAAGGCGCATCACCGAAGGTCGCAAGAAGAACGGCAAGACACCAGTGCCACCCTCCGCCGCGCCCGACGCCAAAGCACAACGCAACTTTACCGATGCGGCCAGCCGCATTCTTCTGACCAAGGACGGTTATATCCAGGGCTACAACGCGCAAGCCGCTGTCGACGCCAAGGCCCAGGTCATCGTCGCGCCCCGGCTCACCACCAGCATGAGCGACCACCGTCAACTGGTCGGCCTGATCGACGGCATTGAGGCCAATCTCGGCGCCAAACCGAAGAAAGCATCGGCCGATAGCGGTTATCTGAGCGAGCTGAACCTCCAGGCCTTGGCCGATCGCGAGACCAGCGCTTACATCGCAGCCGGACGAGCCAAACACCCCGCCGAAGGCAAACGAAAGATCAAGGAACCGCTCACCCAGGCCATGCGGGACAAGCTCAAGCGGGCGGGATGGCGAAGCAGGTACAGGCTCAGAAAGCAAATCGTCGAGCCAGTGTTCGGACAGATCAAGCAAGCAAGGGGGTTCAGGCAGTTCTTGTTGCGGGCATCGAGAAGGTGAGCGCCGAATGGGCGATAATCTGCACCGCCCACAACCTCACAGAGCTCGCCAACGCCGTCTAAGCCGGTTATCGTTCATGAAACGGCCCGACGCCAGGACTAACTGGACAGGCTCCTAGTCTAGCCCATCGCGGGATGCGCGCCGGGGCTCACGCACCCAAACTTCAACCTCTCCAAGATCCCAGGCCACACATCGGCTAGTCAGATGGAAACGGCGAGGAAAAGGTAGTAAGCATTCGGATGCGTCAGACAGTGGAGCCGGATCTTGAGTAAGTCATCCGAGATCACCTCGAAATCGCTTTCTGCTCGATCACTTTCCGGGCTTGCCTGGGTGTCGTCAGGGACTCTGATCTCTTCTTTCCTGCGGGTAGGGGTCGTCGCCATCTTGGCGCGCCTGCTGGCGCCGGAAAGCTTTGGTGTGGTCGCCGCGGTGCTGGTCGTTTGTGCTTTTGTCGAAGTGTTTGGACAGATCGGAGTCGCTCCCGCTCTGGTGCAGATGGACGAAGTCGGGCAGGAGGACGTTGCGACCGCGCTCGCCATCAGCCTAAGCCTTGGCCTTGCCGCCGCGGGAGCGATCATCTTCAGCGCTGCCTTGATAGGGCAAGGGTTCAATATGCCGGAGATCGTAAAGCCGCTGCGGTTGGTCGCACTGATCTTTCCGCTGCGAGCACTGGGCATGGTCTCGAGTGCGCTGGTCCAGCGTGCGCTTAAGTTCCGAGCGATGTCATTGATCGATCTTAACGGCTACGTCTTCGGCTATACGCCAGTGTCGATTGCGCTCGCCTATTATGGTTTTGGCTATTGGGCGATGATCTGGGGTTATATCGCGCAGACCGCGGTGTCGAATGTCGGCTACATCTTGAACAGCCCGCACTCCTTTCGCCTTTCCTACAGCCACGAGTCGGCGCGAAAGTTGTTGCGTTTTGGTGGCGGCATCACCCTTGCACGCATCGCCAGTTATATAGGAATGAACGTGGATTATTTCGTGGTCGGCCGTTTTCTGGGCCCCGCTGCGCTGGGCTACTATTCGCGTGCATTCTACCTAATGCAGCAGCCGACCAAGCTTATTGGCAACGCCGCTGACCAGGTTCTGTTTCCCATTTTCTCGTCGATCAAGAAGGAGGAGGCGCGGATCGTTCGCGTCTATTATCTCTGTACGGCCGTAGTCTTCGTGCTGTCTTCCCTCGCCTCGTTCAATTTGTTCTTACTCTCCAGCGAGTTTGTCAATGTATTGCTCGGTAATGCTTGGGCGAGCGTCGTACTCCCATTTCAGCTCTTCTGCCTGTCAATGCCTTTCCGCATCGCCTGGAAGACAAGTTCGACGCTCATCAGGTCCAAGGGCGCCATCCTGCAACTTGTTCTATGGCAGTTGTTTTACGCTTTTTCCGTCTTGGTCGCAGCGCTCATTGGGAGTTCTTGGGGCATCAATGGTGTCGCGATGGCAGTCAGTATCGCTATGGTACTCAACTATTGGGCGAGCGCGGCTGTACTGGCGACGCTCTATCCAGTCCGCCTCGTCAAAGAGGCCTTTGTGGTCATGAAGGCGTTGGGTGTAGCAGCTTTGGCAGCTTCCTGCACTTGGGCCATACTTTTACTGCCGGGTATTCGCGAAGCCGATGGGCTCTATCGCCTTGTCATTGGCGGGATTATGTGTGGCTTGGAATTGGTCATCGTCATGCTCTCCCTGGAACTGGTGTTTCCTGAGGAGGGACGTTGGCTCAAGGAGAGGCTCGGTATCACGAAGTACTTGCCAGCATCGCTTCGCTCTCTTGGCCTACAAAGGCGCTCTCGCTGATGGCCTCCTACCGTCGTCCCCGACAACATTTGTTTGGCTGGAACGAAAGATTTCTGACAAGATCAAAGAGGATATCCGCTTCTTGAGGTCTGATCGGCGCCCTTGCAACAATAGTGTGAGCGAGGCCTAAAGGCCGCCTTGCGCACCTCTCTAGTTGGGCAGGATGATTGCCACTCTTTCAGCGAGGTAGCCGGTGTCGTAACCTGGCGGTGCTGACCCAGAAAATCCTGGAGCAAAGCTGGCATTCTGGTGCGTTGTTTGCCTTTCGAGGCAAGCGCGGCGATCTGGTGAAGTTGCTCTGGCAGCGCGGGATCGTGCGGTATAGGCGCCTTTCGATTTGCCTTTGACGGGCTGCAGGCGATGATCTTGCGGTCTGCCAGGGCGGTTCGGAACCGGTCGGCGTCGTAGCCCCTGTCGCCGAGCAGGGCTTTGGACCTGGGCAAGGCATCGAAACGGCATGATCGGAGAGGACCACAAGATCGACGGCAGCATGGGGCCTATTTCCTGGGAAGGCTCACCGGAACCAGTATCTCACTAACCAGCATTGTCGACGAATATCGGGGCGCTCAACGCTAGTACCGGGAATCCCTAATGACTGTATGAGGACACCGTCGGGCAGCGACTTAATTTTCCCTTCCCCTTGTGCGGCTGTTTGGACTGGAAACATCGCGAACAGATGTGCGAGGACATCGCGAATAGTTTTGCGCGTTTTGCGCGAGGGGGTCGGGACGCCATTCGGAGACAACAGCGCGATGGAAAAGAAACTGGAATCGAAGCGCCACTATCGCGAAAGGTCGAACCATTTCTACTACGCCACAGGCCATCTCGTCCGCCGCGTTAAGCAGCTCTGTCCCCGTCCGCTCCATACGCCTGTGCAAGGCTGGCGGCAAGTCCGTCGCCCTTGGCCCGGCTGCAACAGACGGCGTCTTCGACGGTTCAGACATCAGAAAATGGAAACCATGGACTTCAATACCCTCTCTCGATAGAATGGCAGACTGGTCGTGAGGTCCCCGAAAGGCTGTTCGCGATGTCTCCGGTCCAACATGGGCCCTCGTTTTGGGGAGGCATTAAGGGGTTGCGAGGTCTCTTAAGGCGGGTAAGAACTGAGAGATCTTCCGACCTGCACCACCCTCACCACAAACGGAGGAGAATCCACACAGGGTCAGGCAGTTATTTGCGATAGTTGATACGAGGTGCAAGATAATCGGAGCGCTTCACTGTCACATGCGAATTCTTTACTTCATCAACGGATTCGATCCCGGTGGCGCCGAGCATGGGCTGCTCACCTTGCTGCAAGCAGGATTTTTCAGCGGCCACCAGCTGAAGATTCTCGCCTGTTGCCGCGGTCGCGGGTCTCTTGCCGATCAAATCGCCGCACAGATCGGAGAGCACAATCTTATCCTGACTTCGCAGAGTGAAGAGCCTTCCTTGCGCACCTTCGTGGGCACGTTCTTTGTAATATTGCGCCTCATCCGGGAGTGGCGGCCGGATATGGTTGCATTGTCGCTCAAACAGGCCAATCTCGTGGGACGGCTTGCTGCGATGTTTGCTCCTCGGCTGCGCTGCGTTTCATTCGAACACACCGCCCGCTACCGCTCCCGGCGCGCCGCAGCCGTTTATGGCCCTGTGCTCAAGGCGCTGTCCTGGCGCGTCGACGAAATCTGGGCTGATTGCGACAGTACGCTGCAGGAGACGCAAGCATACTTCCTGCCGCGCAGGCGCCGGTCGCATATCGTGCCTCTGTTTTGCTCCGATGAGGCTTCCAGCCACAAGCGCGATTACGCGCTTCACACACCCTTGCGCCTTGCTGCTGCCGGACGGCTTATCCCGCTGAAGAACTTTGACCGCCTCATCGAGGCCATCCGAATGCTCCAAGACCGCGGCGTTTCTGCAAGCCTCGATCTTTACGGCGACGGGCCGGAACGGCAGGCGCTTTCGCGCAAGGCGGATGAGCTCGGCATTGGAGATCGCGTGCATTTCCGTGGCTATGTCGCGCGCTGGTTCGAGCTAGCCTGTGATCGTGACATGTTCATCAATCTGTCCGATACGGAAGGGTTCTGCATCGTCGTCGCCGAGGCGATGCTTGCCGGCCTTCCGGTGATCGCGACCGACGTCGGCGGTATCCGGGATTACGGCAAGGATGGAGAGAATATGCTGAAGCTTACTGTTCCCTCAGCGGAGATGGCGGTGACGCAAGCACTGGTGTTCGGGGGCGATGAAACGCTCCGCAAGAAGATCGGAATGCAGGCACGACAGGATATGCTGCAGGCCTATTCGCAGGGTGCTTTGCGTGTCCGCGCTACGGCGGTGTTGGGTGGCGGAATGTAAGGACCGGAAAAGGACTGGCGACCAAGATAGCCGGGCCGATCATGAATTCTGACGGCTCCGCATCTCACCTGTTCGACATGGTTCTCGACCTGGCCCTTCTCCCAGCCCGATGCCAGCGCGCAGGCCACCGGCTGGAGGAAGCGACGATTGTATTGCTGGTCCTTGCCGACGAACACCGTACGCATACGACGAAGGCCGCATGATTGGGACACGCGCGTGCGCGCGGCGGGCTCTATGATGGCGATGCGTGAAGGTCAGGCGGCCTGCTGATCGGCGGCCTTGTCGGCTTCGCGCAGGCGCTTCCATTCCCAAGGCAGTAGTTCGTGCAGACGCGAAGCGGGAAGATCAGCAATGCGGGCCAGGACATCGGCGAGCCAGGCTTTTGGGTCGACGTCGTTGAGGCGTGCCGTGGTGATGAGGGTAAGCATAACGGCGGCGCGGTCGGCGCCGCGCTGGGAACCGGCGAAGGTCCAGTTGCGCCTTCCCAGAGCAATGCCACGCAGCGCTCTTTCGGCCGCGTTGTTGCTGAGGCAGATTCTGCCGTCGTCGATGAAGCGGGCGAAGTCGGCCCAGCGCCTGAGCATGTAATTGATTGGCTTCAGGACCTCGGAAGAGCGCGAGAGGGTATCGCGCTCGCGGAGCAACCAGGCGTGCATGTCGTCGAGAAGTGGTTTGCTCTTCTCCTGCCGCACGGCATACCGCTCGGCAGCGCTGCGGCCGTTGATGGCGCGCTCGATCTCGAACAGTGCGTCGAGGCGCCTGACCGCCTCCAGCGCGATCGGGGAGATCGGTTTGCCCTTCTTGCCATCCCGGGCCTTTTTCGCGATGTCGGCCAATTCGAAGAATCCTCGCCGCGCATGGGCGTAGCAAAAGGCCGGCGTGATCGGCTGCTCCTTCCGCTGCGGGTCGAACAGCGGCTCGAAGCCACTGTAACAGTCGCACTGAAGGATGCCGGCGAACCCGGCCAGATGCTTCTGAGGACGCTCGCCGCGCCGGTCGCTCAAGGCGTAATAGATCGCCGCCGGCGGCGCAGGCCCGGCGAAGGGACGGTCATCGCGCGTATAGGTCCATATGCGCCCGGTCGCGCACTTGCCCTTCGCCAGGATGCGAATGGTGGTGTCGTCGCCATGAAGGCGCTCGGCCGCGAGCACATGGCGCTCGATCAGCTGGAAGAGCGGCATGACGGCGAAGGTTCCGTGGCCGACCTGATCGGCCAGCGTCGACAGCGGCAGCTCGATCCCCTCGGCCTTGAAGCGCGCGCTCTGGCGGTTGAGTGGAGCATGCATGCCGAACTTGTCGAACAGGATTGTCGCCAGCAGTTGGGGACCGATGAAGCCGCGCGGCGTGACATGGAACGGCGCCGGCGGCTGGGTGATCTTCTCGCAGTCGCGGCAGGTAAACTTTTCGCGCACCGTTTCGATCAGCTTGAAGCGGCGCGGGATCTCCTCCAGCGTCTCGGTCACGTCCTCGCCCAGCTTGGACAGCCGGAATCCGCCGCAGCAGGCGCAGGCGGTGGGAGGCTCGACGACGACGCGCTCGCGTTCGATAGTCTCTGGCCAGGGCTTACGCGCACTGGTCGCTTGCGCGCGAAGGCGCGCACGCTCTGGGTCTTCGCCGCCGCAGCGGCCGCGGCAAGCTCATCCTCGCTCGCCGCGGTCACGAGGTCTTCGAGCTGAAGTTCCATCTGCTCGATCAGGCGCGCCGTGCGTTCGGAACGCTGGCCGTATTTCTCGCGCTTCAGCTTCTCGATCATAAGCTGTAGATGTGCAATCAGCGCCTCGGTGTCCGATAGTTTCGCCTGCGCGCTGGCAGCCACCGCTTCGGCTTGTCGGCGTGCTTCGCGTTCAGCCCGCAGTGCCGCCAGGGCACTCGCGAGGTCCGAAGGAAGATCATCCGGCTTCAACGTAAGACAAAACAATGCTTGCTCCACAACTAAGTCTGGTAATACTGACTATAACGTTCACTGTAAAATTCGGCACTGCCGAACTTTTGATACAGCTTGATTCTTTTGAGATCGACCTTGTTAAGCAGAACGCCAATACATTTATCCGCAAGGATCGGATTGTTGTTGAGGCTTTCGCGCACGAATGTACGAGCGGTCACGCCCCATTCAACAACCAGAATAAGGCCGTCGAGGTGCTGGACAAAGGACCTCACGTCCGCGACTGGAGCCAACGGGGGCAAATCAACGACGACGTAATTGAACGTAGAGCCCGCCTTGAGCAGAAAGTCGCCCATTTTCTCGATAGGCTGCACGGTCTTTGCGAGCTTTTGTTGGCTCTGGTTCACGCCGGGCAGGAACCGCAATGGCAATGACTGATGGGCCAGCAAATCTCTCGCGTTGAACTGTCCAGCCAACAAGTTGGCCAGGCCTCGTTCCCAGCCGTTGGCTAACATAGGGGACAAGCCCGGATTGTGGATGTCGGCATCGATCAACAGCGTCCTACAATGCTGCATAGCGAGAACCATCGCAAAATTAGCCGCGACCAGCGACTTCCCTTCTCCCGGGAGGCAGGAAACGATGCCGATCGCCTTGGTGCTCTTCCCTGGTAACTCGACATCAACGGCGACTTTCACCGTTCGCATCGTTTCAGCGAATTCCGAGCGCGGATGTTGCTCTACCCAGTTGAAAGCGCTGTTCCCCACCTCGATGAATGACGGCTCTTCGGTCGCACGATCACGCTTGTTTCGGCGAATTGGCTTTCCGTCCAGCAACGGGATCATTCCGAGCGTGTCAAGTCCGAGCTCATCGCGCACTTGACCCCTCGTGCGGAAAAAGCGCTCCCGGTACTCTCGAATTCCGCCCACACCGGCGCCAATCATGCCGCCGAGCACGACGCAGACCGCCAACGAAAGACGGCTGTTCGGAGAACTCGGGCTGCTGGGGTATGGTGCCTCCGAGATAACCCGCGCCTCCGTCAACGCCATCGAAAGGTTCTGCAGGCTCGCTTGGTACTGCTGCAGGACCTGTTCATATTGCGACTTGAGAGAGGACGCCTCAAGTTCGAGCTGGCTCAAGGTAACCAGCGTTTCCTTGGTCAGCGTATTGTCTGTTCGGAACCTGTGGACTGCGAGCTCGGCGTCGACCGATCGCTTCCGCACTGTCTCGAGCTCTTCCGCCAGTGCACTGCGAGCTCGGATAATCGACTCATCTTTGGCTCCGACTTGGTCAGAGATATAGATTTCCGCATACTTATTGGCTATTTTTTGCGCCATTTCAGCGCTAGGCGACCAAAATTGGACTTGCAGAATGTAAGAATCGCCTACACGCTCTACCGTTATATTTTCAGCCAGAATGTCAAATGCCTGCCACCGAGGATCGGGTCCTCGCGCCGCACTCGATTTCACCGGCGCTCCGCTTTCGTCGGAACTGCCGATGAATGACCGCACGACCCGAACGACCGATCCTGTGAGACTGTTGAGCAACGAATACGGCGCTGACAAGAAAGGGCGATTGGTAGCAAGACCGAGGCTGTCAACGACCTTTAGCCCGATGCGGTCGGAACGCAACAATTCGACCTGGCTCAGCATCATCGGGTCAAGCTGGGTGGAGCTTCCGCTCTCTGTTAACTTCGTCACGACGGAGGGCTGGTTCTTGTCGATCAGGATTCTGGACGTCGACTCGTACAAGGGCACCTCGACCCGAAGATACGCCAGCCCCAGCACAAGGCCTACGAGAGCGCATGTAAGGACGAACCTCAACTGCCGTCGCGCTGCCGCCACGAGTGTTTCGAGATCAATCGTTGCCGACTGAGGATCGCCAAAAATGAAGGCAGAATCCGGGTGCTGATTTTCAACTTCGCGGAGCATAAGCCTTCAAACCCGTGGGATGAAACTGGCAGCGTATCGCTAGTGACAAATACTATACCACATTGTCTGACTGTCTCGAAATTCAGTATCGACGCCGGGGGAGTCGCTCCTCGCCAAAGACGCAAAATCTTAACCTCGGATTGCAATAAATGAAACTCACGCGGCCCATGCTGTCTGCAATTCCGCTACACGTCATGCGATCCAATTAAAGGAAGAAATCGGGTCGTATTGCCAAATGGCAAAACATCTGAGCAAGAGATTCCGGGCCTAGGTTGAGCCTGTCCTGCGGAAACAGGGACGTCGATTGGAATGACTCGTCGATCACCGCCGCGCGATATCGATCACCGTAAGAGTTCTGGGCGCATTTGGCGCCTCGCGGAACGCCTCTCAGGTGCCCGAATAAGACAGGTTGCAGTCACATTTTGTATCGTGATGTGGGGTGTCATCCTGCTGATCGTCCTAATCTAAACAGCCAGAGCCTATAAAGGCGGAGAGTGGTCCACCTTATTCACTAAGTGGCTCGGCAGTTGCTCCCTTTCGGACTCATCGCGTGGGGTATTTGGCTTCGGAATCACGGATTCTTTGGAGACCGAGCGCCACACTAGCAGCATGACAGCAACAAAGTACCCAATCTGTATCAAGACCCCACAAATTAACGTTTGGACAAACGTACTCCAGAGCGAGGCGGTAAGCAAATATATACTGATGGCGAATGCCACCAGTACTATGATAAGGCCGCGCAAAAAAAGCAAAAAGGACATCGCCGTCCCACTCGCAGCCGCTCGCGTGACGCGCTCCGTGGCTATTCAGCCCTCAGCGCGTTAACCATCATAACATATCGGAACGGGTCAGAGCGATCAAATATTAGGAGATGCGAATAAAAACGCACCCTAACCTTTGCCAGGACGCTTTCGGCGGATATGGCGGCCGCGCCTCATGCGACCAATGCCACTCAGGCCTTCCTTCTTGTGCTCGCGCAGATGGCCAGCGTTTCGACCAAATGGCCGAAGCCCTTGCTCGATGCCTGGTCGACCATGAGCAGGTAGCGCGCGACCGGTCGCTCGCTGGTCGGCGGTGTCGCTCCCGATCGGCCATGCGATGGCCACGTCAGCCATAACGCTTGCGGCTCCATGACTGCGCCAGGTTGACGATCAAGAGCATCAAGAATGACAGCACCATCATGATCGCTGCAATCGCGGTTGCCGCCGGATAGTTGTATTCCTCCAGCCGGATGATGATCAGCAGTGGCGCGATCTCGGATTTGTAGGGCAGATTGCCGGCGATGAAAATGACCGAGCCGTACTCGCCGACACCGCGTGCGAAGGCCAGTGCAAAGCCGGTGATGATGGCCGGCGCGAGGCCCGGAAACAGGATGCGGGTGATGATCTGAAAACGGCTGGCGCCAAGCGTGGCGGCGGCTTCCTCCACCTCCTTGTCGATCTCCTCCACGATCGGTTGGACAGTGCGCACTACGAAGGGCAAGCCGATGAAGACCAGCGCAATGACGATGCCGAGCGGTGTATAAGCGACCTTGATCCCGAGCGGCGCCAGCAGGCTTCCGATCCAGCCATTCGGTGCATAAAGCGTGGTCAGCGCGATGCCGGCCACCGCCGTCGGCAGCGCGAAGGGCAGGTCGACCATGGCATCGACGATGCGGCGGCCGGGAAAGCTGTAGCGCACTAGCACCCAGGCGACGATCGTGCCGAAGACGACGTTGATGGCGGCGGCAATGAAGGCTGTACCGAAGCTGATTTCAAGCGCGTTGATGGTACGGCGATCGGTGACGATCGCCCAGAAGTCGGTCCAGCCGAGCGCCGCCGAGCGCCAGATCAGCCCGGACAGGGGAATGAGGAGGATGAGCGTGAGGTAGGCAAACGAGAAGCCGAGCGTCAATCCGAAACCCGGAATGACGCTCGGCTGTCTGAACCGCCACCGCGCGGCGACGGCGCGAGCGATCGTCATGATACCCTGTTGCCCATTGGGTCAGCTTGCAGATCTGGTCGAAGATGCCTTCTTCCCCCAAGTGATAGCGCCGGACGTGTGGCACTTGGCTGAAAAGCGCGGTTCATCGGTCGATGTAGCCGTGATGCGCGAGATAGTTGATAACCTGTTCGGCCAGCTCCTCCGACGCGCTCACCCCTGCCGCCAGCACAATTTCCGGCGACTCTGGCTCTTCATAGGGGCTGTCGATGCCAGTGAAATTTTTAAGTCGACCTAGACGCGCACTCTTGTACAGTCCCTTTGGATCCCGTTTCTCGGCCACGTGGAGAGGTGTACTCACGAAAATCTCGACATACTCTCCCGCAGCAAATAGCTCTCGGGCCATTTTGCGCTCGGCCCGGAACGGCGATATGAACGACGCCAAGACAATCAAGCCGGCGTCGACCATTAATTTCCCCACCTCACTGGCGCGCCGCAGGTTCTCGACACGGTCCGCATCCGTGAAACCAAGGTCACGGTTGAGGTCGTGGCGAACGTTGTCACCGTCGAGAAGATATGTGTGCCGCCCCATTGAGACGAGGCGCTTTTCTACCAGGTTAGCAATCGTTGACTTGCCCGCCCCCGAAAGACCGGTAAACCACAAGATGACCGGTTTCTGACCTTTCAGGCGCGATCGTATGGCTTTGTTTATCTCCACTGCCTGCCAATGAATATTGGATGCCCGACGCAGGGCGAAAACAATCATTCCGGCACCGACCGTCTGATTTGACAGCCGATCAATCATGATGAAGCCACCCATAACGCGGTTGGACGAATACGGCTCGAACGCGATCGGCTCCTGCGTCGACAGGTTAAGTGCGCCGATCTCGTTTAGGTGGAGCGTCTTGGCCGCCAATTTTTGAAACGTATTCACGTCGACCTTGTACTTTATCTCCATCACGCTTGCACCCACAGTGCGCGAGCCAATCTTGAGATAATAGGTCCGCCCTGGGATGAGCTCGTCGTCGCTCATCCAGATCACGTGGGCCGAAAACTGATCAGAAACCTCGGGGCGGCTGGCAGCTGCACAAATGATGTCACCACGCGAAACATCTATTTCGTGTTCCAGAACCAAGGTAATCGCTTCGCCAGCCGCCGCCCATTCGTGCTGGCCGTCATAGGTGATGATTGACCTGACCCTGGACGTGCAACCGGACTGTGCGACAACGACTGGATCCCCAACGTTGACCACGCCACATGCGATTGTTCCCGAATAACCACGGAAGTTCAAATTCGGTCTATTGACCCATTGCACCGGCAACCGGAATGGGCCGGCTGTTTCATCGCGGACCACATCGACGGTTTCGAGGTGCTCGATGAGCGTCGGCCCTTCATACCACGCCAACCTGGCGCTCCGCTCCGCCACGTTGTCGCCAAAGCGTGCCGACATCGGAATGGAGAGTATCGTTTTGAAGCCAAGGTCCGCGGCGAAAGTCTGATAGTCAGCGCCAATCCGATCAAAGGCCTTCTGGGAGTAATCCACCAGGTCGATCTTGTTGATTGCGGCAACGAGGTGCTTGATCCCAAGCAGCGACGCGATGAAAGTATGGCGGCGTGTCTGCGTGAGGACCCCCTTCCGCGCGTCAATGAGAATGACGGCAAGGTCGGCATTCGACGCCCCGGTCGCCATGTTGCGCGTGTATTGCTCATGGCCAGGCGTGTCAGCGACAATGAACTTGCGGCGATGGGTCGAAAAGAATCGATAGGCGACATCGATGGTGATGCCTTGTTCACGCTCCGCTTCCAGACCGTCCACCAGACGCGCGAAATCGATGTCATCTCCAGTTGTTCCGTGCTTACGAGAATCGCGTCTCAGACCCGCGAGCTGATCCTCAAAAAGCAGTTTGGCATCGTAAAGCAGGCGTCCGATCAGTGTCGATTTTCCGTCATCGACACTTCCGCACGTCAGGAAGCGAAGCAGGTCCTTGCTTTCATGGCGCTCCAGGTACTGGCTGATCGCTGCGGGGTCTATCGGTATCGCGTTTATCAGAAGTATCCCTCCCGCCTCTTTTTTTCCATCGCCCCTGACTCGTCGTGATCGATTAGACGCCCAGAGCGCTCGGACGTTCGAGCAAACAGCATCTCGTAGACGATCTCCGCAACCGTCGACGCATCCGATTCAATTGCGGCGGTCAGCGGGTAGCAACCCAAAGTGCGAAAGCGCACCATTCTCATTTCCGGTATTTCGCCGGGCTCAAGCGGCAGCCGGTCATCATCGACCATTATCAGCACGTCCTGGCGCCACACGACCGGACGCTTGGCCGCGAAATAGAGCGAAACGACGGGAATGTTTTCCTTCAGGATGTACTGCCAAATGTCGAGCTCGGTCCAATTGGAAAGAGGGAACACACGGATGGACTCCCCATGACGAATCCGCCCGTTGAAAACGTTCCAGAGTTCCGGGCGCTGGGTCTTCGGATCCCAGTTGTGATTTTCCGTTCGAAAGGAAAAGATGCGCTCCTTGGCTCGGCTTTTCTCCTCATCGCGTCGAGCCCCGCCAAACGCTGCGTCGAATTTGTACTTGGTTAAGGCCTGCTTGAGTGCGTCGGTTTTCATAACGTTTGTGTAAGTGGAAGAGCCGTAAGTGAACGGGTTGATCCCTTCCTTCAAGCCCTGCATGTTGGTATGGACGATCAGATCCATGCCCGCGCACTCGGCAGCATCGTCACGGAACTGAATCATCTGCTTGAACTTCCAAGTCGTATCGACGTGAAGTAGCGGAAAGGGCGGGCGCGACGGAAAGTACGCCTTGAGCGCCAAATGCAACATTACCGACGAGTCTTTGCCGATCGAATAGAGCATTACCGGGTTTTGAAATTCCGCCGCCACCTCGCGGAAAATGTGGATTGACTCTGCCTCAAGTCGCTTAAGGTGGGTCAATCTTCCGTTGGAGACGAACGGGGTTCCATTCGTGGCCACCATATCGTGCAACATCTCACGCTTTCCCTCTTCACGATCCTCCATCGACAGAGCGAGGCGTGCTTTCCATCCGCGGCGTGCTCGTGGAGCAATCGGGGACTACACCGAGCCTCTGAGCCCAATTTTTCCGACGTAGAATTCTGCGTCGCCGTAAGCGACAAGATTTGCGAAATTGACATCTGATCGTTGGCGCCCCCTTGTTGTAGGTCCCTCGAGATTAACGACGATGCCACCAGCAACTCGAAGGACTGCGTCGCCAGCCGCCATGTCCCACTCCATGGTTCTGCCTGGCCGGGGATAGGTGTCCGTCTCACCTGCCGCTACACGCCAGAGCTTCAGCGATGGCCCTGCGGGAACGGCGCTAACCATATGGTCCATTATGTCGATCCCGTCCAAACTCTTCCGCCTGTGCGACTTTTGTACCGAGCTTTACCTGCGATAAATGAGGCATATCGGCGACACTCGCTGTGACCGCGGACACAGTGAACTCGATATTTTCATGACAGGTTGGAGCAGCTGATATGCTGCTCGATCCGCAACTGCTCGATCCATTAAATGCGTTGCGACAAGGGGCTGAATTGGTTGGTTATGTGTATGACTGTCAGCCGTTCGAACACACGAGAGCGCGAATGTTGAATAGATCGGTGCGCTGGCGAGCAGGCAGCTGCGCCGCGCTCGCATGCTTGTTACTCTTGTTCGTCTACGCGAATCTGTCGAATGGCCCTGCCCTAGCACAGGAGTACAACGTCGACGAGTACCGTCTGCAGACTGGCGACGTGATCGGCTTCGCGGTCATAGGCTATCCCGAGATGCAAAAGCGAGCTGTGATCGACCAGAGCGGTATAATTGTGTTGCCGGTCTTGGGCCCCCTAAAGGTTCGCCAGAAGACAATAGAGGATGTTCGCAAGGAGGTAATCGAGGTCCTAAAACCGAAGTCCCTTCCGCAACGATCCGCTGACGGCACTGAGAATTGGACCGGGTTCTATCCAGATCAGATTATAGTCGATATTGAGGAATACCGACCGGTCTATATCGACGGGGACATTGCCTCTCCTGGGACTCAGGCCTTCCGACCAGGAATGACTGTCCGACAAGCTGTGGCTGCTGGCGGCGGCTATAAGCTCGGTCGCGGCGAGGTTGAAAACCCTGAACTGACAGTAGCGGACCTTGGCGGCCGCCTCTACGTTCTGCGCATCAAGTATCAGGAAAGCCAAATCAAGGCTGCTCGCATAGAGGCGCAGCTGAGCGGCGCCAGGGCGATCGAGGTTCCGGACGCAGAACGTGACCCGAGCCTCGAACCCCGTCGCGACGAAGCTTTGCAGCAGGAACAGAAGCATCTTGAAGCTCTTTATGTGGATCAGGAGAAGGAGCGCGCTTCAATCAAGTTGGCCACGACCAAGGCGGCGGAACGGATGGGCTACCTGAAGGAGCAGCAGAAGGCGGATCGAGCTGGCGCGGCAGCGGATGCGGCTGAACTTGATCGCCTCAAGAAGCTCTTCGAAAAAGGTCTGATCCAGATCACCATGATCAACGATGCTCAACGCGCAGTGCTCTTGTCGGCGACCCGCGCTTTGCAAACCAACGCTGAGATCTCTCGACTTGAACGCGACCAAGGGGAATTGCAGCGCAGCCTTGAGAAGCTTACTGACCAGAGTCGAATTAACCTGTTGGCTGACTTGCAGACTGAAAGCGCGGCGATGATGGAAATGCGCGCTGAGATGGATTCATTGGCCAAACAAATCGCCTACGTGAGGCAGCTGCGCAGCGACCTTTTGGCCGAAGGGGGCCGCCGGGTTATGATGGGTGTAACCCGTTCCAATGACGGAAAGGCAGCGACGATCGAGGCGACCGAAGATACTCTGCTCGCTCCGGGTGACACCATCACAATTACGCTACAGGCCCCACCAGGAGCGGCGGTCGCGAACTAACTGATTAAATATTGTTACGGCGTTCATCGTCACACCTCCCCTGCCAGACGGAGGACGAAGCCCGCGAGCTGCTGCCGGCGCCGGAGCACTTGAAGTGGACGACGGCCCGGGACTTGGTTCCACCTTTTTACGCGGAGATAGAGCCCACCGCCGTCGCTATATCGGTTTCAGCTCCTTGGCGCGAATAGTAGTTTCGGCTAATATATGCGTGAACGACCGATCCCAGCAACTCTGTGCCGAGGTTGCGGCGGATAGCAGCAACGAAGAATGCTGAAAAGCAAAGAGATTCAATGGTTTTTTTTGCGGACGCCTGCACACACCAACGGAGAAGGGTTTGGATGACACTCCGTCCGTCAATCTCTCGTCAGGTCTCTGCGAACTTCAGGCTGCCTGATTGTCTAATTGATATCTCGTCCAAAAATCATTTCTGGCCAATATGGGGGCGATCGCAATTCTCTTCCTTCGGGCGCGACTAGGGATGGCGGATTTGCCGGGCAATTCACAGCACTCTGCCCACACGCTCGTGGCGGTTATCATCCCTGCCTACAACGCGGAGCCATTCATCGAGCGTACCTTGGCGTCCGTGCTCGCCCAAACGCATGAAAATATGGAAATAATAGTCGTTGACGATGGTTCGACCGACGCAACAGCATCGATCGTTCGACGACTGGCTGATGGCGACGGGCGCATCAAATTGCTCCAACAGAAGAATGGTGGCGTCGCGTCGGCGCGGAATGCGGGGGTGCGGGCAAGCAAAGGCATCTTTATAGCGCCTGTAGACGCCGATGATCTCTGGCACCCGACCAAGCTCGAAAAGCAGCTGCGTGTTTTCGCTGCGGCTGGCAATGATCTAGGGCTTGTCTACACACTTTACCGGACGATTGACGCCGATGATATGGTGATCATCACGCCGAAGCAGACGCACCCAAATGGATGGGTGTTCATGCAGCATCTCGGAAAAAATTTCATCGGCAACGGCAGTTCGGTGATGTTTCGGCGCGATGTTCTCTTCGAAATGGGTGGCTACTCCTCGCGACTGCGCGAGAGCGGTGCAGAGGGTTGCGAGGACTTCTTCATCCAACAGAGCATTGCCTCCAAATACCGTTTCGGCGTCGTTGAGGAGCATCTTGTCGGATACCGCCGAACGCCAGGGAATATGTCGGCAGATTTCGTGCGAATGCTCATCTCGCGTCGGATGGTGCTCGAGAGCGTACTTGCCCGCTGCACAGAGGCGGTGAAGCCGGTCCTGCTGGATGCGATCTTCCGCACCGATGTCGAGATTGCCAAGCTTGGGCTGGTGACGCGCCGATTTGCTGCTGTCGCCAGGAACTGCACCAAAATGCTCTGGCGATCACCTGTGCAGTTCGCGAAACTCGTTGCCGCATTTGCGGCCATTTTCCTGCGCGAGGTGAAGCGAGCACTTCCCCAACCGGAAAGCGAGGACCGCAGCTCAGGGGAAAACGGCTCGGAGATCGGAAGAAATTTTTGGAACTACTCTATTCATGAGTTTGCGGATTCCGCCGAGAAAGCCGACTACCGCGTGGTGCTCAGCAATCTTGCTGTAATGGACGAGAAGCTTGGACCAAGCGGAGCCTATTTGACGCGGCTTCCCGAAGAAGGGACGCTTGCAATGCCCAACGAGGACACGAATTCGGACAGCCTATGTCCCCTTCGAGACATGAGATGAAGAAGCTGTTGCTGGCTGGAGGAGCAGGATTCATCGGGTCGCACCTGGTCGACCGGCTTCTCAAAAGAAACGATTTGGACATGCTGGTTGTGGTCGACAGCCTATGGACCGGCAGAGCAGAAAACGTTGGTCATATCCGAGATCAACGCCTAGTGCTGGTCCGCTCCGAGGTGGAGCATTTCAAATCCGATTTCCAATTCGACGAGATCTTTCATCTTGCCTCGCCCGCGTCGCCGCCGGTCTATATGCGGGAGCCCGAGCGTACCGTCTCAGCAAATCTAATTGGCGCTATGCGGCTCTTGAAGCTGCTCAAAAAGGATGGGCGAATCTGCTTTGCGTCGTCCTCGGAGGTTTATGGAAATCCGTTGGTCAACCCGCTGCCCGAGACGTATCGGGGGTCAGTGGACTGTACGGGCCCGCGCTCTTCCTACGACGAAGGCAAGCGCTGCACCGAGGCGCTCCTCTTCGAAAGCAACCGTGTCCGCGGCGTCGATGTGCGGGTTGCCAGGCTCTTTAACGTCTACGGCCCGCGCACCCGAGCCGATGATGGGCGTGCAGTTTCCAACTTTATCGCCAATGCGTTGGCCGGCAAGCCGATCGTTGTCCATGGTGATGGTCTCCAAACCCGCAGCTGGGGTTATGTCGACGATATTGTCGATGGGCTCGAACGGCTGTTCTGGCTGGAGAACTTCAATCATGTGGGAGCAGTCAACGTAGGAAACGACCGGGAAATTTCGGTGCTTGAGATCGCGCAGTATGTTGCGGGCCTCATTCCCGGAACGACCATTGTTCATGGTGAGCCGGCGCCGCAGGATCCGACCAACCGGCGTCCTGACCTGACCCTATGCCGAAGAATCCTGCCGGGGTGGTCGTGCAAAGTGCCCTATGAAGAGGGTCTCGTGCGCACATTGCGCTGGTTTGAGGCCAATGGTGGAATTGCGGAAATGAGGGCAACTCACGCGATCTAGAGCCAGCAATGATCGGCGTGATCTGAGATAGGCGGGCGGCATGCACTGCGGAGCGGAAGGTGAATGAGTCAACGGTTCGCGTGACCGTCCTTATTGTCACTTACAATCACGCACGCTACGTGGCGGCTGCAATCGACAGCGCTCTCATGCAAGAGGCCGATTTCGGTGTCGAGATATTGATCAGTGAAGACTTTTCGACCGACGGAACCCGGAAGATTGTCGAGCGATATGTTTCCAACCATCCTGAAAGGCTGTCGGCGATCTATTCCGGCAGTAATGTGAGATCGAACGAAGTCGTCGCGAGAGGACTCCGGATGGCGCGTGGGCGCTACGTCTCGATCCTCGATGGCGACGACCTGTGGACATCCACGACCAAGCTGAAAGATCAGGCGGCCCATCTCGACGCGCACCCGGAACTCTCCGCAATATTCTACAATGCAGTCGTGGCGGATGGCGATGAGTTCACATCGACGCGGTGGACGCGGGCGGACCAGAAACCCATCGTGACGCAAAGGGATATCTGGGAAGGCAATCCTTTCGCAACTTGCGCCGGCATGATGCGAACCGCGTGCGTTCGAAATGTGCCGTGGTGGTATGCTGATTTCTTTCCGATTACTGACTGGCCGCTGTATGTGCTTTGCGCAAGGACAGCAGATCTCGCTTTTGTCGACGAGATAGCAGGTGTCTACCGTCTGCATCCGGGCGGACTCATATCGGCACTGCCAAACCGACCCAAGCTGGACGCGATCGAAGGATTCTACCGGCGCATGGCGCAGGTCATGGACACGCAGGGGGCAAATTCTGCCCGCGGCGGCTGCTCCCGCTACTTCTATGAATGGTCAATGCGGTATCTGGTAGAAGGCGATTTGCCATCGGCCAGATCGTGCTTCCTGCGGAGCCTTCGCAGCGGTGGTATCGGACGTGACGTGGCCAAACGCGACATTGTCAGGTTGGGGCTGCACCTGCTGAAGTCCTCGGTGCTCCAGAGATGACGGCGATCCGTGACTTCGAGTATCGCGATCCGATCTCGCCGTTGCCACGGAAGGCTGCTCGCCCGAAATGGTCAGTGATGATCCCCGCCTATAACTGCGCCTGCTTTCTTGCCGCAACGCTGGAAAGTGTGCTGGCGCAGGACCCCGGCCCGGCTCAAATGCAAATCGAGGTGGTTGACGACTGTTCCTCCGATGATCCGCAAAGAGTCTTGAATGAAATCGGTGGGAACCGCGTTGGCTTTTTCCACCAGCCGCAAAATTTAGGGCATATCGGCAACTTCCATACCTGCCTGGATCGTGCCCAGGGCGAACTCGTACATCTCCTGCACGGCGACGACGCCGTCCGCCCCGGCTTCTACGAATTGCTCGGACGAGGCTTCGATGCGGACCCGAGTACAGGCGCGGCATTCTGCCGGGCGATCTTCATGGATGCCCACGGACAGGAGCTGTCGATCCCGCCTGTAATGCAGTCAAGCCCCGGACGGCTCGAGAATGCGGCGGTTCGACTGGCGTTGGAACAGCACATCATGACGCCATCAATCGTGGTGCGCCGCGCGGTCTACGAAGAACTCGGCGCCTTCGACCGGCGGCTCAAATGCAGTGAAGACTGGGAGATGTGGGTCCGCATCGCTTCTCAATTTCCTGTCTGGTACGAACCGCAGGCCCTTGCACTTTATCGGATGCACCCCCAATCGAACACAGGGCGCCATATCCGAAGTGCCGAGGACATGGCCTACACGCGAATGGCGATCGATATTTTCAAGAGCTATCTTCCAACCGAGCTTGCGGACGATGTCGCCGCGTCGGCCCGGCGGACCTATGCGCTAAGCGCTCTCGAGACTGCGCGGCGACTGTTCGGCGCCGGCGATTGGGCTGGATGCTTGGCGCAGATGAGCGAAGCGTTCCGCTTCGATCCCTCACTCAAGACAATTGGTCGTATGCTGCGGCTCGTTGCAAGACAGGGAGGCAGGATTGTCCATCCTAGTTGAAACCGAGCAGCGGCCTGCAGGACTCCGGGAAGATGAACCGGTCCGGCTCGTTTTGGCCGGATGTGGAGCCGTCACAAAGCTCTACTATGCGGAAGCGCTTTCACGCCTTCAAAGCAGAGGCCAAGTTGCAGTCGCGGGGATATTCGATCCAGATGCGAAGCAGGCCGCACTCGTTCAGGCGCGACTGCCCTCAGCCAAGGTTGCGGCCAGTTTCGACGGCCTTTTGGCTATGGACGCCGATATTGCGATCATTGCTTCGCCACCTGGATATCACGCTGATCAGTCGACACAAGCGTTGGAAGCCGGGATGCATGTTCTGTGCGAAAAGCCGATGGCCACGAGCAGCTCCGAGGCGGCTCGTATCCTTGCGGCAGCGGCAGCCAACAATCTTCATGTGGCAACAGGGCTCGTCAGAAGGCAGTTCCCTGCGACGCGGTCGATAAAGGCCATGCTGGAGGGCGGAATGATCGGACGGTTACGAAGCGTCAGTTGTTTCGAGGGCGGCTCCTTCCAGTGGCCGGTGGCTTCGATGAGCTATTTCAGCTTCGCGGAGTCCGGTGGTGGTGTGCTTCAGGATATCGGCACGCATTGCCTTGACCTCCTGACCTGGTGGTTTGGAGAACCCGACGAAATCCACTACGCCGATGACGCAATGGGCGGCGTCGAGGCGAACTGCCTTGTCCGGCTGCGTTTTGACGGCTTCGACGCGACGGTCAGGTTGAGCCGGGATTGGGCTCGCCCGAATCTGTACCGCCTTGAGGGCGAACGTGGCTCGATTTCCTGGACAGTCAATGAGACCGAGACTGTCGAGGTCGCCTTGAATGGAAGTCGCACGACAGGCTGCGTTTCCTTCACCAATGCCGACGGCCGGTCGCGCGATTTTGTCGATGCATTTTGCGATCAGATTTCGGGCTTGGTGGATGCGGTCCGAAATGGGGCCCCCCTTTCCGTGCCGGCCAGTGTTGGGCGCAATGTGGTCGATCTGGTCGAAGGATGCTATGCCAGACGGAAACTGATGGACATGCCGTGGCTCGGTCCCGAAGAATTGCTCCATGTCGCTGCTTCCGCCGGGACCAGACAATGACCGGCACTGTTGCAGTGCTTGGCGCCAACGGTTTCATAGGTTGCCGCACCGTGGAGTTGCTGCAACTTTCCGGCTGGGCGAATGTGAGGCCGATCGTTCGCAGGCCGGATGCTTTCGCCAGTCTGTCTCGCTTTGCGATTGACGCAATGGTGGCGGATGCGCGTGATATTCAGGCTCTTACCGCTGCCTTTACGGGCTGTCAGTACGTCGTACATGCAGTTGCCGGTGACGCCCGCACGATCGTCGATGCTATCGAGCCCGTCTATCGTGCAGCCACCGCTGCCGGCGTGCTTCGTCTGATCTATCTCAGCAGCGCTTCCGTTCATGGCCAATCGCCCCCGCCCGGGACGGACGAAACGAGCGCGCTGCATGACGATCAGACGATCGAGTACAACAATGCGAAGATTCATGCCGAACGCCGTCTCGGGCAACTGTCACGCGACGGCGCGGTGCAGGTAGTGGTGCTGCGGCCCGGAATTGTCTTTGGCCCACGCTCCAGTTGGACCGGTGGTTTTGCCGACGAGCTCATTGACGGTTCCGCCTACCTGGTGGATGGCGGTCGTGGCATCTGCAACAGCGCCTATGTCGACAATGTCATTCACGCGATCAAGCTCGCCATCGAAGTGCCCGAGGCCTCTGGGCGAACCTATCTGATCGGAGACCGGGAAGAGATCAGTTGGGCAGATCTTTGCCGACCGATCGCCGAGGCACTGGGGTTCGACCTGGCCGCGATTTCGGCTTCAGCGCCATTGTCATTTGCTCCGAGATGGAAACAAGGACTGAAGGAAAGCCAAGGATATCGGCGGCTTGTCCGAAGCCTGCCAAGGCCTGTTCGCAGCGGACTGAAGGCAGGCTATGCCGAGTGGCGGAAGGCAGGACGCAATGCGACCGGTGCGACTACGGCCCCAACGGTCATGGTATCGGAGGAGCGTGCACTTTTGCACCAGTGCCAGACGAAACTTCCATGGCGCAAGGCCGAGCGTGAGCTCGGATACCAGCCGGCTGTCAGCTTCGAGGAAGCATGTCGGCGATCTGTCGGCTGGTTGACCTTTGCCGGCTACCCGACCTGCCGAAACGGAGCGGGTGAGAGATGACCACCCGCCCCGCTGCATCCAGCGTTTCAGTTGTCATCACCACCTACAATCATGCGCGGTTCCTTGCCGAAGCGATCGACAGCGTCCGCAACCAGACCGTGAAGCCGGATGAGATCATCATTGTGGACGATGGGTCGTCGGACAATCCCGAAAGTGTTGTTCGTCGATATGACGACGTCCACTACATCCGCCAAAAAAACCAGGGTTTGGCCGCTGCCCGTAACACCGGGATGACGGCAGCGCGCGGCGAATTCATTGCCTTCCTGGATGCCGACGACAGGCTGCGCCCGGTAGCGCTGGCCACCAATCTTGCCTTGTTTCACGACAATCCCGATTGCGCGTTGGTCTACGGTGCCTTCCGCTACATCGACGAGGCCGGTGCAGTCAGGAATACTGTACCACTGAGGTCGGTGGGCGAGGATCCGTATGCATGCTTCCTGACCGACAACCTGATTGGAATGCATGCGACGGTGCTCTATCGCCGCAGGACATTGGAAGCCGCCGGCGGATTTGACCGGTCACTGCGGGCTTGCGAGGACTACGACGTCTACCTTCGCCTATCTCGGGCGAACAAGGTGGCCTGCATTCCGGAATACCTGGCAGATTACCGTCGGCACGCAACGAATATGTCGAACAGCAATCCGATGATGTTGCGCGCGGCGCTGAAGGTCCTTCGCCGGCAGCGGGCCGTCGCGCAGACCAATCCGGATTGGGCGGCCGCCTACCGTCAGGGTGTCGAAAAATGGAAGTGCTATTATACGGACAAGCAACTGGGACAGCTTGGTACAGCGCTTCGGTTCCGCTCTTCACTCGCCGGTCAACTCAGCAGCACGATCGCCGTTTCGCTTGCAGCGCCGTTGCAGACCGCTGTGATGCTCCGGCATCGTCTCAGGCGCCGGTCAAGTCGGCACCGCTCGAGCGCCCGGTTCGGTGACCTCGAGCGTACCGTACCCTTCAGCACGGAGTTCGGTTTTGATCGCGGCAAGCCATTGGACCGCCGCTATGTCGAGACTTTCCTCGCGTCCTGTTCGTTGAACATATCCGGAAGGGTCCTGGAGATCGGCGACAACGCCTATACGATGCGTTTCGGAGGCAGTCGGGTTACCGCAAGCGATGTTCTGAACCGTTATAACGGCCACCCGTTGACAACCTTCGTGGGTGATCTGGCGACTAGCGACGATCTGCCGTCCGAGACCTTCGATTGTATCGTACTCACCCAGACCCTGCACCTTCTTTTCGATCTACCTGCTGCAGTCGCAACCCTGTGGCGGATCCTGAAGCCGGGAGGCGTACTCCTGATTACAGTGCCTTGGGTCAGCCCGATTGACAGGGGAGAATGGGGCGAGAGCTGGTTCTGGTCGATAACTCCGGCTGCCCTAAGGCGACTTCTGTCGG
The DNA here is from genome assembly GCF_040321655.1 of Mesorhizobium sp. M0306. Taxonomy (NCBI): domain Bacteria; kingdom Pseudomonadati; phylum Pseudomonadota; class Alphaproteobacteria; order Hyphomicrobiales; family Phyllobacteriaceae; genus Mesorhizobium; species Mesorhizobium sp. M0306. The sequence continues at coordinate 127,054 of NZ_JAMYRY010000013.1, read as the reverse complement.
ACAGGTTCGGGGCGAAGAACGTCGAAGTCAGCCACTATGGAAACGCGTATTCTGCGACGGCCTTCCTCTACGGCCTGGCGGAACATGAGCTGAATTCGGCATTACTTGATGTGCACGACCCCTATTGTCCGGTAATAGTGGCGGCGCGGGCTTTCAGGCGATGAGCGGCGCCGTGACAGCGCGTCAAACTGTCAGCAAATTCCTGCGACGGGGGCGCCTGCTTGCCGGTTTCGGTCGACCTATCGTGCTGATGTATCACCGCGTCGCAGAACCGCTCGTCGATCCTTGGGAACTCGCGGTTTCGCCGCAAAATTTCGCACGCCAGATCGAACTTCTTACGAAAGCGCGGGACATTGTTCCCCTGCAATGGCTGGCGCAACGGCTTGGCGAGAGACGGTCACCGAGAAATGCGGTGGCAATCACCTTTGACGACGGCTACGCGGATGTCCTCCAAAACGCCGTGCCGATCATGCGGCGTATGAACTGTCCTGCGACTGTCTTCGTCACCACCCATGCGATCACCGATCCCTCAGTGTTCTGGTGGGACATTCTATCCCGCATCATTTTGGAGATGCCTGCTCTCCCGAACACTCTGGAGATCGAGATCGCTGGCCGAAACTATGACTGGCGCGTTTGGGAGGACGCAATGCCGGCGGACTCCAATAACGCGATCAACCGCACGACACTCCATTTCGACTTGCACGCACTGCTGAAGCCGTTGAGTGCACACGAACGCGAGAAGGCCCTGGAGCGGCTGGCAAGATGGGCAGGAACCGACGCCAGTCCCCGAGGGCGCGATCGCGCCATGACGCATTCGGAGCTGCGGCAGCTCGCCGACACCGATGGCGTTTCGATCGGCGCCCACACCTGTACGCACCCATCCTTGCCGCTACTGAAACGGGACGATCTTGAACGCGAGATTTCAGGCAGCCGCCAAAAATGCGAGGAGATTACAGGACGGCGGGTGGTGGGATTCGCATACCCGTTTGGAGATTTCGATGGCAGCACCGCCAACGCCGTAAGGTCTGCCGGCATGGACTATGCAGTAACTACCCTGCCGCGCGAAGCTGGGCCTCGCGTCGACCCTTTCCGATTGCCGCGCGTTACGGTCGCCGATTGGGGTGAAGCTGACTTTCGGCGCATGGTGCTATGCCATGGCTGACAATTCAGGCGGACAGCCGCGTGTCACGGCAATTATAGTCGTGTTCAATGGTGAGAGTTATCTCCGGGAAGCTGTTGACAGCATTGTAGGTCAAAGCTTCACCGACTGGGAACTCCTCGTTGTCGACGATGGCTCGACTGACCAGTCGTCCGCCATCATACGCGGTTATGAGCAGCGGCTGCCGGGCAAGGTGCGACTATTGTCTCACCATGACAATGGCAATCACGGTATCAGCGCCTCGCGCAACCGTGGACTGACGGAAGCGCGCGGCGCCTATGTCGCATTTCTCGACGCAGACGATGCATGGCTGCCCGAAAAGCTTTCCGAACAGGTCTCCATCATGGAAAGCGATCCGGCGCTAGGCATGATCTATGGCCGGACTCTGATCTGGCATAGCTGGCAAGAGGCTGCTGACCGCGCGGACTTCTACTACCCGCTCGGCGTCGAACCAGACACCCGATACGAGCCGCCCATGCTGTTTGAGCTGCTGCTTCAGAACGAGGCCCAGACGCCGACACCTTGCAATGCCCTGATGCGTTCAAGCTTATTCGCAACGCTTGGGGGGTTCGAGAACAGCTTTCGCCTGATGTTCGAGGACCAGACGTTCTTTGCCAAGGCGCTCGCATTCGCGCCCGCCTATGTGTCCGGCCGGACCTGGGCAAAATACCGCCAGCATTCTGAAAGTTGCTCTGTTGCCTGCGCTGAGGCAGGCACTGTCGAGGCCGCGCGTATCACGTTTCTCAAATGGCTAAATCGCACAATGGCGGATAAGGGCGCCTCTTTCCGCATTCGTTCAGCAATCTGGAAAGCGCTTGCGCGCGAGCGCCGCAAGGTGATCAAGCGAAGTATCAAAGGATGGCTTCGGCGATGACTTCCCTACCGCGAGTGACGATCATAACCCCCTTCCTCAATGCGGAGGCAACTCTGGGCGAAGCGATCGCTAGCGTCCAAGCCCAGACAGTTGCGGACTGGGAGCTTTTGCTGGTCGACGATGGCTCGACGGATGACAGTGTCAGGATCGCCAATGATGTTGCAGCAACCGATCCTCGGATCAAGGTGCTGAACAGGCCTCCCGGATCCAAGCGTGGCGCGGCGGCAGCGAGAAACGCCGGAATAGAGGCCGGCAGCGGCGATTTGCTTGCCTTCCTGGATGCAGACGATCTGTACGAACCGCATATGCTCCGGACGGTTCTGGCGGCAGCCGATGCCAACCCGGAAGCCGCAATGATCTTCGGGCCGACGAGATGGTGGTATCCAGACGGTGAGCGCCCCGACTGGATCGAGCCGACGGACGGGCTTGCCGGCCGTTTGCATCAGCCCCCGCGGCTTCTAAGGCGACTTCTGCTGATCCAGAACGGTCACGTTCCGTGTACCTGTTCGGTGCTCTTGCGGAGGAGCGCGGTCAGCACGGTCGGCGGCTTTGAGGAGCGCTTCGATCTCTATGAAGACCAAGCTCTGTGGGCGAAGCTATTCCTGCGTCTTCCCGTCTTTGTTACGCCTGTAACTCTGGCACGCTACCGGCAGTATTCCGGTTCGACATCGGCGGCGGCTGAGCGAGGGGTCTACGACCACATGGGGAAACACCCTGCCCGCGCTGCATTCCTCGACTGGGTCGCGCAACATTTGCAGGAAAGTGGACTGCGAGGCTTCCACGTCCGATGGACGCTGCGGCTGGCGCGTGCGCCCTACGTCGCGCCGCCGACGATTGGAAGCAGGGCCGACCGGCTTATCCTGAAGATCATGATGTGGACAGCAAAGCAACGGCGCCGGATTCGGCGTAAACTCGTGCGTGCTTCAGTTTGAAAACAAGCGTCAACGCCTAGTCACCCATCGGTGCGGAAAGCTGACACTGCCGAAGCCGGGTTGGGCGGTAACCGGTCGGTTGTCGAGCAAGCCGGGCATGACATCGAACACGGCGGCGGTCTCGACGTGGTCTTCGACCACCCTGTCGTCCGCCACTAGCGCCACATCAATCCTGTAGCGCCCTGGTCTCAGCATAAGGCTCTCTACATGCACCGTGTAGACTTCGCCCTGACGATCATGCTCGGAGTGCTCCATCGTGTCGAATGACGTCACAGGATCGCCGAGGTCGTCAATAATGGTAATAACGCATTGTGCAAGTTCGCGCGGCCCATCGACCTGAAGCCGAAAAACCGCCGGCTGCCCCGACGCGACGGGACCCGTTTTGTTGAAAACCTCGATGCCGACGACGCGCAGGCGGCCTCGCCCGGTGCGCGTCGTTCGTGTACTCAGATCGGTGCTCGCTCGCGCTTCCAGTGTCTGCAGATAATTCCGGACCAGGTCGCCCGTCGGGCCGTCGGCCAGGATCGTCCCGCCGTCGATAAGAATTGCGCGGTTGCAAAGCCGCTGCAGAACCGACATCTGGTGGCTAACGATCAGCACTGTGCGGCCCGTTCCGGCAACGCTTTCGGCCTTGGCAATGCATTTCTTCTGGAATGCGGCGTCGCCAACGGCCAATATCTCATCGATCACCAGAATATCGGGATCGACATGCGCGGCAATCGCGAAGGCCAAGCGTAAGTACATGCCGCTTGAGTAACGCTTGACGGGCGTGTCGAGAAACGGCTCGACGCCGGAGAAATCGACGATTTCATCGAGCTTGGATCTGATCTCGGCGCGCCGCATGCCGAGTATCGCTCCGTTGAGATAGATGTTCTCGCGGCCGGTCAGCTCCGCGTGGAACCCCGTGCCGACCTCCAGCAAAGCTCCCAGCCGTCCGCGTATCGTCGCGCGACCGGAAGTCGGCTCCACAATCTGCGCCAATATCTTGAGAATGGTGCTCTTTCCCGCGCCGTTGGGTCCGATCACGGCAAGGACGTCGCCTGCGCGCACCTGGAAGGAGACGTTCCTCAGGGCCCAGAATTGATCGTCTCCACCGTTGCGTCGACCCAAAGCGGGCTTCCTGTGAAGGATTCGCCTTGCGCCGCTGGCCAGCGCGTCCCGCAAGGTAGGGAAGCTATTGTTCGCCACCCCCAGTCTGTAGGCCTTGGAGAGATTGGTGGCTTCAATCACTGTGTCGGTCATTGCTCAGATCAGGTCCGGAAACGCGCGTTCGGACTTTGAGAAAATAGCCAGTCCGGCAACGAGAAGGGCCAGCGAGGAGAGAGTCGATATCGAGATCATGACCCAATCGGCGGGCGTGCCCAGTACGCTCCAGCGCATGGCTTCGACTATCCCCACCATAGGGTTCAGGCTGTAGAGCGGCCGCCAAAAGTGCGGCACGAGATTGCCCGGATAGACAACCGGAGTCATGAACAGAACTATCTGAAGGCTGAACGGCACGAGATATCCCACATCGCGAAAGCGGACATTGATCGCAGATAGTGCCACTCCCAGCCCCGTCGCCGACGCAGCCATGACGAGCACGAACAGTGGCAGGAAGATCACCTGTGGTGCCGGCCAGATTCCGAATGCCAGCAGCGCCGCGAACAAAAGAGTGAGGCCGACGATCATATCGGTCAGGCACGTGGCCATAGCGGATATGGGAATGATCAGACGCGGAAAATAGACGCGCTTCACAAGTTCCTGGTTGCTGACAAGGCTGCCCGTCATGCTGCCAACCGCCCGCGAAAAAAAATTCCACGGCACGAGCCCACACAGGACAAACAGCGGGTATGGCGCTCCGTTCGATGAGATGCCCACGAGTCGGCCAAACAAGACGCTGAAGACCGACATGGCAACGAGCGGCTGCAACATTGCCCAGAGCACACCCAGATAAGTCTGGCGGTATTTGACCTTGAAATCGCGCCAGGCCAGGAAGAACACAACTTCCCGATATCGCCAAAGTTCGGAAAGGTCGATCAGCCGCCGCTTGCGGGACGGATCGATCACTGTCTCAACAGCTAAAGGTTGCGGGTCTGTCCGTACCGACACTATGATGGCGTCTGCCCTCCCTTGACGGCCCCATTGAGGCCTACATTTCCGTGCAGTGCAATCAGGACTTTCTCGGAAGTCTATTCTCGGGGAACGCTCGAATGCCTGGACTATTGTTTCAGCCTCCGCCAGCCGGCTCTGCGACAACAGCCACCGCGGTGATTCCGGATCAGAAACAGGAGCCCTAAGACCCCTGCGCCGAAACTGCCGAGGCAAAACGCCCAGCGCCACGCGTCGAGCCCAATGGCTGGAGCGGCGCAAGCCAGCGGGCGATGAAGATTGTAGCAGTGGGGGCCAAGGGCGGCGGTGGTGCTGACGAGAAGGATCAGCATGCCACGGCGTCTGGGCGGCAGGATTTCCGTCAGGTAGGAAATGACCAGAGGTGGAAGGCCCCAAGAGCGATGCCCGAATGCCACGCAGCACTGTAAGGGATTGGATGTCTCGGCTAAACGCGGCAAGGAGCGAGACCACAGTGAGGAACAGCAACACGCCAGAGAGCACGAACTTTCGCCCGTAACGATCGGCGAGCCATTTCGGTAAGAAATTACGAACGTCGTGCCCCGCCGCGTACACTCCAGGCTTTCCTTCAGCCACGGCAAGCGATTCCAGCAGACCGAGTGTTGAGCCTCCAATCGCAATTCGATCGGCTCCTACGTCAGCCCGCTGGACAACCTTCTGGACATGACTCCTGCGCAACGTACCGTCCTGCCGGCGAAGGCCCTCCCTGACCTGCCACTGAATTTTCATCCGGCTGCAGTTAGAGCCTCGGCGGGTTTTACGCCGCCGCAACTCCACTCGGATTGAGGTTGCCTGCCGAGCGCATCTGGCTTCGGCAAGGGAAACACTGATGCGCTGCTCACAGGATTTGATTAAACGAGCACCAATGCATGACGAAATGCTTCTGATCCCTGGGACGCAAACTCAGCGTGATGCAGATGCTTTATGATCCGAAGCCGAATTGGCGGTGACAAGTTTCCTCTGCAGCAAGGGAACCGACGCAGCCTTTTGGATGCGCCGGAGCAAAGGTCTACGCGTGGCGGATTTCCGTCCCCAGCACCTTCAGGCATTCGCGGATGAACGCTGCAAGCGCCGTCCAGCCTTTTGCCGAAACCATCGTCCCATCCACATAAGCCTCCGTTGGAGACAGGTCGATATAGGTGCCGCCCGCAAGCGTCACTTCGGGCTCACATGCCGCCAGTGCGCCGACCTTCTTGCCACGCACGACGCCGTCTACCGCGATCAGGATTTGCACGCCGTGGCAAATTGTGAAGATCGGCTTCTTCGTTTCGTGAAAATGGCGCACCATCGCCTGCACACGCTTGTTCGTGCGGATGTACTCGGGACCACGACCGCCGGCGCAGTAAACAGCGTGGTATTGCTCCAGCTGCTTCTCAGCGTCGGAAAAGGTCTTGTTGATCAGTGCATAGTGGCCGAGCTTTTCGGTGTAGGTCTGATCGCCCTCGAAATCGTGCAGCGACGTTTTGATCAGGTCTCCGGCGCTTTTGTCTGGGCACACGACATGAACAGTGTGGCCCACCGCTTCCATCGCCTGCTGGTAGACGAAGATTTCGTATTCCTCGGTGAATTCACCGGTCAGCATCAGGATCTTTTTGCCTGGCATGGTACTTCCTTTCCTGTGACAACGGCCGGGCGAGACCTGTACTCGCCCGGTGGGTTTGAGTTTCTAGAAGGTGAATCGGGGAGGTAGTATTCGTTGGCACTGGCCTGCGTGATGATCGTCGACGACGGGTACGGGGACATCGGGACAAGTCTCAGTCGAACGCCAGCAACAAACGGTCGCGGGAATGCTCGATATGACGACGCATCGCCTGCTCGGCAGCGGCAGGATCGGCCGCAGCGAAAGCGGCCAGGATGGCCTCATGCTCGTCAAGCGCCTCTTCGGTGACGCGCGAATGGAACATCAGGCGAAAGATGTGGAAGTGGGTATGCTGGTGCGCCAGCGTCTCGCGCACGAGTTCGTTGTCGGCGAATTCCATGACCCTGTCGTGGAAAACAGCGTCCTGGCGGGCGAAGTTGGAATACCGCAGGCGCTCGTCCTTGCCCTCACGGCGCGCCATGACGCCTGCGGATTCCTGAAGTACGGCAAGTTTCGCCTCGTCCATGAGCGCCGCTGCCTTGGCCGCTGCATGAGGCTCGAGCAACAGGCGAAGCTCGTAGAGTTCGTCAAACCGTCGTTTCGTGATCTGCGGCGCAGCGCGGTAACCGATCAGATGCGTCTTCAGTACAAGGCCTTCGCCTTCGAGCCGGCCGAGCGCCTCGCGGATCGGCGTGTGGGAGACGTTGAATTCCTTGACAAGACTGTCGACCGTGATGCGCGAGCCCGGCGCAATCTTCAGCGACATGAGTTGCGCAAAAATCGCTTCGTAGACGTCCTCAACCAGGCTGCTGGAGCGCTGGATACGCCCGCCGGCGAGGTTCGCTCCGTCTACACTGGGTAAGTTCATGGCCTGCACGTTTTGCCTCTTGACACATTGAGTCGCTAACACGATGCTCCGACCAATGCAATCCTATATCATATACGATTTTATAGAGGATATAATTTGAGGCTGTTTCGAGACGAAGCAATGGCACTTGCAAAGGCCCTGCTGGAACAGCGTGCCGCCCTGGCAGCCCGTGCTTCCTCACCTGCGGAACCTGAACGGACCGCCAGCGTTGCGGGCGATGGTTCGGCGCGTCGATACGCAACCGCGCTGCAAGTGGAGTTTGACGTCAAACCCAGCCTTTGGGCCGAGTTGAACGCCCTTCCGTATCCCAATCCAGACATCATCACAGGATGCAGGTCATGAGCCTTTTCGCTGCCATAAGGCTGCCGCGCGAAATTCTTTTCGGGAAAGGCCAACGCCACGTCATCCCGGTTGTCGCGGCCAGGCTCGGGCGTCGAGTGCTCGTCTGCACCGATGAACGTTTTGCCGCAACGGGCCCGTTCGCAGAGATTGTCGCGGCGCTGCGAGCCGCCTCGATAGACGTACTGGTGCATGACCGTGTGCTACCCGACGTCCCCCGGGACACGGTTGCCGTCTGCGTCGAGGAAGCGCGGCAGTTCGCGCCCGACGTGGTGATCGGCATTGGCGGCGGCAGTTGTCTCGACATGGCCAAATGCGCGGCGTTGCTCATCAGTCACGGCGGTCAGCTCCAGGATTACTACGGTGAGTTCAAGGTGCCCGGCCCGACACTGCCGCTGATCGCGGTGCCGACGACAGCCGGCACCGGCTCTGAAGTCACCCCGGTTGCCGTGATCGCGGATCCGGATCGCACGTTGAAGGTCGGCATCTCCAGCCCGTACCTGATCGCGGCCGCGGCCATCTGCGATCCTGAACTGACGATGACATGCCCGCCGGCATTGACAGCGATCGCAGGCGCCGATGCGCTGACGCATGCAATCGAGGCCTTCACCGCCGTCAGGCGTGGGACCGATCCCGGCCTTCCCCAGAAACATGTCTTTATCGGCAAAACCGCTTTGACCGATCATTTCGCCCTGCTGGCGATCAAGCTGCTTGGCCGAAGCCTTGAAACGGCATACCGCCAGCCGTCTGACGAGGACGCCCGGGCCGACGTCATGATGGGTGCACTTGCAGCCGGCTGCGCGTTCGGAACGGCCGGTACGGCGGCAGCGCACGCAGTGCAATACCCGGTTGGCGCGATAACCCACACCCCTCACGGAATGGGTGTCGCCACCATGCTGCCGTACGTCATGAAGTACAACAGAACCGCCGCAGCGACCGAGATGGCCGAGATCGCCAGCGCGCTCTGCCTCGATGGAAAAGGCCGGAGGCCCGAAGAGTTGGCCGACGCGACCATTGGCGAGGTCAGTCGGCTGTTTGGGGCAATCGGGATCATCCCCACGTTGGCCGAGCTAGGGCTGCCTGCCGACAAGCTCGATTGGACGGCGGAACAAGCGATCGGTATCGAGCGCCTCATCAAGAACAATCCGCGGCCATTCGATTTGGGATCCATGCGACGCCTGGTCCAGGCCGCCTTTGATGGCGACCTCGCCAGCTGCGTCATGTAAACAATCGGGAATATCGAGATGAACACGTTTTCACAGGTTCTGTCGGATGATCAGGGCGTCAGCGACTTCCACACGATTTCGCACGGGCTGTATATTGACGGCCAATGGCGGCAGTCCGCGGATGGCAGGGTAATTCCGGTCATCGATCCTTCGACGGAAGCCGTCATCGCTGCCGTACCCGATGCGACCTTGGAGGACGCGGCCGCCGCCGTTGACGCCGCTGCCAAGGCGGCCCATGGCTGGCGGACAACGTCGCCGCGAAAGCGTTCCGAGATCCTCAGACGCTGCTTTGAGTTGATGACGGAACGATCGGAGGCACTGGCTACTCTCATCGCATTGGAAAACGGCAAGGCCCTGCGGGATGCCCGAGGCGAGATCGCTTACGCCGCGGAATTTTTCCGCTGGAATGCCGAGGAGGCCGTTCGCATTACCGGTGAATTCGGTACTGCGCCTTCCGGCACCAATCGCATTGTGGTCGACTACGAACCAATCGGCATCTGCGTCCTGATCACGCCCTGGAATTTTCCTGCCGCGATGGCGACGCGCAAGATCGCGCCGGCACTTGCCGCTGGATGCACGGTGATCCTGAAGCCGGCCAGTGAGACCCCGCTTACCGCCTACGCGCTAGCCGCGCTCTACCAGGACGCAGGCGTTCCGCCGGGGGTGGTCAACGTCCTGACAACCTCCAGTCCCGGGCCTTTGACAGCCGCCATGCTGGCCGATCCGCGGGTGCGCAAACTCTCCTTCACCGGTTCGACGGGTGTGGGTCGCGCTCTGCTGGCAGAGGCTGCCAGGCATGTGGTCTCGTGTTCCATGGAACTCGGCGGCAACGCACCGTTCATTGTGTTCGACGACGCCGATCTCGAAGCAGCGCTCGATGGCGCAATGGTGGCCAAGATGCGCAACGCCGGCGAGGCCTGCACGGCTGCAAACCGCCTCTACGTGCAATCTGGCATCTACGAAGCCTTCTCCGAGGGCCTCGAGAAGCGGATGTCGTCGCTCAAGGTCGGCGCCGGCACCGACCCGGACACGGAATGCGGGCCCATGATCACGAAGAAGGCGGTCGAGAAGATAGACCGCCTTGTCGTCGACGCGGTCGCACGAGGCGCGCGGGTCTTGTGCGGTGGCTCAGTGCTGTCCGGACGCGGTTTCTTCTATCCTCCGACGGTGCTTCGCGACGTGCCGGGCGACGCAAAGATGGCGCATGAGGAGATATTCGGGCCGGTGGCGCCAATCTCGAGCTTCGAAGCCGAGGCCGAGGTCATCGAGCGCGCCAATGACACCGAATATGGGCTTGCTGCCTACATATACACGCGCGATCTGGCGCGCGGCATGCGGGTGGCCTCCCGGATCGAGGCCGGGATGATCGCTCTCAATCGCGGGCTGATGTCCGATCCTGCAGCTCCCTTCGGCGGCGTCAAGCAGAGTGGGCTTGGCCGCGAGGGAGGGCAGCATCACGGCATTGCCGAGTTCATGGAGGCGAAATACCTCGCCGTCAGCATGTGAGCAGAAGAAGAATGCAAGGCGATCCCTTTCGCATCCGCGACCACGTTGCTGACTTTGACCAAATCGTGCAGGACATTGTTGACCGCAGCGAGGCCGCCCGCGCCGCCATTGCGATGGCCGCAGACGTGGCCTACGGACCAGATCCGACCGAGACGATGGACCTGTTCTTTCCCGCGTGCAAAAGAACGGCGCTTCCGGTGCACATCTTTGTCCATGGCGGCTACTGGAGAATGTTCTCCAAGCGCGACTATTCATACATGGCGACGACGATAACCCAGGCCGGGGCCATTGCCGTCATCCTCGATTATGCTCTGATGCCCAAGGTCAGAATGGCGACGATCGTCGACCAGGTGCGCCGCGCCAAGCAGTGGATCCTGGCCAACATCGCCGCTCATGGCGGAAACCCGGCGGCCCTGACTGTCAGTGGTCATTCGGCAGGAGCACATCTTGCAACGTTCCTGTTCGACGGCGCGCATACCTCCTCGAATGTGAGGGCAGCCCTTCTGCTGAGCGGGCTCTACGATTTGAAACCGCTCCAGGATTCCTTTCTCGCCAACGAGATTGGAATAACCGACGAGGAAGTCGCCATGTTCACGCCGCTCGCCTGTCGGCATGATCCTCAAACCAAGGCGACGGTTCTGGTCGGAGCCAATGAGACGCCACCCTTCCATCAGCAAGCCGATCGGTTCAAAGCAAGCTTGCTGCGGCAGGGATCGTTGGTAAGGTCGCATGTGCTCCCGAACCGCAACCACATGGATAGCGTCAGAGATCTCGGCGTGCCGGGGACCGAGGCTGCCGATTGCCTGGCAAAACTGATCGCCAAGGCCTGCTGACTAACTCGGGTTCTCCAGGCGGTTTGTTTTGCGCCACTCCTCGTACTCCCCGCGGGCATCGTCATGCAGCGGATAGTAGCGTTGCAACGGGCCGCCCTCCATGAGCTTCCCTCGTGAGAATTCCTCCCAATCATGATGCTTCTGTGATTCTTCGATCACCTTCGGGGCCATCACGACGGGAAGCACCACCACGCCGTCGTCGTCGGCGACGATGATGTCGCCGGGGATCACCGTGACACCGCCGCAGGCAATCGGAACGTTGACGGCATTGGGATAGATGCTGGTCTGCACGTGATAATTTGGCGTCCAGCCGCGCAGCCATAGGGGCAGATCGAGCTTTTCGACATTGGGCCGGTCGCGCATGCACCCATCGATGACGATACCCGCCCCGCCCCTGCCCTTGAAATACGTCGACATCATATCGCCGAAGACGCCCGAGCTCATGTCGCCGCGCGCGTCGACCACGACCACATCGCCCTCCTGCGCGTGATAGAGCACGTGCCGGTGCAGTTGCGTCTCCGGATCGGCATATTCTCCTTCGGTGAAGAGGTCCGGCCGCTGCGGCAGGAACTGCAGCGTCAGCGCCGGCCCCACGATCGACTTCCCGTGGTTTTGCGCCACCGGACCAACCATGTGCGGATTGCGGAAGCCCATGTGGCCAAGCGTGCCGGCAACCGTCGCGGCGCCGATCTCCCTTAGCGCGTCGATCAGGTCTTTAGGCGGCCGCGTAATGTCGGACGTATGCGTCATTGTGGACTCCGATTGAATGGAACTACCAGTTCGTAACAGAACCGTCGCGGCGCGTAAGGTGAGGCGCTTCCCAGAAACGCAAACTCTGCGCCTGGACCGCCACTTCGTTGACCTCGACGCCGAGCCCCGGCAGATCGCCGACCGGGTAATCGGTCCCGTCGAGCCGTGGTTGCACGGGGAAGAAGTCGGAATTGTCGAAGCCCAGCTTTATTTCGGGCGCCCTGGTCTCGAGCCACGCAAAGTTGGGTACCGCAGCGGCGAGATGCACGGTCGCGGCCGTGCACACGGGACCAAGGGGATTGTGCGGCATCAGGTCCACATAATGCGCCTCGCTCCAGCCAGCGACCTTCATCGCCTCGGTGAGCCCGCCGACATTGCAAACATCGATCCGGTTGAACTGATGGATGCCGCGCTCGATGTAGGGCAGGAACTGCCATTTGCTGGCAAATTCCTCGCCTATGGCAAAGGGGATTTCGGTCATCGTGCGCAGCGCTTCGTAGGCCTCCGGCGTTTCGGCCCGTATCGGCTCCTCGAGGAAATCAAGCACGCCGCGGCCGAGCTTGTTGCAGAAGCTCGCCGCCTCTGCCACCGACAGCCGATGATGATAGTCGAGGCCGAGGACCACGTCGCCGCCCAGCGCCTCGCGCGCCTTGTTCAGCATACCCGCGGTAGCGCCGATGGACTCGCGCGGCTCGAAGATGTCCTTGCTGTTTTGCCCGAAGGGGAAGAAGCGGATCGCCTGCCACCCCTGTGCGCGTAGTTCGCGGGCCCGTTCGATGGCAACATCGCCCTCGGCCTCGTCGCCGGTCGAGGCAAAGGTGGGGACGCGGTCGCGCTGCTTGCCGCCTAGCAGCTCATAGACCGGCACCCCCAGTGCCTTGCCCTTGATGTCGTGAAGGGCGATGTCGATGGCGGAAATTGCCGCCTGAAGGACTCGCCCGCCTTCGAAGTACTGGCTGCGGTAAACCTCCTGCCAGATCCGCCCGATCTGCATCGGGTCGCGGCCGATGAGAAACTCGCGATAGTGCTCGACCGCGCCGGCCACGGCCCTCTCGCGACCGCTCAAGCCGCTCTCGCCCCAGCCGAAGATGCCCTGGTCGGTCTCGACCTTGACGAGCATCTGGTTGCGCGTTCCTACCCACACCGGATAGGGCTTGATCGCGGTGATCTTAAGCTTCTCAGTCATCCGCGCCCACGTTTCATGCGCATTCGCCCTATCTCAGTTGGCCTTGAGGGCCATTTCAGTTTCGCCGTCGAACAGATGCATCCGCTCCTGGTCGAACTCGAGCCAGATCTGCTCGTCGGGCGCGACGGCAATGTTTGGCGGCACGCTGACGTTGACGATGGCGCCGGACAGGAACGCCTGCACGAAGGTGACGTCTCCGGTCGGCTCCACCGTATAGGCCTTGGCCGGGACGCTGCCTGGCACCGCACTCTTGTGGAGCTTGATCGTCGAGTGACGTGCGCCGAGCACGACTTTCCTGGTCGTTGCTTTCGCCACCTTCTGGGCATTGCGCGGCGAGAGCTCAAGGCGCCAGCCCTCCGCGCCGGTCAACACCGTGTTGCCGTTTGCCGTCGAGGCCTCCAGCGGAATAAGGCTCATCGCCGGGCTGCCGATGAAGCTGGCGACGAACATGTTCACCGGATGGGCAAAGACCTGCGCCGGTGAATCGTATTGCTGCAGGTAGCCGCCATTCATCACCGCCATCTTGTCAGCCATGGTCACGGCTTCGAGCTGGTCGTGCGTCACATAGATGATCGTCGCCTTGAGGTCCTGGTGGAAGCGCTTGATCTCCGACCGCATCTGCACGCGCAGTTTGGCATCGAGGTTAGACAGTGGCTCGTCCATGAGGAACACGGCCGGGTCGCGAACGAGGGCACGGCCAAGGGCCACACGCTGCTGCTGCCCGCCCGAAAGTTCGCGCGGCTTGCGCTCGAGCAGGTGCGTCATGTCGAGCACTCGCGCCGCTTCCTTGACCTTCTTGTCGATCTCGTCCCTGGGGAGTTTGCGCATCTGAAGCGGGAACGCCAGATTCTTGTAGACCGATTTCTGCGGGTAGAGCGCGTAGTTCTGGAACACCATTGCGATGTCCCGGTCCTTGGGGTCGAGGTCGTTGACCACCCGCTCCCCGATGATGATGTCGCCCGATGTGATCGGGGTCAGCCCGGCGACGAGATTGAGCGTGGTTGTCTTGCCGCAGCCTGAAGGGCCGACGAGCGCAACGAACTCGCCGTCATTGACCGTCAGCGAGACGTGGTTGACAGCTTTGAAGCTGCCATAGCTCTTGACGAGATCTTGGAGGACCACGTGGGCCATCGGCAACTCCCTAGTGCTTGACCGCGCCTTCTGTAAGGGCGCGTACAAAGTATCGTTGCAGGACCAGGAACAGCACCACGACGGGCACGCTCATCATGAAGCTGGCCGCCATCAGGCCCGGAAAGTCCGTCGTATTTTCCGAGAAGAAGCGCTGGATGCCAACCGGCAGGGTCAGCTGCTCGTTCTTGGAGAGGAAGGTGTAGGCGTAGATGTATTCGTTCCAGGCGCCGATGAAGGAATAGATTGCGGTGGCGATGATCCCCGGCGTCGAGAGCGGCATCACGATCATGATGAAGGCCTGGAACCGTGTTGCGCCATCGATGCGCGCCGCCTGCTCAAGCTGCACCGGGATGTTGTCGTAAAAGCCCTTGAGCAGCCAGATCGCCAGCGGCAGGCCGAAGGTGAGATAGGTGAGGATCAGCGAGCCATGCGTGTTTATCAGACCGATGGCGCGCATCAGGATGAAGAGCGGTACGAGAAAGATCACCGCCGGGAACATATTGCGCAGCAGCACGGCAAAGAACAGGAAATTCCGGCCGGGGAAACTGAAGCGCGAAAACGCGTAGGCCGCAGGGACAGCCACGATCACCGAAAGGATTGTCGTGACGGTCGACACGAAAAGGCTGTTCCAGAAGAAGCGGAGGAAGTCCTGGCCGACGCTGTTCTGCGGATCGAGCAGTTTCTGGTAGCTGGCGAGGGTAGGCTCGTCCGGCCACCATTGCGGCGGGAATTGCGTCGCCGCGAACCCGGACTTGATCGAGGTGATCAGCATCCAGATCATCGGCAACGCAGTATAAAGCAGCATGAACACGAGGAATATGCGCCCGGCCCACCGCCATCCGTCGACGCGCATGCGGCGACGGGTCTGGGCTCGAGGTGCTGTCTCGGCAATCGTGCTCATGCGCTCCCCTCTTTCCGCTCGTTGCCGCTTAACGCACGGACGTAGAAGTAGCCCAGCGTCATCAGTGTGAGGAACAGGAGCACCGAATAGGCCGATGCCACGCCCCAGCGCTGCCGTCCGAAGGCGAGCTCATAAATGTGGGTTATCCAGATGTGCGATGCGTTCGACGGCCCACCGCCGGTCATGATCCAGGGGATGATGAAGGAATTGAAGTTGGCCACCGCGAGCAGCAGCATCGTCACCACCGAAACGTTGCGCAAGTGCGGGAAGGTGACGTGCCAGAAGCGCTGCCATGCATTGGCACCGTCGACTTTTGCGGCGCGCAGCAATTGGTCGGGGACTGTCTGCAGGCCGGCCATCATCATGATCATGGCAAACGGAAACTCGCGCCAGATATTGACGACGATCAGGGAGGGCAGCACCGTGCTGACATTGTCGATGAAATTCGGCGGCTGGTCGGCCATTCCGAGGCCCACCAGCACCGCGCCGATGATCCCGAAGTCCGAATGGTAGATCCACTTCCAGATATAGGAGGCGGCGACTGCGCTGATGACCCAAGGGATGATCAGGATAGCGCGCAAGACACCACGGCCGATGAAGTCGCGGTGGAGCGCCAGCGCTGTGGCAAACCCCAGGACAAAGGAGATGAAAGTTGACCCCAGTGTCCAGATCAGTGTGTTCCAGGTGACTTTCCAGAACACCTGACTGGTGAGGATGGTCGTGTAGTTGTCAAAGCCGATGAAGCTCTTGTCACGGAGCTGCAGACCAGGCGGTGTCTTAAAGAACGACAGCTCGATCGTGTAGTAGATCGGATAGGCGATGACGATGAGCATCACGGCGATCGCTGGGAGCACGTACGCGTAGTCCGCGCGATGCGCCCAGATCTTCCGCAGCGCGCCGGACCTGCCAGGTTGCAATTTTCGGCGAGCCTCGGCCTTGCCGGTCACGATCGTCACTTGTGGCGTGCCCTTATTCTTCGGAACGAGGCGGCTGCGCCAGCGGCGCAGCCGGTCAGGTCGTAGGTCAGGCCTGGACTAGAGTCCGCCCATCACGTCTTTTACCTTCTTGGCCGCGTCGTCCGCTGCCTCGTCGACGGTCATCGCTCCGGTCAGGGCATTCTGCAGCATGTCCGGGATGATGATGTTCATGATCTCGGGGGCCTGCGGCAGCGCTGGGAACGGGATGCCGTATGGCAGCATCGAGGTGGTGACGTCGAGGAACTTGATGTTGTCCAGACGTTCCTTCATCCACTTGGTCTTGAAGCCGTTGAGGTTGCCCGGGTTTGATCCGGCGTAGGCCATCTTCAGCGACCATTCAGGGCTCGTCCACATGCAGATGATAGCTTTCGCAGCCGGCTCGTCTACCTTGCCGCCCTCGACATATTCGGGCTTCAGGATGTGAATGTTCGAGCCGCCGAACACGACGGCGCGCTTGCCGTCGGGACCAGTCGGGATCAGGCCGTAGCGCATGTTGTCGATGACAGTCTGCGCCTTGTCCTTGTCGGTGCCCGTCGCCTTTTTCTGCAGGTCGAGCATGACGTTGTAATCGGACGGGTGCGAGATCATCATGCCGAGTTGGCCGGCTACGAACAGGGGCTGGTTATCGGCCTGCTGGTTGGTGAGTGCCGAAACCGGAACCGACTTGTCGCGAACATACATGTCGTAGGAGGCTTGCAGCGCTGCCTTGCTCTGCGGACTATCGAGCTGGACCTGCTCATAGGTCGGGTTTGCCGTGGCTTCGTCGAAGACGCCGCCGCCATAGGCCCATAGCTGTGGCATGAAGCGGTACGGCGTATTGCCGGCATTCTTGCGAGCCACGAGACCGTAGCCGGCAATGCCGAGCTTGTCGTGGATCTGCTTGGAATATTTGACGACGTCTTCCCAGGTTGCCGGAGCCTTGTCCGGATCGAGGCCCGCACGCTTGAAGATGTCGGCGTTCCAGATGAACGCCATCGTCTCGTTGTTGGTCGGAATGCCGTAGGTCACGCCCTCCCAGGTCACTGCCTTCATGGCGCCGGGCCAGAAATCCTCGGTCGAATACCCCACGTCCTCTGGCTTGAGCGGCTGCAGATAGCCCTTTGAGGCGAATTCGGTACCACCCAGGATTTGCAGGCGGACCGCCATAGGCGCGGCATTGCCCAGGAGCGCGGTGCGGAACTTGTCGAGAAGGTCGTTATAGGTGAGGGCTTGTTCCTCGAGCTGGATGTTCGGATATGTCTTGCGGAAGGTCTCGAAGAATTCCTTGTAGTACTGGCGCAGGAGGTCGGGGTCGCCCTCGAACACGCCCTGATACCAGAAAGTCAGTCGCCCCTTGTAGTCGAGCGGGGTGACTTTGGCGCAATCGGCCGCCGTGTCAAAATCCTGTGTGCCCGCAATCGAGCGTACATATTCCGGCGACCACTTGCTCAGGTCAACCGGCGGTGCACCCAGCGCCGATGTAGACGTCAGGGATGCCATCAAAGCAGTGGCGACAGTGCCGCGCAGGACGGCACTGCCGAGCGCAATTCTCGTCATAGGTATCCTCCCTGGTTCTCCCATGCCGCCCTGCGCCAAAGCAAAGCGGTCCTTGCTCGTTTCGATCGCGAGGATGCTTCTTTCAGCTCAGTGTATCCTCTCGATCGCTTGGTACGTTTTCAGATCATGGATTGCCTGTCAACGCGCCAGATCGTACATTGTTTGCGAAAGCCGTGTGTGATATCGGGCAAGGTATGTATTAAATTGGGGAGCCGACCTTGGCCGAAATAAGCGACTTCAAAGCGATGCCACCGGTGGGGACCGATCCCATCGGGGCCTCCAGCGAGGGCGCCTCGCTTTATGAATTGATCAGGGAAGACATCATCGAAGGACGGCTCGCCGCCAACGAACGGCTTGTGGTCACCGATCTCGCCCGGCGTCACGGCACTTCGACCAATCCTGTGCGCGAGGCCCTGCAGCTGTTGCGCGGCGAAGGCTTTGTCACCTTTGTCGCCAACCGCGGGGCGCGCGTCCGACCCATTGATCAGGATTTTGTCCGGGATATCTACGAGATCGGTGTTCTGATCGAGCCAGCCCTGACACGATGGTTTGTGAATATGGCTACCGGCGAGGACATTGCCGAACTCGAACGTCTCCAGGGCCTGATCGAAGAGAACAACTTCGCCGACACATTCAGGCACAGTGAGCTGGATACCGCTTTCCACACGGTGATGTACCAGCGGCACTATAACCGCCACGCCGCCGAGCTTTGGTGGAAGCATCGCGAAGTGCTGCGAGCCGTGAGCCGGCGTTTCAATTTCACGCTGGCGCGACGTGCCGCGATCATGCGCGAGCACCGCGAACTCATCGCGCTTGTGAAGGCGGGAGAGGCCGACAAGGCGGCCGAACTCGTTTCCCGCCATGTCGAGGGTTCGGGCAGGCATATTCTGGAACAGATGCGAGCGCGCAACGCCGCTCGGGCCGGATAGAATATCCAGTCCAGAACATCGTTAGCTGACCATTTTCAGGCAAAGGTAGTTGAGATGAAAATCACGAGCATTCGGCCGTGGCTGTTCAAGTCCGATGCTTCTTACTGGGGAGAGTTCCTGTTCGTCGAAGTGACGACCGACGAGGGAGTGAGTGGCTGGGGAGAGATCACCACCACGACAAGGCTCGCCAACCGCGCTCTCTGCACGATCCTGCGGCAGATCGGCGTCGCCGTGACAGGCGAGGATCCGGCGCGTATCGAGCATCTCTGGCACAAGATCTTCCGCAGCTTCACCTACATGGGAAGCCGCGGCGCCGCGGTCGAATGCGTGAGCGCCATCGACATAGCCCTCTGGGACATCAGGGGCAAAGTCCTCGGCAAGCCGATTTACGAGCTGCTGGGCGGACCAGTACGCGATGAAATCGCGCTCTACACCCATCCCAACCAGGCCAAATTCACCAGCAAAGAGGCTGTGGTCCGCGAAATTCTAGACATTGTCGAGTCCGGACACACTGCGCTCAAGTTCGATCCTTACCCCCACCAGGGCCGCAGCGCCGATGGCCTGCCCCGCGAACAGCGGGACGGCTACCTCGATGGCAGCATGACCCGCAAGGACGAGCGCGAAGCCGCCGAACTCACGGCTCTGATCCGCGAAACGGCAGGACCCGATGTCGACATTCTCATCGATGCGCATGGCCGCTTCGACGTTCCCACCGCCATTCGCCTCTGTCGGAGCCTCGAGGAGGCCGGCCAGATCGACTGGTTTGAGGAGCCCTGCCCGCCCGAGAGCCTTAACGCCCTCAAGCAGGTGCGTGAGAAGGTCAATACCGCCATCTCGTGGGGCGAGCGCGGCCACACGAAATGGGATTTCGTGCCGGTACTCGAGAACAAGCTCGCCGACTACATCATGCCCGACGTTACCTGGACCGGCGGCATTACCGAACTCAAGAAGATTTCTGCGCTGTGCGAAGCCTACTACGTCCCGGTCTCGCCGCATGACGCCGCGGGACCGATCAACGTGGTTGCGGGAGCGCAGGTGATGATGACCGTTCCCAACTTCTACAAACTCGAAACATCGGAGTGGAACCTCGGCAAATACGATCACCTGATCGACAGACCACTCGACATTTCGAACGGCAGCCTCAAGCTGACGTCGAAGCCTGGTCTCGGCATTGAGATGGATCGCGACTACCTGCAGGCCCACGAGATTGAGCTGGGCTAGCAACACTCTGTGCCGGCCCAGGGTGCGGGGCGACAAGCCGAAACGAGGATAAGTCATGGCAAAGACAGATGGCGCCGACGAAGCGCTCAATCGGGTGAACGCGAACTCCAAGCCATCCCAGCTTCGCATCACCGACATGCGGGTAGCCGAAATCGTCGGCGCGCCGTTCACCTCGACCCTGCTCAAGATTTACACCAACCAGGGCATCGTCGGGCTTGGCGAGGTGCGCGACGGCGCCAGTGCCACCTACGCGCTGATGCTGAAGAGCCGGCTGCTTGGCGAGAACCCTTGCGACATCGACCGCCTGTTTCGCCGGATCAAGCAGTTCGGTGGCCACGGCCGGCAAGGCGGCGGCGTCTCGGCGGTCGAGATCGCGTTGTGGGATCTCGCCGGCAAGGCCTATGGCGTGCCCATCTACCAGATGCTCGGCGGCCGGTTTCGGGAGAAGGTGCGCGTCTATTGCGACACCGACGCTACCGTGCCGAGCGGCACCGAGACAGGCAAGCGCCTCAAGCAGCGCATGGAGCTCGGCTTCACCTTCCTCAAGATGGATCTGGGGCTGATGCAGATCGCGGATGTACCCGGTGCGGTCGTCTCCCCTGCCGGTTCACTTGAAGGGTACCGCGTCCATCCCGGCCGCGGCCCGGTCAAAACCCTTGAAGAGCGACGCGCCCGCAACGCCGCGTACGATTTGCACAACATTGCCCACCCGTTTACCGGCCTCCATTTTTCCGACAAGGGCCTCGACCTGCTTGAGCAGTATATTGCCGAGGTTCGCGATGTTATCGGCATGGATATTCCGCTCGCCATTGACCATGTCGGCCACATCTCGCTGCAGAACGGTATTCGCCTCGCCAGGCGGATTGAGAAATACGTGCCGGCCTGGCTCGAGGATGTGATCCCATGGCAGTACACCGAGCAGTACCGGCAACTGCAGGCCGCCACCACGGTGCCGATCTGCACCGGCGAGGATATCTACCTTACGGAGGGCTTCGAGCCCCTGCTCAAAAGCGGCGGCCTCTCCATTATCCACCCGGACCTGCTCACCAGCGGGGGCATCCTCGAGACCAAGAAGATCGGCGACATGGCGCAGGACCACGGCGTCGCAATGGCCATCCATATGGCCGAAAGTCCAATCGCCGCAATGGCCGCGGCACATGTCGCGACCGCGACCGAAAACTTCATGGCGCTCGAATACCACTCTGCCGATGTCGACTGGTGGGACGATATCGTCACCGGCGTTCCCAAGCCGCTCGTGAAGGACGGCTTTATCACTGTTCCGGACAAACCTGGCCTGGGGATCGACGACGTCGTCGACGAGGTGATCTCGCAGCATCTGCAGCCGGGTGTCACCGGCATCTGGCAGCCCACGGATCACTGGGACAACGAGTATTCCTGGGACCGCACCTGGAGCTGAGGCGAAAAGAACCGAAGATGAAGATCACCGACCTCCGCTGCGCCGTCATCGGCAAACATCCCATCGTCCGCATCGTTACCGACGAGGGCCTCTATGGCCTTGGCCAAGTCGAGTTCACCAAGACCTATCTCAAGCCTTGGGTGCTGCATTTCCGCGAGGCGCTGATCGGCGAGGACCCTACCGACGTCGAGCGGGTGATGCTGAAGATCCGCCAACGCGGCTCTTTCAAGCCCTATGGCGCGGCGGTAAGCGCTATCGAGCATGCGCTGTGGGACATAGCCGGCAAGGCCGCAGGCGTGCCGGCCTACAAACTGCTCGGCGGCAAGGTGCGCGACAAGGTGCGCGTCTATAACGGCTCGATCCGCCAGAAACGCACGGGCGACCGGCCGGAGGATTACGCCGCTGACGTGAAATGGATGATGGAGCAGCCGCAGAACTTCTTCATGATCAAGCAAGGAATCTCGTTCCACTCCAACATGAAGGACACTATCGAGGGCTTCCATTACGGTGTGACGCAGACAAAGGCTGGCTATCACGGTGCCATGGATCAGGGCGTGATCAGCGAGCGCGGTTTCAACCACATGCTCGACTGCGTGATCGCGATGAAGGAAGTGCTGGGCGACAAGGTCAGCCTGGCGCTCGACTGCGGCCCGGGCTGGATGCTGCCCGATGCGATCAAGTTCGCTCGCGCGGTCGAGAAGTACAATTTGATGTGGCTCGAGGATATGCTGACCGGCGACTATGTGCCGTGGGTCAATCCGCAGGCCTATCGGGAGCTGACCACCTCCACCTCGACGCCAATCCATACCGGCGAGCAGATCTACCTGCGGCACAATTTCAAGGAGCTGATCGAAACGCAGGCGGTGCGCGTCATCGGGCCCGATCCGGCCGATATTGGCGGCATTGCCGAGCTCAAATGGGTCGCCGAGCACGCCTATATGCACTCGATCCTGATGGCACCGCACGGCACCGCGAACGGCCTTCTCGGCCTCGGCGCGCTGATCAATGTCTGCGCCACCCTGCCCGCCAACTACATCGCGTTCGAATACCCGAGCGCCTCCGACCCCTGGTGGGAGGACCTCGTAATCGGCCTGCCGTCGCAGATCGTGAAGGACAGCATGGTGGACCTGCTGGAAGCGCCGGGGCTGGGCCTCGATATCGACGCCGAAGCAGCCAGGAAGTATCTCGGGGAAGAGGATGCGGGCTTCTTCGACTGAACCATGCTTCTTGCGCAACCCCGCGCCGCGCGGACCGCTTCACGCAAAATGGCATCCAGAATGACCGTTTCGGGGCCGGATGCGGACTGGCAGCTTTTCAACAGCGGAGGGTCCAAAGCTGGACATTCAAATCGGTGCATCCTGAAAGCAACTAACGATGCGGGGAAGGATACTGCACGCCTGTACTCCGGCCTCCAACCGAAACTACTTCGTTGGCAATCCCGCAGCGACGAGGTCGGCTACCTGTCGATCAATCACTGCAGGATTGATATGGAACGTCATATCGCGCCACCGCGTGGCCTTAAGCCACGGCTGCATGGCAAGCGCCTTGAGGACTTCACTGCGTGCATCGTCAGTTTTTCCAAGATGGACATCGTTGATGGCACGTAGCAGCGGAACGGTGATCAGGAAGTCTGACGCCTTCGTGATCAGTGCAGCAGATTCGGCGTACTTTTCGATATCCGTCAGGGCATTTGCCTTCATCACGAGATAATAATCGGCGAAGTTTGGATCGTTCCTGAGCCCGTATTCTGCTCGCTCAATGGCCTTGTCTGTCAGGCCGCTGAAGCGGGCTGCTGATGAAAGGTCGCCGATGAGAAACGCGTCTCCGGGCGAAAGCGCAATCACCTCATCGGCCCTACGCAGAGACAGATCGAAGTTGCCCTCATGAGCGCTGACGTAGACGGATGACCACAAGCAGCTTTTTCTTGCGTCGGGTCCGAGGTTGGCCCGCGGAAGAACCTTTGCTTCCAGTTCGGACGCCATGCGCCAATGTTCGTCAGGCTTTTCGTCAAAGCCGAGGCTGGCCGCCAAGACGTGATCCCAAGCCATTCCGCACGATAACAGCGACGAGTCGGGAAATTTGGCCAGGCCCTCAAGAATTATGTCCGTCGCCTTCACCAGGCTCTCGGGCGTGAACTGCCCAAAAAAGAAATTGGATCGAAGGAAGAAGTCGTACTCTTCAAGATCCGGTGTGTCCTTTTCCCAGACCTTCTTGTATTCGATGTCGTACATTTTTCCGCGCTGGCCACCAAGCGTGCCAATGATGCGTTCGATCGCCTCGTCCTGAATCACAAGGGGATTGCTTCCAGAGCGATCGAACTTTTCCGCCCAGAGGTTTTCGCCCGTGCGCGCGTCGATCAGCTGTGCGGTGATGCGCACCCGGTCCGTCTCCTTCCAGATACTGCCCTCGATCACGTAGGCCGCGTTCAATTCTTGGCCGATCCGGCGGACATCGGTTGGCTTGTCCTTGTAGACAAAGGTAGAGCTACGCGAGAGCACCTTAAGTTCGGTGACGCCTGCCAGCATCGAGATCAAATTGTCTGTCATGCCGTCGCTGAAATATTCCAGCTTCGGGTCGCCGCTCATGTTCTTGAACGGCAGAACCGCGACGGTCGGGATACCACCCTGGCCCATATCACGCTTTGTTCCATAGAACTGCCACCACGCCAGGACCGCTGTGACTGCTAAGACCAGCACCAGGAAGCTCGCCACGACTGGCAGCCGCGACCGGCTGCGGCTCGCCCGCCTGGGCTTGGCCTTGCCGCCGATCGTGACACGGTATGCCTCCACCGGCTCCGCGATGTTCTTGACCCTCTGCAGGCCCATCGACTGAAAGCCGAAAGCCAGCTTCTTCTCAACCTCGCGCGCGACCTTTGCAGACACCCAGATGCCGCCAGGCTCGGCAAGTTGTTCTAGTCGCGCCGCGATATTTACGCCCTCGCCAAACCGATCGTCACCCTCGACAATCACCTCGCCAAGATTGACGCCGATGCGCACTTCGACGCGCTGGTCTTTCGGCAAAGAGGCGTTTCGCTCGGCCAGCCCACGTTGCAACGAAACCGCGCATTCCATCGCCTCGACGACAGAAGAAAACTCCGCCAGCAGGCCGTCGCCCATCAGCTTGAAGATAGTGCCATGATGACGCGCTACTGTCGGCTCGAAAAGTTCCTTATGATCGGCGCGCACCCGTTCATGCGTACCCGCCTCGTCGCGCTCCATCATGGCAGAGTATCCGACAACGTCAGCAGCAAGGATGGCGGCGAGCTTGCGGTCCATTTCGGAGCACTCTGTCGGCGGCCAACCTCGGAGGCGAGGTGGCAAACCCTCCCGGTTCCAATCAGTTTCGCCTATCAGGACCT
This sequence comes from Mesorhizobium sp. M0306, assembly GCF_040321655.1. NCBI lineage: Bacteria > Pseudomonadati > Pseudomonadota > Alphaproteobacteria > Hyphomicrobiales > Phyllobacteriaceae > Mesorhizobium > Mesorhizobium sp. M0306. Next base: position 102,223 of record NZ_JAMYRY010000013.1, on the reverse strand, counting down.
TACCCGCAAGCGGCTGCCGGTTACGAAACGACTTGATTGGGGCCGGACGCGGACTGTCGGCTATGGGAGAATCCGCCCGACTCCTTCCGATAGGCGAAAGTCGCTCTGGAAAAGCACCGCGGGGTCTTGAAATGGCACGACCGAGCCGGCGGGCGCATCGGCTCGAACTATTCCGCGTGGCTAATTTGGGCCGTAGTGTCGAAGCGTCGGTGGAGCCTTGGCAACCAGGGGCAGTTCTAAACCGGTCGGGCGCGGCCAGACTTTCGAGTTTCAAGGTAAGCCGCCATGGATTTGCAATGATCTCCACGACGAAGCCATAGCGCTGGTTGCTCGCGCAACGCTATGGGCGTCCTGGTGGCTGCTCCTGCGGAAACTTGTCTTCATGGACGATTGCCACGGCCCGCTCAAGATTGCCTCTCACCTCGAAACCGATCCAGTGTCCGTCCATCAGGTGCGTTTGTCTCGGACAGGCGAGGAAATAGTTCCCCGCCTGCTGGGCAACAAAGTTGAGTTGCCTCCTCTCATTAATTTTAATCCCCTCTAGCGGAGCGGTGTACGCCCCCCAAATCGCATCCTCAGCCTCCAACTTCACTGGCATCTCTGACCGAGCATAAACCCTGGTCACCATCAGACCGTGCCTGAAATTCGAGGAGCCATTGATGAACTCGATCTGGACCGACCATTCTTCTGGCACGATGATCGTGAGATTGCCGCCCCAGTAGCCGTTGAAGTCGATAATGTCGGTCCGGATGTTGTCCCTGCGGTACCGCTCGACTTGGTTCCAATCGGCGACCATCTCGATAGCCACCGTCTTCGCTACCGGATCGTTTTTGATCCAGCTCGGGACGAAAGGCTTCCCAGCCAGCGCAATTCCAGGCAACAATGCGAAGGCGAGAAGGGCAAGGTGGGCAAAGCGCGCCATCGCAATCAGAGGCTCCTCCCGAGCGGAGCGGCCGAGCTAAAGCGACCGCAATCGAAGTCGACTAGGCCCATTCTTCAACCAAGAGAATACCCCCAAAACAAGATCCACACCAGCAAACCCCCTTTGGCGGAACGGAACAAAACTCGCCGTCGCCGGAGGCGCCCCAAGCGAACGCCCCACCTCGCGCAGGCCGATGTCTGCCCCCGAAAAGCGAAGGAGGAGTAAGGTTTCCGCGCCACGCTGATCGCCGCTCGGCAAAGGTCTGCTTCGGGCCGGAAAGCGGACAGATGCTTTTCAAACCCGGAGCGACAAGAGCGGACCTTTGGTCGGCGCAAGTGTCGTCCTGACGTGACCCAATGCGGTCTTCCGTTGCGAGCGTCGCTTGCTGGAGCTGCGTTAAGTCGGTCGGAGGCCAATGGTATTTTCAATGGAACGCTAATATACATGGAAACCCCAACGAGCAGCGCCTGCCAGATACTTGAGGAATGCCATGCGAAGGCTCATCTTCACGGCGATGTGTATCGCCGCCGCAACAGCCGCCAGCGCCCATGATTGGTACGAAGACAAGATTGACCCACAGACCAAATTCAAGTGCTGCGGCGGTTCAGATTGCCGCGCCATACCTCGGTCTTCGGTGCGGTCCAGGGTAGACGGCGGGTACACTTATTTGCCGCATAATTTCACCATCCCACGGGACCGTGTACAGGAATCCCCGGACGGGCAATACCATATCTGCGAAAATAAATATGTTGTAACCAACCAGCTGTATTGGCGTTGCTTCTTCGCACCTCGTGTCGATGTGTCGATACTTCTAAAGCATTAACCGCGCGTGCTTCCGCAACTTACATCCGCAGGTGCTAGTCCATTAATTCTGTTGGACTTTCTTCAAAATTGTCGAAGCTCAAGCGGTGCGCGACTGCCCCAGGGATTTCATTGGATACGTCGCGGCTATCGAGAGCCTGCGCGCCCTGGGCGTAACTCCATGGGCGCTGCCGCGGGTGACTTCTGGGCGCGCTCCGCAAATTCGGTGACAGTCCAGATTTTATCGTGTCGGCAGGGCCGTGGTTGTGTAGATTGGCTGCGTGGCCCGCCTTGCCGCATTGTCGTTCCAAGTCCACTCGCCACGTGACGCAAACGCGGTAACGGCTGGCGATTTCGACCACGATGGACAGCCAAGCGATAGGAGATAACTGGCGCGGGATCATCAGCACGGTTCATGCGGGAGCGGCATTCGCCGGATGCGGTAGCTGCGGCTGCAGTCTCGAATTTGACGCATCAGCACTTGCAAATCGTCAGCCGAGGTCTTTTGCTCGCGCGATAGTTGCCCTTGACCGTTGAATGGTTGGCGAACAGATGAACAAAATCGATCGACGGCGGCCAGAGTCAGAAACGGACGCCACCGTAAATGCCGCAAGACTTGGAACTCGGCTGCGCCTCGCCCGCCAGACACGCGGCATGACGCTGAAGACGCTGGCCGCGGCTGCGAATTGCTCGGAAAGCCTGCTGTCCAAGATCGAGAACGGCAAGGCTTCGCCGTCCCTGCCCATGCTTCACCGTCTGGTCGAGGTTCTCGACACAAACATCGGCTGGATGTTCGAGCAAGTCGATGACGACGAGGCGATCGTATTCCGGGCGGGCGCAAGGCCTTTGATTGCGCTCGACGCGCTACGGCGTGGCGAAGGAATTTCGCTCGAACGCATCATTCCGTATTCGCCCGGCCACCTCTTACAATGCAACATCCATCACATCGAGGCAGAGGGCTCGAGCGAAGGTCCGATCCAGCATGCCGGCGAGGAAGTCGGCTATGTGCTCGCCGGCCGGATCGAGTTGATCGTCGACGGCAAGAGCCATGCTCTCGCCACGGGTGATGCCTTCGTGTTCAGATCGGAGTTGCCGCATCATTACCGCAACATCGGCGAGGAACGCGCTAGCATTTTCTGGGTCAACACGCCGGCGACTTTCTGAGCGACGCTCTGCGTTCATTTGGATTGACAAATATTCAAGTCTCTTGAATGCTTGCCTCGTGCCTGTAGCACTAACGGGACCAGCCGAGGTCTGGTCCGCAAGCAAGGGGAACCGAAATGCGTCTGTTCAAACTTCTCGCCGGCTGTGCCGCCGCCATTGCCATGGGCTCGGCAGCCATGGGATCGGCGCTTGCCGATACGTTCGCTCTCGTCAACATCAACCAGCAGGCCCTGTTCTTCAACGAGATCAACGAGGGCGCGCAAAAGGCAGCCGACGCCGCCGGCGCCAAGCTGGTCATTTTCAACGCCAACAATGTGCCCAGCGCGCAGAACGACGCGATCGAGAACTACATCACGCAGAAAGTCGACGGCATCATTCTGGTCGCCATCGACGTCAACGGGGTCAAGCCTGCGATCACCGCGGCCAAGGCGGCCGGCATTCCCGTCATAGCCATCGACGCGCAGATCCCCGACGGCGACAATATTTCGTTCATCGGCGTCGATAACACCAAGGCCGGCGAGGACATCGGCAAATTCTACGCCGACTATGTGAAGGCCGAGATGGGCGGCAAGGCCAAGATCGGTATCGTCGGCGCACTCAATTCATTCATCCAGAACCAGCGGCTCGACGGCTTCAAGAAGGCGGTGACCGAAAGCGGCCAGGCCGTCACCTTCCTCGACACGGTCGACGGCCAGAACGTTCAGGAGACCGCGTTGAGCGCTTCGGAAAACCTGATGACCGCCAATCCCGACATGAACTCGCTCTATGCGACCGGCGAGCCGGCCTTGCTCGGCGCAGTTTCGGCTGTGACCAGCCAGGGCCGCACCGGCGACGTCAAGGTGTTCGGCTGGGATCTGACCAAGCAGGCCGTTCAGGGCATCGACGACGGCTGGGTGGTCGCGGTCGTGCAGCAGGATCCGGCCGGCGAAGGCAAGGCCGCGGTCGAAGCGCTGGGCAAGCTCAAGAAGGGCGAGAAAATCGACCCGATCATCAATATCCCGGTGACGATCGTGACCAAGAAGAATGTCGACGAATACCGCTCGATGTTCAAGTAAACTGCGTCGGCGACCGAGCCGCGGCGCTGCCTGAGGCTGCGCTGCGGATCCCTTGCAATCGCGTGGAATCCCAGATGAGCAGTGGCCAGACCTATCGGGTGCGGATGAGCGGCATCTCAAAGCGCTACAACGCCATCCAGACGCTCGATGATGTGTCGCTGACGCTGAAGCCGGGCGAGGTGCTGGGCCTGGTCGGCGACAATGGCGCGGGCAAGTCGACATTGAGCAAGGTGCTGTCGGGGGCTGTGGTTCCCGACGCCGGCACCATCGAGATCGACGGCAAGCCGGTGATCTTCAGCTCGCCGGGGGACGCACGTGCGGCGCGCGTCGAGATGGTCTACCAGGACCTGTCGCTCTGCGACACGGTCGATGTCGCCGGCAATCTGTTTCTCGGCCGTGAGCCGCGCCGCCGCATCGCAGGCATTTCCTTTCTCGACAAGAAGCGCATGCATGACGAGACGCGCCAGATGCTCGATCGGCTCGGCATCGTCATTGCCGACACGCGGCTCAAGGTCGAAAACCTCTCCGGCGGGCAGCGCCAGTCGATCGCAATCGGCCGCGCCGCCTCGTTCGAGCCGGCCGTGCTGATCATGGACGAGCCGACGGCAGCGCTTGCCGTGGCCGAAGTCGAGGCCGTGCTCGAACTGATCCGCGCGGTCAGTGCGCGCGGTGTCAGCGTCATCCTGATCACCCACCGGCTGCAGGATCTGTTCCTCGTCTGCGATCGCATCCAGGTCATGTATGAAGGGCGCAATGTCGCCGAGCGGCTGATCGGCGAGACCAATATCGAAGACGTGGTCAATCTGATCGTCGGCCGCAAGTTCAGTGCGCGTTCCGCCACCAATGGCTATCGCGGTGGAGCGCCGGCATGAGCGACGCGATCCACGCCGCCCAGCCCTCACGGGTGCGCAGGGGCACCTGGCGCGATGCGCTGCTCGCCAATGGCAGCGTCGTCTCGATCGCGCTGTTCTTTCTGGTCGTCTGCATCATCTTCTCGGTTGCGACCGACGCCTTTCTGACGTCGCCCAATCTGTTGAACATCCTGCGGCAGTCGGCGCCGCTGCTGATCGTCGCCGCGGCAATGACTTTCGTCATCACCACTGGCGGCATCGATCTTTCGGTCGGCTCCGTGCTGGCGCTGGTGGCGACGCTGTCGGCGACGCTTTTGCAGTTTGGCCTGCCGTGGCCAGTCGTTGTCCTCGCCATGTTGGCGCTCGGTGCCTTGCTTGGCGCGGTGCAAGGCTATTTCATCGCCTATGAGGGCATCCCGTCCTTCATCGTCACGCTTGCCGGGCTTTCGGTGATCCGTGGCGTGGCGCTGCTGATCACCGGCGGCTATTCCATCCCCATCGAGCCCGGAAGCACTTTCACCGTGCTGGGCCGCGCCTGGTTCCTTGGCGTGCCGGTGCCGGCGCTGATCGCGCTGGCGATCCTGGCCATCGCCTATCTCGCCTTCAACGAGACGCCGTTCGGCCGCTATGTCACCGGCATCGGCGCCAACGCCGAGGCGGTGCGGCGTGCCGGCGTCAACACGCGGCAGACGACCCTCTTCGTCTATGTGATTTCCGCCGCCGCGGCAGCCCTTGCCGGGATCATCATTGCTGCCCGGCTTGGATCGGGATCTTCGAATGCCGGACAGGGTTTCGAGTTGGAAGTCATCGCTGCCGTCGTGCTCGGCGGCACCAGCCTGTTCGGCGGCCGCGGAACGATCATTGGCACGGTGCTCGGCGCGCTGACCGTGGCCGTCATCGGCAACGGCCTGATCCTGGCGCATCTGTCGCCTTTCCTGACGCCGATTGTCACCGGAACGATCATCCTGATCGCCATCTGGCTGAACTTCCGCCTGTTCCGCGGCGCCGTGCGGAGCCGTTGAGCCGATGAGCGGTCTGTTCGATGACGCAGTGCCCGCCCAGCGGCTGGCGATCGGGGTCGACACTGGCCATGTGATGACCGTGCTCGGCCCGGTTCCGGTCGACGACATGGGCATCACGCTGATGCACGAGCACATCTTGCTCGATGGCGCGCGCAGCTGGAAATGCCCCTGCCATCCCGATGACATGGCGATCGCCGAGCAGCCGGTGAACATCGAGATCATCGGCGAGTTGCGCATGAACCCTTACGTCAACCGCGACAACGTTTCGCTCGACGACGCCGACCTGGCGCTGTCGGAGCTGCAGCGCTATCGCGCGCTGGGCGGCCACACCGTCGTCGATGCCACCAATATCGGCATCGGCCGCGATCCCGAAAGGCTCGCCCGCATCAGCCGCATGTCCGGCCTGAAGATCGTCATGGGCACCGGCTTCTATCTCGAACACACCCATCCCGAATGGCTGAGAGCGATGGATGTGGACGCCGTGACCGAGTTCATCGTCAACGATGTCGGCGGCGGCGAGACGCAGCCGCCGATCATGGCCGGGCTGATCGGCGAGGTCGGCGTCAGCAAGGATTTCACCGCCGAGGAGCGCAAGTCGCTGCGAGCTTCGGCGCGCGCCTCGCGCATCACCGGCGTGCCGCTGTCGATCCACCTGCCGGGCTGGGAGCGGCTGGCGCATGAAGTGCTCGATATCGTCGAGGCCGAAGGCGCCGATCTCCGCCACACCGTGCTCTGCCACATGAACCCGAGTCACAACGATCTGGACTATCAGAAGAGCCTCGCCAAGCGCGGCGCGTTCCTCGAATACGACATGATCGGCATGGACTATTATTATGCCGACCAGGACGCGCAATCGCCCTCCGACGAGGAGAACGCACGCGCCATCGCCGCCCTTGTCGAGGCGGGCTTCGGCGACCGCCTGCTGTTGTCGCAGGATGTGTTCCTCAAGATCATGCTCACGCGCTTCGGCGGCTTCGGCTATGGTTATATCTTGAAGCATTTCATACCGCGCCTGAAACGCCACGGCGTCGAGCAGGCGGCCATCGACCGCATGCTGATCGCCAATCCGAAAAGCGTATTCGCGCGGCTCTAAGCGGCCTGGAGTTACACGGGAGTTCAAATGTCCAAGAAGAAGATCCTGCTTGCCGGCGAATCCTGGGTGTCGACCGCGACCCATATCAAGGGTTTCGACCAATTTCCGACCGTTACCTACCACACCGGCGCGGACGAGTTGCTGGGCGCACTGAAGGCGACCGACTTCGATGTCACCTTCATGCCGGCACATGAGGCGCAGCGCGGGTTTCCTCAGACCATGGAGGCGCTGTCTGCCTATGACGCGGTCGTGCTCTCCGACATCGGCGCCAACACGCTGCTGCTGCATCCCGACACCTGGGTCCTCTCCAAGCCGACGCCGAACCGCCTGCGCCTGCTGCGCGATTACGTCGGCGGCGGCGGCGGTCTATTGATGTTCGGCGGCTACTACAGCTTCCAGGGCATCAATGGCGGCGCACGCTACCGCAAGACCCCTGTCGAGGACGTGCTGCCGGTGAATTGCCTGGCCTACGACGACCGCGTCGAGGTTCCCGAAGGTTTTGCGCCTGTGCCGAAACCAGGGTCGAGCCATCCCATCCTCAGGGGCCTCGGCTCGGACTGGCCGATCCTGCTCGGCTTTAACGAGGTGACGCTGAAGGACGATGCGGAAGTTCTGGCCAGCGTGTCGTCGGACTATGGTTCGCTGCCGCTGCTTGTCACCGGCCATTACGGCAAGGGCCGCACCGTGGCCTGGACATCCGATGTCGGGCCGCATTGGCTGCCGCCGCAATTCATCGCCTGGCCAGGCTACAAGACGCTGTTCGAACAGATGCTGGGCTGGGCGACCGGTGAGAGCTGAGCCATGCATGTCCACGTCGTCGGCAATGCCTGCGTCGATACCGTGTTTCGCGTCGGCCGCTTTCCTGCTGCGGGCGAGACTTTGAATGCTGTGAGCTATGCCGACGGGCTCGGCGGCAAGGGCGCCAACCAGGCGGTGGCAGCAGCACGGACTGGTGCAGAGGTGACGTTCTGGACGGCGCTCGGCAAGGACCCCGCTGGCGCATGGATCAGGAGCCGCCTCGACAGCGAGCTGTCCGATCTTAAGGTGAGCGAATTCGAGCTGCCGAGCGACCGCTCGACCATCGTCGTCGATAAAGGCGGAGAGAATTTCATCGTCAGCGGCGTCGCCTGCAGCGAAGCCTTCGATCCGGTTGCGCAGACAGCACTTGTCCGCTGGATCGCGCCCGGCGACATCCTCGTCTGCCAGGGAAATTTGCGGGCTGCCGTGACCAATGCCTGCCTCGGGGCAGCAAGGGAAAACGGCGCGCGCACCGTTCTCAACGCCAGCCCGATCGATGCGATTTCGCTGCCCGATCTCGGCTTGGCGGAGGTTTTGGTGGTCAACCAATCCGAGGCGAAAACCCTGACCGGCCGCGATGATATGACAGCAGCAGCCGGCGCGCTGGTAGCCAAAGGCGCAGGCACCGTCGTCATCACGCTCGGTGCCGCAGGCTGTCTCGTGCTTGGCCCGGGTCATGAAAAGCCGCTTCGTTTGCCGGCGCCGCAGATCGAGGCGCTCGACACCAGCGGCGCCGGCGATGTGTTCTGCGGCTGCCTCGCCGGCGGGCTTGCGCGGGGCATGCCGGTCACCTCGGCGCTGGAGCTTGCGCTCGCGGCCGCCGCAATTGCCGTGACACGGCCGGGCACGCTGGCATCCTGTCCTTCCGCCTCCGAGATGGCGGCGCTCATCGATCAAATGGAGCTCTCATGACCCAGATCGGCCAATCCGGCGGCGACGCGCTTCTACACCTTTTCGGCCGCACCAAGGTGGTGATCGGCGTCGTTCACCTGGCGCCGCTGCCCGGCGCGCCGCGCTATGGCGGCGAGGCCGTGGAAGTGATCTACCAGCGCGGGCTCGATGACGCCAAAGCCTATCTCGACGGCGGCTGCGACGGCGTCATCGTCGAGAACCATGGCGACATCCCCTTCGCCAAGCCTGACGATATCGGGCCGGAGACGGCGGCCTATATGGCGGTCGTCTCCGACCGCATCCGCCGCGAGCTCGGCAGGCCGATCGGCATCAATGTGCTGGCCAATGCCGCGATCCCGGCCTTGGCGATCGCCAGCGCTGCCGGCGCCGGTTTCGTCCGCGTCAATCAATGGGCGAACGCCTATGTCGCCAATGAGGGTTTTGTCGAAGGCGAGTCGGGCCGCGCGGCGCGCTACCGCGCCAGGCTGCGCGCCAACGGCATCCGCATTTTCGCCGACGCGCATGTCAAGCACGGCGCACATGCCATCGTCGCCGATCGCCCGGTCGAGGAACTGGTCAAGGACCTGGTCTTCTTCGACGCCGACGCCATCATCGCCACCGGCCAGCGCACCGGCCACGCCGCGGATTTGGGCTACATAAGCATGATCAAGCAGGCCGCCGGCCTGCCGACGCTGGTCGGAAGCGGTGTCACGGCGGACAACGCCAAGGATATCCTCGCCATTGTCGACGGGGTCATCATCGCCAGCGCGCTGAAGCACGACGGCGTCTGGTGGAACCAAGTCGACTCTGCTCGAGTAAAGGCGTTCATGGGTGGTCTGAAGCGATAGCTGACTTCAACCGCCTAGCCCACCGAGGGCTCGGGTCACCTCCATCAGAGACGACGGACAGGCCCAGGATACTGCGCGACCAGATCGTCGACGGTCAGCAATGTAATGCCTTCCACAATCGATTGAGCAATCAGGATCCGATCGAAGGGGTCCTTGTGGATGGGTGGAAGCCCCTCCACCGCAATGGCATGCTCGCCGGTGATTGGCAGCTCATGATAGCCATTGTCTATCAGGCCCCGACGTAAAAGACGCGCATCGACCCTAAAGTCAGAGCGGCCCAAACTGCATTTGATGGCAATCTCCCAGAGACTTGCAGCGCTGAAGGTCAGGTGGTTGTCGACATTCTCGATCTCAGCAAGGGCGGCGGGCGGGAGCTTTCCGGGCTCGCCCGCCGCCCAGAGCAGAAGATGGGTATCGAGCAGAAGTTTCATGCGTCGCCGCCAAACAGCTTCTCGATTTCCTCATCGGCCATGCGATCAAAATCGTCCGGAACTGAAAACTGCCCGGCCATAAACCCCAAGCGACGCATTTCGCCGGCCGCAGGTGCGTCTATGGCAACGACCTTGACCATCGGCTTGCCGGATTTGGCGATAATGAAAGATTCGCCCTTGGCCGCCCTGTCGATAAGACGAGACAGATGCGTCTTGGCCTCGTGGATATTGACGGTGCGCATTGCGGGCCTCGTGACTTAGTCTATAAAACTTAGTCTAGTTGGGCCCGATCTTCAAGTGTGTATCTCTCGGCGAATAGGATGGGGCGGATCCAATTGCCCATGTCCTCGACCAAAAGCCGTGGCAGATCTTCGTGCAGCCCGCCGGGGCGGAGGCCAATGCTTGTGTGAATCGCTCGCGCGCTCGTGAGCACCACCAGCTTCTTCTGCTCCACAGGGCGGCATTAGCGCCCGGATGTCGAAGCCTGGGGTGATGATGTTGGGCAGATGGGACAGAACAAGGGAGATCTCAATGGTGAGAACTCGTATCAGCTGAGCGCGCTTGGGCACCTCGGCGCAATCGAGGCGATTGAAATAGGGCAATACCTGCAAACTAGGGCCTCGAGGCCTACGCTCTCGGCGTCCGTATCGGCATCACGGCCGTCCTCCACACATGGGCTCCGCGATGACCCACCATCCGCACGTGCACATGATCGTGCCGGGCGGCGTCGCCCGGCTCGATCGATGATAGTCGAGCGGCTACTAGGCCGGCAACGCGCCCGACTTCTTCGCGGTCCAGGTGGCGATAAAATCCATCAGGCCGGGATTGAGGCAATCGTAGGGTTCGAGCCCGATCGACTTCAGCTGTGACCTTATACCGTCCATGCGGCTCGGATCGACACCCGATTCGATGATCGACGAGACAAAGGCGGTGAAGCCCGGCGGCGACCAGCCGTCTTCCTGGAAGCGTTCCGGATGGATGAACGACAGCCCCTTGAAAGCGTGGTCGCGCTCGACCGGGCCGTGCATATGAACGCCGCAGCCGGTGCAGGCATGGCGCAGGATCAGCGCGCCCGGATCGACGATCTTCAGCTTGTCGCCGTTTTCGGTCACCGTCACGTCGCCCGTACCGGCAACTGCGACGACCGAGAACAATGCGCCTTCCGGCTTCCAGCATTTGGTGCAGCCGCAGGCATGGTTGTGGGCGATCTGGCCCTTGACCTTCACCTTGACCGGGTTGCTGGTGCAGGCGCAGACCAGCGTCCCGCCGGCAAAATCGGCCTTTTGCCTGGGCAGTCCATTGTCGATCTTAGGATGCAGTTTTTCCGGCATTTTTGTTTCCTCCCTTGTTGAACATCTGCATTTTTCGGCCTCTGGCTGGCTAGCCGGCGGCTTTCTCCTCGTCAGTAAACCACCACGCTCCTGATCGACTTGCCTTCATGCATCAGGTCAAAACCCTTGTTGATGTCCTCGAGCTTCAGTGTGTGGGTGATCATCGGATCGATCTCGATCTTGCCGGCCATGTACCAGTCGACGATCTTCGGCACGTCGGTGCGGCCGCGCGCGCCGCCGAAGGCGGTGCCCATCCAGGTGCGCCCGGTGACCAGCTGGAACGGCCGCGTCGAGATCTCCTGGCCGGCGCCGGCAACGCCGATGATGACCGACTTGCCCCAGCCGCGGTGGGACGATTCAAGCGCCTGCCGCATGACTTTGGTGTTGCCGGTGCAGTCGAACGTGTAGTCGGCGCCGCCGATCTGGTCGGCGCCGCGCTTGGTCATGTTGACGAGATGAGCCACGATATCGCCGTCGATCTCCTTCGGATTGACGAAATGCGTCATGCCGAATTTCTCGCCCCATTCCTTCTTGTCGTTGTTCAGATCGACGCCGATGATCATGTCGGCGCCGGCCAGGCGCAATCCCTGGATGACGTTGAGGCCGATGCCGCCGAGGCCGAAGACGACGGCCGTCGCGCCTTGCTCGACCTTGGCCGTGTTGATCACAGCACCGATGCCGGTGGTGACGCCGCAGCCGATGTAGCAGATCTTGTCGAACGGGGCGTCGGCATTGACCTTGGCCACCGCGATCTCGGGCAGCACGGTGAAATTGGAGAAGGTCGAGCAGCCCATATAGTGGAACAGCTTGTCCTTGCCGATCGAGAAGCGCGAGGTGCCGTCGGGCATCAAGCCCTGTCCCTGCGTGGCGCGGATCGCGGTGCACAGGTTGGTCTTGCGCGACAGGCAGGACGGGCACTGCCGGCATTCCGGCGTGTAAAGCGGGATGACATGGTCGCCCTTCTTGACCGAGGTGACGCCCTTGCCGACGTCGACGACGATGCCGGCGCCCTCATGGCCAAGGATCGCCGGAAACAGGCCTTCCGGGTCGGCGCCCGACAGCGTGAACTCGTCGGTGTGGCAGATGCCGGTTGCCTTGATCTCGACCAGCACCTCGCCATCACGGGGACCTTCGAGGTCGACCTCCATGATCTCCAGCGGCTTTCCGGCGGCAACGGCGACAGCGGCGCGCGTTTTCATCAGGCAATCCTCCCAAGACAACCCATAGAGTTTCACATTCCGGCATTGCTGCGGATGATCTCGGAGTCGAAGACCGCAACACGCTCATTCACCGCCGTATCTCCGCAAAAAGCCATAGGACTAAAGCAGACACGTAAGTCCACTTGCAGGCTTTGATAAATCTTGTGGGGTCCGCTAAGCTCATTGTGGGCACCTTGAATTCGCGCTGGTCCGGGAACAATCGGACTTTAGTGCAAGAATGGGCAGTTTTATCGATGACGAGCGCGGTGCCAGGCACTCTCGCGGCCTTTTTGTGCTTTTTTTTCCAGACCGCCAACGTTGCGGACGTGATGGTCCAGGAAGCGACGGGCAAGCAACCGGTCGCAACCCACAGGCCGGAAAGAAAGATAACCGAAATCAGAATAGGCTATTTGCGGGCCTACGCGCCGCAACTGGCGCTTTCGCTGCTGGACCTGCCGCCACGCGACGAAGGTGTTGCCGGCGCCAATGTGGCGATCGGCGACAACAATACGACAGGAAAGTTCCTCAGCCAGAAATTCAGCCTCGACATAGCCGAGGTCAAGCCGGACGCCGACGCGGTTCAGGCGTTCAACGATCTGATTGCCAAAGGTGACCGCTATGTTGTCGCGGACCTCTCGGCCAGGCAATTGCTGTCGATCGCCGACATCGCCCGCGACAAGGGCGTTCTGGTCTTCAATGTCGGTGCCACTGACGACAGCCTGCGCGAGGAAGACTGCCGCATAAACATTTTCCATGTGGCGCCGACGCGAAGCATGCTGGCCGACGCGCTGGCGCAGTATCTCGTAGTAAAGAAATGGCCGAATTGGGTGCTGCTCTACGGTTCGCATGAGCGGGATCATCTCTATGCGGCCGCGCTGCGCCGCGCGGCGGCTCGCTTCGGCGGTCAGATCGTCGCCGAGAAGGAATTCAAAGACACTGGCACGGCGCGCCGCACCGACACCGGCGCTACGCAGATACAGCAGCAGATTTCCGTGTTCACGCAGGATCTGCCGGAGCATGACGTGGTGCTTGTCGCCGATGAGAGCGAGGTGTTCGGAACCTATGTGCCCTACCGCACCTGGACACCGCGGCTGGTCGCTGGCACGGCCGGTCTTGTCGCATCGTCCTGGCATCCCGCGAGCGAGCAATGGGGTGGCATTCAAATGCAGAGCCGTTTCCTGAGGACGACCGGCCGGCGAATGCTGTCCAAGGATATGTCGGCCTGGACGGCGGTGCGGGCGGTGGGCGAAGCCAGCACGCGGACCAATGGCGACGATCCGAAGAAGATCAGCGACTACATCCGCTCGGACGATTTCTCGGTCGCTGCCTTCAAGGGACAGAAGCTGACCTTCCGCAAGTGGAACCATCAGCTTCGCCAGCCAATCCTGCTCGGCGACACCGAATCGGTGGTCTCGACATCGCCACAGGAGGGTTATCTCCACCAAATCTCCGAGCTCGATACGCTCGGCGTCGATCAGCCGGAAACGAAATGCGTCCTTAAGTAGAACCAATCGGGAGGAATTTTCGTGCAGAGACGAGCTTGCGCACTCGCCATTCTCGCAATCGGCTTCATGGCCAATCCGGCGTGGGCTTACACCGTTTATGTCTCCAACGAGAAAGACAATACGATAACGGTCGTCGACACGGCGACGATGCAAGTGGTGAAGACCGTCGAAGTCGGCCAGAGGCCGCGCGGTATCACCATCTCGCATGACGGCAAGTTCATCTATTTGTGCGCCAGCGATGACGATACGATCGAAATCATCGATACCGCGACGCTGCAGATCGTTGGCACGCTGCCATCGGGCCCCGATCCCGAACTGTTCGTTCTTTCGCCCGACGGCAAGACGCTCTACGTCGCCAACGAGGACGACAATCTCGTCACCGCGATCAACATCGAGAGCAAGCAGGTCATGACCGAGATTCCCGTTGGGGTGGAGCCTGAAGGCATGGCCGTCAGTCCCGATGGCAAAACCATGGTCAACACCTCCGAAACCACCAGCATGGCGCATTTCATCGATACCGACAGCCATGAGGTGACCGACAATGTCCTGGTCGACACGCGTCCACGCTTTGCGCAATTCAAGCCCGACGGATCACAGATCTGGGTCAGTGCCGAAATCGGCGGCACCGTCAGCGTCATCGACAGTCTCAAACGCGAGGTGGTGAAGAAGATCCAGTTCGCGATTGCGGGACTGCGGCCCGAAACCATCCAGCCGGTCGGCATCGCAATCAGCGCCGACGGCAAGAAGGCCTATGTCGCGCTCGGCCCAGCCAACCACGTCGCCGTTATCAATACCGAAACCTACGAGGTGGAAAGATACATCCTGGTCGGCCAGCGCGTCTGGCATCTCGACTTCACCCCCGATCAGAAGACGCTGATCACCACCAACGGCAATTCCAACGACATCACCTTCATCGACACGGCGACCGACGAGCCGGTTCAATCGGTCACGGTGGGCCAGCAGCCTTGGGGCGTGGCCATATCGCCCCGTTAGACCGCAGCGATTATCAGGGAGGCCGGCATGATGAATATTTGCCGCGGGGATGCTGCAAGTGCACTAGATAACCAGCGCGCCCCGAAGGAGCCAGCGGCATGCAACATGTGAGGACAGGCGGACCTGGAGAGGAGGTGGCGGCGCTCGATCTTGCCGGTATCAGCCATTCCTATGGTCCGAAGCGGGCGCTCCACGACGTCTCATTCTCGATCGCGCCGGGAACTTTCACCGTTCTGCTCGGCCTCAACGGCGCCGGCAAGACAACTTTGTTCTCACTGATCAGCCATCTTTACGGCACTCGCCGCGGATCGATCCGCATCTTCGGCCATGATGTCAGCCGCGCTTCGGGCGAAGCGCTCAGACGTGTCGGCATCGTGTTCCAGGCACGCACGCTCGACCTCGACCTCAGCGTCCACCAGAACCTCTCCTACCACGCCTCGCTGCATGGCATTGGCGGACACCAAGCCCGGCAGCGCATTGCCGCGCTGCTGGACATAGTCAACATGCAGGGCCGTCAGCATGACAAGGCACGCAGTCTTTCCGGCGGCCAAATGCGGCGCATCGAGATCGCGCGGGCGCTGCTCCACCGCCCTTCCCTGCTTTTGCTCGACGAGGCGACGGTCGGTCTCGACATCCAGTCGCGTGCGGGCATTTTGGCCACCATCCGCAAGCTCGTCGAAACCGAGGGCATCGGCGTGCTGTGGGCGACGCATCTGATCGATGAGGTCGAAGCCGGCGACCATGTCGTCGTGCTGCGGCAGGGCGACCTGGTTGCCAAGGGTAAGGTGGCCGATGTCGTTGCGACGAGCGGTGCCAGTTCGATCCGCGACGCCTTTTCCAGGCTCAACCGCATCGAAACAAGCGGCATCGCGGAGATGGCGCCATGAGCGCTCCCGCAATGCCCGCAAAAGTCGCCGCCCTCACGCCGGTGAAGTTCGAACAATTTGGGCTCCGCCACTACCTCATTTGCCTCAAAGGGATCGTCGTGCGGGAGTGCCTGCGCTTCCTGCACCAACGCGAGCGCTTCATATCCTCGCTGGTTCGGCCGCTCGTCTGGCTGTTCATTTTTGCCGCCGGATTCCGGCAGGTGCTCGGTGTATCGATCATCCCGCCCTACAAGACCTACGTGCTCTACGAGGTCTACATCACGCCGGGCCTGTGCGGCATGATTCTGCTGTTTTCGGGCATGCAGTCTTCGCTGTCGATGGTCTATGACCGCGAAATGGGCAACATGCGCACCCTGCTGGTCAGCCCCTTCCCGCGTTGGTTTTTACTGATCTCGAAGATGCTCGCCGGTGTCGCCGTGTCGATCGCGCAGGTTTACGCGTTCCTGATCGTTGCTTGGTTCTGGGGCGTCAAGGCGCCGCCGCTCGGCTATCTCACAGTACTGCCGGCGCTGTTCCTGTCAGGCATGATGCTGTGCGCGCTCGGCATGCTTTTGTCCTCGATGATCAAGCAGCTCGAAAACTTCGCCGGCATCATGAACTTCGTCATCTTTCCCGGCTATTTCGCTTCTCCGGCACTCTATCCCTTGTGGCGTATCCAGGAGGCTAGCCCCCTGCTCTACAAAATCTGCCTCGCCAATCCGTTTACTTACGCTGTCGAACTGATCCGCTTCGCCTTCTACGGCCAGGTTGAGTGGCTGTCGCTGGGCGTCGTTGCCGGCTGCACGCTGCTGTTCCTTGCCGCCGCCATCATCGCCTACGACCCTTCGCGCGGCCTGATGACCCGCAAACAGGACACGGGAGGAAATGCCTGATGGCACGAATGAGCCTTGTTCGCGGACTGGCTCTGGTTGCCATGCTCGCGCCGGGCGTCGACGCCATGGCAGCCAACCCCGATCCAGACTGGCCCTGCATACAGCGCAAGGTGCCGCAACTCTCGCTCGGCCAGATCTGGAGCGGACCGGACCTTCCTTCAGCGGCGAAGGACTGGTCGAAGGACCCCACCATCTCCGCCCTGGTCGAGGAGCTGGCAGCTCGCCGGATGCCGATTGCGGAAGCTCAAAAGAAGATCAAGGATTTCGCCTCCTCCTTGCCGGCCGAGCAACTTGCACCCAAAATGGCGATGCTGGTGCAAGGCATGTTCGATCACATGGACGCCGAGCGCTCGCAGGTGATCTCCGGCATTTCCCGTTACGCCCACAAGCAACTCGAAATGGCCGCCGCGTTGCGCAAGGAAGCGTCCGATGTCGATGCGTTGCGGGCAAAGCCGGATGCAGATCCCGAAGAGATCGATCGGCGAACCGAACAGCTGAAATTCGCAACGCGAATTTTCAATGAACGCGTCCAATCACTGACTTACGTCTGTGAAGTGCCGACGATAATCGAGCAGCGGCTCTATCAATTGTCCAAGGTCGTCTCGGAAACGCTCGCCGCGAAGAAGTAGGACCTCATTCGATCTTTGCGGCGGATATCACGATCCACGGCCGGGCAGCACGCGCCAGCGCTGAACGAAATAACCGGGATGCGTCTCGATCCACTGGGCTACCAGCGATTGCGCCTGCATGAAGGCGGTCCCGGGATTCATCGCCAGGCCGTCCACCATCTGTTCGCGTTGTTCACAGGTCTGCGGCACATCCGTCAGGCAGACCATCATAACGAGCGTGTAAAGCATTACCCCTTGTCCCCCTCGAATCCCGAACCCCATGCGCGGGAGTTTCCGTGATACCGACCAGTCTGCAGGGGTCGCACATACGGATCGCTTACGGGTGTGAAAAGAACGTGGCCCCCGCTCTTTCGCGCCGCAATATAACATGGCGCTAATCTAACGCCAACGACCGCAGGGCTCAGTCGCGGACGCTGGCGCATCGAAGATGCGCGTCCGGCTGTGCCAGTGCCGAAAAATGTGAACTCCTGGAACGCGCTCGCGCACGGGTTCGAGCGAAACAGGAATATCATTGTTGTCGACCTCAGACCGGCAGGCCGTTCTGCTTTCGCAGGCTCTTGTCGAAAGCGGATGCGGGGACGAAACGGCGCAGGAAACTAACCTGGCGCGCCATTTTTCCAGCCGCATAGCGCCTCTTGGGAGCGGGATCGATCGCAGCCGCCAAAACGGTCCTGGCCACCACTTCGGGCGCATCGCCTTTTTCCATCGCTTTCCGCACAGCTGCATTCATGCCAGCGCGCGCGGAGTCATAGATATCAAGCAACTGATCCGGCCTGGCGAGATTTTCTTCAAATGAGGTGCGGGTATAGGCGGGCTCCACCAACACGACGCGAATTCCGAAAGTACGCAGTTCGTGGTCGAGCGATTCGGAATAGCCCTCAACGGCATGCTTGGTCGACGAATAAAGCGCGAAATAGGGAGCTGGAATGAACCCCTGCACCGAGCTCAAATTGACGATTCTGCCCTTGCCTTGACGGCGCATTGTCGGCAACACCGCTTTGGTTACTCGCATAACGCCAAAGACGTTCACGTCAAATAGCGACTTGGCCTGGGCCATCGAGGACTCCTCCGCGCCACCAAGCAGGCCAACGCCGGCATTGTTGACGAGCAGGTCGATGCGCCCGGTCTCGGCCAGCACGTCCTGGACAAGTTTCGCCACGGACGTGTCATCGGTCACGTCGCAGGCCAGCATGGTAACGCCGTCGGATCGGTCGGCGACCGCGCGACGGCTGGTTCCGAACACGCGAAAGCCCGCGTTCTGCAGGGCTTTGGCCGTCGTGTGCCCGATGCCGCTGGATGCCCCGGTCACCAGGGCGACGCCCAGATTGGTCTTGTTCATGGAGGTCACTTCTTTCTTCGTTTTGGATTGGCGTGGGAGAAGCACGAAAGGTCGGAGCGAAAGGCGTCAATCATGAGCGCCTCCGGTACTCGCGCCGGCCAGATCATCCGTCCAGCGCCGGAACAGCGCGCTGGCATTAACGCCTCCGAAGCCGAAGCCATTGGAGATTGCATAGCCCAACGCCATCGGCCGGGCCCGGTTTGCGACGAAGTCGATCCCGTCGCCGGCCGGATCGGGAGCGCTCAGATTGAGGGTCGGCGGTGCCATCTGATCCCTGAGCGCCAGGATTGCGAAGATTGCTCCGAGCCCGCCGGCGGCTCCGAGCAGGTGTCCGGTCGCCGATTTCGTTGCACTGACGGCTATCGCGAAATCGCGCCCGAACACGCTCTTGATCGCTTCGATCTCACCCAGATCGCCTACCGGCGTGGAGGTCGCATGGGCATTGAGATGACGAACCTCGCGGGGCGAAATCCCTGCTTGGGCGATTGCGATCTCCATGGCCCGGCGCGCACCGTCGCCGTCCTCGGGACCGGAGGTGACGTGATGAGCATCCGCCGTCGTGCCGTAGCCGACAAGCTCGGCCAGCGGTCTTGCGCCGCGCGCCAGCGCGTGGCTCAATTCCTCGATGACCAGCATGCCGGCTCCTTCGCCCATGACGAAGCCGTCCCGCGACTTGTCGAACGGTCGGGAGGCCTCATCAGGACGGTGATTAAAGGAGGTCGAAAGAGAGCGTGCCGCGGCAAACCCACCGAGGCTGACAAGATTCATGCATGCTTCCGTCCCGCCGCACACGGCAATATCGGCTTCATTGGCGCGGATTAGGCGAGCCGCATCGCCGATCGCCTGAATGCCGGCCGCGCACGCCGTCACCGGTGCACCGAGCGGACCTTTGAAGCCATAGCGGATCGAGACGTGGCCTGCCGCGAGGTTCACCAGGAAGGACGGCACCGTAAAAGGTGATAGACGGCGGACGCCGCGCCGGTCGACCGTGCGCACCGCCTCGGTTATGGCCGGGAACCCGCCGACGCCCGAAGCGATGATCGTGGCCGTGCGCAAGCGATCCACTTCCGAGGCGGGGGCCCATCTTGCTTGGGCGAGCGCCTCTTGTGCCGCCGCCAGCGCAAAGAGAATGAACCGGTCTACCTTGCGCTGATCCTTCAGCGGAAGGACCGCTTCCGGATCGAAACCAGCGTCCGGATCTTCTTCTGTGGAGGGCACCACCCCGCCGACCTTCGCCGGCAGGTCGCCCACCACATTGTCGGGAAGCCTCCGGATGCCCGAGCGGCCGGCCAGGAGACGCGACCAGGACGTTTCAACATCGGCAGCAAGGGGCGTGACCGCTCCCATGCCCGTAACAACAATCCGTCGCATCTATTTTCCTATCAGTTTGGGCGCGCCGCCGGCGCCGCGACGCCGTTCAAGCGCCGGCTGATTCACGAACCTGATTGGCCGCCGCATCCAGAAAGGCCTGCGCGAGGTCAGGATCGTTGATAACGCGCGATAACATCAGCGCACCGACCATCGTCGAGAGAATGGCCATGGCCTTGCCATCGAACTCCCCGCCATTGGCCTCGACAACGAAACGGCCGAGGATCTCGAGATGCTCCTTGATCCCGGCTTCGAACGGCGCTTTCACGTCCATGCCCTGTCTGGCGGCATCCGAGCCGAGCGCCACGATCGGGCAGCCGTCCATCTTTTCTCCGCGATGGTCCATACTGAGGTAGAACGCGATCACCGCGCCAAGCGGATCATCAGGGTTTGCCGCAGTGGCGGCCGACCATCGACGGGTGGCGCTCTCCATCGCCCGCCTGGACGCCTGCGCCGCCAGGTCGTCCTTGGATGCGAACTGCTTGTAAAACGCGCCTTGGGTCAGTCCGGCGCCCTTCATCAGATCCTTAAGGCCAATACCGTCAAAGCCGCGCTCCCGAAAAAGGCGGCTTGCCACGTTGATTACGGTTTCGCGGTTTTTCGCGGCCCGAGTGCGACTTACGCGCATTGTCGACCTCTTTTTTTAGATTGCGTTCGTAATCTATAGCCTATATAGAGTTCGAACGCAATCTAAAAAGGAGATACGAAAATGATCCGCAAAACCTTGAGCGCATCGCTCCTGGCCGCGCTGTTTCTTGCGACCCCCGCTTTTGCCGAGGAAGCCACCATCGGACGCCCGATCGAGGGCGGCAGCCTGCACGCGGGACACCTTGACATGGTGGTCTACTACGTCCCGGTCGACGGCGACCTCCTAGAGGTCACCGCCACCTTCGCGCCGAAGACCGGGGGCGATCCGCTGCGCATCGTCATGGGTCTCGCCGACGATGACTCCGTCGCCTTTTCCATGCCGGGCCACCAGGGCTCGCTTTACGCGTTCTCAAGGTCCGGCGAGCAGGTGACGGTCTCGACCGAGACGGACATGGATCTGCGAGCCGACGCGACAATGCGCTGACCCGACGTGCAGACCGCAACCTGCGTACTGCGGACCGTGGGCTCTCGCGTCCGCGCGGCCGACGTAGAGGTCGAACGCAATCTACTCGATATGAAGAGATGGGCATGAAGAACGAGACCCGCCATTGTGCTGGCGGGCGTCCTGTTCGGATGGTCCTCCCGAGAGCGCTAGGAGCAGGCAAAAGCCGCATTAGAGACGGCTACGGCAGCGGCCACCGGACAGAAACCAATAAGGTTCCATCGGATCAACGCCATCGTTCCCCAATGGCGGCGAGCATCATCAGAGTCAGCGGACGGAGCGCCACTGTGCCCTCGATCACGCCATCGAATAAGCTTGAGGAGAGGTCAAATGCTATACAGTTATTTTGTCGAGAAATCGATCCGAGAGAGCTTCGACCACGTCAATAACCATCGCTGGGATGAGGCGGTGAGGGCACTCGCGCCGCATGTCCATCACCGCGTTTCCGGCGCCCACGCGCTTGGTGGTGAGCGCCACGACAAAGAAGCCATGCGCCGCTGGTTTGAGCGCCTCGGCCGCGTCCTGCCCAATCTCCATCTCACGGTCAACCACATCTGGGTGAACGGCTGGCCGTGGCATACCACCGTGTTTGCCCAGTGGGACGGCACCGCAACGCTGCTCAACGGCGACGCGTCGTACGTCAACCGCGGTCTCCACGTGTTCACCCTGCGGTGGGGCAGAGTCTATGCACTTGAGGAATTTTACGATTCACAAGCAGCGGCCCGCGGTCTTGCCGCCCAAGCGGCAGCTGGCCTCGAAGAAGCTGGCGCCGAACCAATTGTAGGCTAGCAGAAGCTCAGTCAAAGCCCACCCGTTCCGTGAATGCGGGTGCGCTACCCCGTGGCCCAGCGCTTGGATGGCGGTCGCCTCGGCTCCGCAAATGCGTGCCACGAGCGATGCCGATGCTCGGCTCGTGGACGTCGGTCTGGAGGTCACAGCCGATCAGCCGCTGATGCACGCCATGTCTGAAGCGTTTGCCTGTGCCGCGCCCCTAACTCGCGCGACCTTTGGGGATCGGCTCCTCGTGCGGATAGAGCTTGCCGAACAGCGGCAGGTACATCGCGCCCTTGCGCATCAGAAAATCGTGGAAGGTCGCCATCGCCGGCGAGATCGCGTGATCGCTGCGCATCACCGAAAACCATTGCCGGCGGATCGGCATGCCGACAACGTCGAGGATGACAAGCCGGCCAGCCTCGATTTCCGCGGCGATGGTGTGGGCAGAGATGAAGGCGATGCCGAGCCCGGCCATCACCGCCTGTTTGATCGTCTCGTTCGAGCCCATCTCGACGCCGAGATCGTCGATGCGGCCAGGCACGTCGCTCAGGAATATTTCCAGCGAGATGCGCGTGCCGGAGCCGGACTCGCGAATGAGGAAATGTTCCTGGGCGATCCGCTCCTTGGATATCTCGCGCATCGAGGCCAGCGGGTGGTCCGGCGGCGCGATGATGACCAGCGGATGATCGCCGAAGACCGAGGCACGCACCGGGACTTCTTTCGCCGGGCGTCCCATCAGCGCGATGTCGATGTCGTGATTCTTCAGATTGTCGATCGTCTCGGCGCGATTACCAATGGCAAGCCGCATGTCGATGTCGGGATGTTCCTTCATGAAGGCAGCCATCAGCCGCGGTGCGAAATATTTGGCCGTGGAAACGACACCGAGTCGCAAGCTGCCGGCGCGCACGCCCTTGATCGCATCCATCTTGTCTTCGAGCAGACGAAGCCGCTCCTCGATCGCCTGTGCCGTCTCGACGAAGGCAAGACCTGCGGCAGTGGGACGCATACCGTCCGCCGTCCGGTCAAACAAGGCCAGCTGGAACTCTTCCTCAACCTGCCGCAACTGGATCGTCACCGCTGGAGGAGACAGGCCTAACGCCCTGGCCGCACTGACGATTTTCCCGTGGCGGACGATTGCCTGAACGGTCTTGAACTGCTTGAGCGTGAGGTTTCTCATGCCGCATACTAAAATTTTTTTAGTGCTAAAGTAAAGTTATTGAATTTTACTTATCCAGCATCGTTTGTTTTCATTCCCCAATCCGGCCGATCCGAGGAGAGGCGGCTGGATCGGGAGGTTACGATGCCAGCGGCAACGCTCGACGCTTTTCTGAACTCCTATCTCGGCGAGCCGGACGAACTGCGCTCCGCGGTCGTAATGACCGTCCGTCGGCTGACGCAGGCGGCCACCACGATCCGCAACACCATCAATCAAGGGGTACTCGGCACCGCCTTTGCCGGAACCCGTGGCGCCAATGCTGACGGCGATGTTCAGAAGGATCTCGATGTCTTCGCCGACGACATCTTTCTCGATGCCATGCGCCACGCTCCGGTCGCGCTCTACGCTTCCGAGGAACTGGACCAGCCAGTGCTTCTCGACAGGCAAGCGCCTCTTGCCATCGCCATCGACCCGCTCGACGGCTCTTCCAACATCGACACCAACGTGTCGATTGGAACGATCTTCTCGCTTCTGCCTGCAACTGGCGCGCCGGATGGGAATCCGGCCGCCTCATTTTTGCAAGCAGGGGTGAACCAACTGGGCGCCGGTTTCTTCATCTACGGGCCGCAGCTGGCGCTCGTTCTGTCTCTCGGCAGCGGCACGCATGTCTTCGTTCTCTCGGCCAGGCTCGGCACCTTCGTCCAGGCCTACGAGAGCCGGGTCATCCCCCAGCGTACCCAGGAATTCGCCATCAACGCCGCCAACTACCGGCACTGGGACGAGGCGGTGCGGCTCTACATCGACGACTGCCTCGAAGGCACCGAAGGCCCACGCGAGAAGGACTTCAACATGCGCTGGATCGCCTCCCTGGTCGCCGACTGCTACCGCATATTGATGCGCGGCGGCGTATTCCTGTATCCAGGCGACAAGCGCAAGGGCTACAGGCAGGGGCGGCTTCGCCTCGTTTATGAGGCAAACCCGATCGCCTATCTCGTCGAACAGGCGGCCGGTGGCGCCACCGATACGATCACCCGCATCCTCGAAATCGAACCCGAGAGCCTGCACCAGCGCGTGCCCATGGTTTTCGGATCGGCGCGGGAAGTCGCGCGTATCACCCGCTACCACACCGAGCCGAGCGCCATCGGCGAGCGCGCGCCGCTGTTCAGCCGCCGCGGCCTTTTCAGGGCCTGAATACCATGTCGGCAAAGCACCCCATCATTACCATCACCGGGTCGTCGGGCGCAGGCACTACCTCTGTCAAGCGCATCTTCGAGCTGATCTTCCGGCGCGAGAACATCGGGGCCGCCTTCATCGAAGGCGATGCTTTCCATCGCTACGACCGCGCCACGATGAAGGCGAAGGTGGCCGAGGAGGAAAAGGCAGGCAATCCGAACTTCACCCACTTCCATGCCGAGGCCAATGAACTGGCAATCCTCGAAGAGGTGTTTGAGGAATATGGCCGCCGGGGAACCGGAAAGACCCGCACCTACATCCATGACGAGGATGAGGAGAAGCAGTACGGCACGCCGCCAGGACATTTCACCGAATGGCGCGAATTTCCGCCGAGCGACCTGCTCTTCTACGAGGGCCTGCATGGCTGCGTCGTCACCGACAAGATCAATCTGGCCAGGCACGCGGACCTCAAGATCGGCGTGGTGCCGGTCATAAATCTCGAATGGATCCAGAAGATCCATCGCGACCGCACAACGCGCGGCTATTCCACCGAGGCGGTGATGGACGTGATCCTGCGCCGCATGCCGGACTATGTCCGCTACATCGTCCCGCAGTTTTCGCAGACCGCCATCAACTTCCAGCGCGTGCCGATCGTCGACACGTCCAATCCATTCATCGCGCGCTGGATTCCGACGCCCGACGAATCGATGCTGGTTATCCGCTTCGCCAATCCGCGCGGCATCGATTTCCCCTACCTGCTTTCGATGATCCACGACTCGTTCATGTCGCGGCCGAATTCCATAGTGGTGCCCGGCAACAAGCTCGACCTCGCCATGCAGCTGATCCTGACGCCGCTCATCCTGCAATTGATCGAACGCAAGAACCGTGTGTCGTGAGGAGGACGCCATGAACAGCCAAGCAGCAGCACTGAAGCCCGTCGCCGCCGTGTTGGAGCGCGATATGGCGAACGCCATTCGCGCACTGGCGATGGACAGCGTCCAAAAGGCCAATTCCGGTCATCCGGGCATGCCGATGGGCATGGCCGATGTCGCGACGGTGCTGTTCAGCCGCTTCATCAATATCGATCCGTCGATGCCGGACTGGCCCGATCGCGACCGCTTCGTGCTTTCGGCCGGGCACGGCTCGATGCTGCAATATGCGCTGCATTACCTGCTCGGCTACGAGGACATGCCTATCGAGGAGTTGCAGCGGTTTCGCCAGCTGGGCAGCCGCACTGCCGGCCATCCGGAATATGGCCATGCGCTTGGCATCGAGACGACGACCGGTCCGCTTGGACAAGGCATTTCGACCGCGGTCGGCATGGCGCTGGCGGAGCGCATGCTTGCTGCCCGCCACGGCGCCGATCTCGTCGACCATTTCACCTACGCGATCGCCGGCGACGGCTGCCTGCAGGAAGGCATCAGCCACGAGGCGATCGATCTTGCCGGTCACCTGAAGCTCTCCCGGCTGATCGTCTTTTGGGACGACAATGCGATCTCGATCGACGGACCGACCTCGCTGTCGACATCGATGGACCAGCCGGCACGGTTCAAAGCCGCTGGATGGCATGTCCAGTCGGTGAACGGCCACGAGACCGAAACCGTTGCGGCGGCAATCGAAGCGGCGCAGCAGTCGGATCGGCCGTCCCTGATCGCCTGCCGCACGGTGATCGGCAAGGGAGCGCCCAATCTGGGCGGTTCGGAAAAGACGCATGGCGCGCCGCTGGGCGACGCGGAGATCGCCGCTACGCGCGAAAACATCGGCTGGGCTTACGCGCCGTTCGAGGTGCCGGACGATATCCGTTTCGCTTGGCGCGAGATTGCCGACCGCGGTCAAGCCGTGCGGCGCGCCTGGGAGCAGCGGCTTGCCGCCTCGCCACGGCGGCAGGCCTTCGAGAGCGCGGTCGCCGGCGCCCTGCCCGACGCGGTCTTCGAAGCGCTCGGCGCTTTCCGCAAGGAGCATGTCGGGACGGCGACCAAGGTTGCAACGCGAAAAGCCTCGGAAATGGCGCTCACTACGATCAATGGCGCAACCGAGCTGACCGTCGGCGGCTCCGCCGATCTGACGCATTCGAACCTGACGATCACCAAGGGCATGGATCGCATAGCGCCTGATGATTATGCCGGCCGCTACATCCACTATGGCATCCGCGAGCACGGCATGGCCGCAGCCATGAACGGGATCGCACTGCATGGCGGCTTCGTGCCTTATGGCGGCACGTTCCTGTGCTTCGCCGACTATGCGCGCGGCGCGATGCGGCTCTCGGCGCTCATGGGCCAGCGCGTCATTTATGTGATGACGCATGATTCCATCGGGCTCGGCGAGGACGGCCCGACCCACCAGCCGGTCGAGCACCTGGCGATGCTGCGGGCGACACCAAACCTCAACGTCTTCCGTCCGGCCGACATCATCGAAACGGCGGAGTGCTGGGAACTGGCGCTGAGAAGCGAGAACCGGCCGAGCGTGCTGGTGCTCTCGCGCCAGAACCTGCCGATGCTGCGCCAAGCGCACGACGACGAGAACCGGTCGAGCCGGGGCGCCTACATCCTGCGCGAGCCAGCCGGGCACCGCGCGGTAACGCTGATCGCCACCGGCTCGGAGGTCGAAATCGCGGTTGCCGCCGCCGAACGGCTGGAGGCCGAGCACGGCATCGCAGCCGCGGTCGTCTCGATGCCATGCTGGGAGCTTTTCGAGGAACAGGACGCCGGCACCCGCAAGGCTGTCCTCGGCTCGGCGCCGCGCATTGCCATCGAAGCCGCAGCACGGCTCGGCTGGGACCGCTGGATCGGCGACACCGGCACTTTCGTCGGCATGGCCGGTTTCGGCGCCAGCGCCCCTGCCTCGGATCTCTACCGGCATTTCGACATCACGCCCGAAGCCGTCGCGGCAGCGGCGCTGAAGCTCATCATCTAGGAGGACGACCATGGCCCGCATCACCCTTCGCCAGCTTCTCGACCATGCCGCCGAGCACGGCTACGGGGTGCCGGCATTCAACATCAACAACATGGAACAGGGCCTCGCCATCATGGAGGCCGCCAGGGCCTGCGATGCGCCGGTCATCATCCAGGCCTCGCGCGGCGCCCGTTCCTATGCCAATGACATCATGCTGGCCAAGATGATGGAGGCGTTGACCGAAATCCATCCGGCCATTCCGCTATGCATCCATCAGGATCACGGCAACAACGAAGCCACCTGCCTGTCGGCGATCCGCCACGGCTTCACCTCGGTGATGATGGACGGGTCGCTGATGGCGGACGCCAAGACCCCGGCGAGCTACGATTACAACGTCGCCATCACCGAACGTGTCGCGCGCATGGCGCATTGGGTCGGCGCCTCGGTCGAAGGCGAGCTCGGCGTGCTCGGCTCGCTGGAAACCGGCCAGGGCGAGGCCGAGGACGGGCACGGCGCCGAAGGTGCGCTTTCCCACGACCAGCTTTTGACCGATCCCGATCAGGCGGTCGACTTCGTGACCGCCACCCGGGTCGACGCGCTGGCGATCGCCTGCGGTACCTCGCACGGCGCCTACAAATTCAGCCGCAAGCCCGACGGCGGCATCCTGGCCATGCAGGTGATCGAGGCGATCCACGAAAAGCTGCCCAACACGCATCTGGTCATGCACGGGTCTTCCTCCGTGCCGCAGGAACTGCAGGACATCATCAACAACTATGGCGGCGAGATGCCCCAGACCTTTGGCGTCCCGGTCGAGGAAATCGAGCGCGGCATCCGCTACGGCGTGCGCAAGGTCAACATCGACACCGATTGCCGAATGGCCATGGCCGGGCAGTTCCGCCGCGTCGCGACGGAGGACCCGCGCGAATTCGATCCGCGTAAATTCCTGAAACCCGCAATGGACGCCCTGCGCGACCTTTGCCGCGATCGCTTCGAACGCTTCGGCACCGCAGGCCACGCGTCGAAGATCAGGGTGATCGCCATGGATGAGATGGCGAAACGTTACGCCGC
The DNA here is from genome assembly GCF_040321655.1 of Mesorhizobium sp. M0306. Classification (NCBI taxonomy): domain Bacteria; kingdom Pseudomonadati; phylum Pseudomonadota; class Alphaproteobacteria; order Hyphomicrobiales; family Phyllobacteriaceae; genus Mesorhizobium; species Mesorhizobium sp. M0306. The sequence goes on along the minus strand of NZ_JAMYRY010000013.1, from coordinate 74,071 downwards.
AGGAAAGCTAGACCCCCATATCGCAACCGCGAAAGCCGCCTGAGCGGCAAACAGGAGACCTGCCATGAACAAGATCGACATGCAGTCAGCAGGCACGCTCAAGGAAGGCAAGGAACGCTACCGGTCGGGCGTCATCCCCTACAAGAAGATGGGCTACTGGGAGCCGGACTACCGGCCCAAGGAGACCGACCTGATCGCCATGTTTCGGATCACGCCGCAGCCCGGCGTCGACCACGAGGAGGCGGCCGCCGCCATCGCCGGTGAATCCTCTACCGCGACATGGACCGTGGTGTGGACCGACAGGCTGACCGCCTGCGAGCTCTACCGCGCCAAGGCGTTCAAATCCGAGCCGGTGCCGAACACAGGTCCAGGCACCAGGATCGAGCAGCAGTACTTCGCCTATATTGCCTACGACCTCGACCTGTTCGAGCCAGGCTCCATCGCCAACCTGACTGCATCGATCATCGGCAACGTGTTCGGCTTCAAGGCCGTCAAGGCCTTGCGGCTCGAGGACATGCGCATCCCGGTGGCTTACCTCAAGACATTCCAGGGCCCGGCGACCGGCATCGTGGTGGAACGCGAGCGGCTCGACAAGTTCGGCCGGCCGCTGCTCGGCGCGACGACGAAGCCGAAGCTTGGCCTATCAGGTCGCAACTACGGCCGCGTCGTCTACGAGGCGCTGAAGGGTGGCCTCGACTTCGTCAAGGACGACGAGAACATCAACTCGCAGCCCTTCATGCACTGGCGCGACCGTTTCCTCTACTGCATGGAGGCTGTGAACAAGGCGTCGGCCGCCACCGGCGAAGTCAAGGGCCATTATCTCAACGTCACCGCCGGCACGATGGAGGAGATGTACGAGCGCGCCGAATTTGCAAAACAGCTTGGCTCCTGCATCGTCATGATCGACCTCGTCATTGGCTATACGGCGATCCAGTCGATGGCCAAGTGGGCACGCCGCAACGACATGATCCTGCACCTGCACCGGGCCGGCAACTCGACCTATTCGCGCCAGAAGAACCACGGCATGAATTTTCGTGTCATCTGCAAATGGATGCGGATGGCCGGCGTCGATCACATCCATGCCGGCACGGTGGTCGGCAAGCTGGAAGGCGACCCGCTTATGATCAAGGGGTTTTATGACACGCTGCGCGAGGAGCGCACGCCGCAGAACCTCGAAACCGGGCTGTTCTTCGATCAGGACTGGGCCTCGCTCAACAAGGTGATGCCCGTCGCCTCCGGTGGCATCCATGCCGGCCAGATGCACCAGTTGATCCATTATCTCGGCGAGGACGTCATCCTGCAGTTCGGCGGCGGCACGATCGGTCATCCGGACGGCATCCAGGCCGGCGCGACGGCCAATCGCGTCGCGTTGGAGGCGATGATCCTCGCCCGCAACGAGGGCCGCGACTATCTGCGCGAAGGGACCAAAATCCTCGAACAGGCGGCCAGATGGTGCACGCCGCTCAAGGCGGCCTTGGAGACGTGGAAGGACGTCACCTTCAACTACGAATCGACAGACACGGCCGACTTTGTGCCAACCGCAACGCCGAACTTCTAGACGAAAGGAACCTTCGCCATGATGACCAATCCCGGAAACAAGGTCACGCAGGGACAGTTTTCGTTCCTGCCCGAGCTGACCGATGAGCAGATTTCGGCGCAGATCAAATACGCGCTGAAAAACCACTGGGCGGTCAGCGTCGAGTACACGGACGATCCGCATCCGCGAAACACCTATTGGGAAATGTACGGCAACCCGATGTTCGACCTGAGGGACCCGGCGGGCATCCTGCTTGAAATCAACAATTGCCGGAAAGCCATGCCCAACATGTATGTCCGGGTCACCGCTTTCGACTCGACCAAGGGCTGGGAAGCGCCGCGCATGTCATTCATCGTCAACCGGCCGCCCCATGAACCCGGGTTCCGGCTGCTGCGCCAGGAGCGTGACGGGCGCAGCCAGGGCTATTCGATCGTGCCTTACGCGACCGACAGGCCCGAAGGCGAGCGGAGCTAGGCGAAACCATGCTGGACGCGATAGCAAAGGGCGCTGCCGTGCCGGGCGAAACGGTTGATCTGCAGGCCGAGTTCGAGGCATCCAACATCGACGAGGTGATGGAAAAGCTCGACCGCGAACTCGTTGGCCTGAAACCCGTCAAGAACCGCATCCGCGAGATCGCCGCGCTGCTCCTGGTCGACCGGCTTCGCCGCAAGTTCGGGCTGATCGCGGGCGCGCCGACGCTGCACATGAACTTTACGGGAAATCCCGGTACCGGAAAGACCACCGTGGCGCTCAGAATGGCGGAAATCCTGCATCGTCTCGGCTATGTCCGCGAAGGGCACATGGTCGCGGTGACGCGCGACGATCTCGTCGGCCAGTATGTGGGCCACACCGCGCCCAAAACCCGCGACGTGATCAAGCGCGCCATGGGCGGGGTGCTTTTCATCGACGAGGCCTACTATCTCTACAAGCCAGAGAACGAACGCGACTACGGCCAGGAATCGATCGAAATCCTGCTGCAATGCATGGAAAACAACCGTGACGATCTGGTTGTGATTCTTGCCGGCTACAAGGACAAGATGGACCGCTTCTTCGACAGCAATCCCGGCATGCGCTCGCGCATCGCCCATCACCTCGATTTTCCCGACTACGGCGTCAGCGAACTCAAATCGATCGCCGAGATCATGCTGGCGGAACAGAATTACCGTCTCAGCGAAGCGGCGGCCAAGGCGCTCGAAGAGTATCTCCCGATCCGCATGCGGCTGCCGCATTTCTCCAACGCTCGATCGGTTCGCAATGGCCTCGACCGGGCGCGGCTTCGCCAGGCCAGCCGGCTTTTCGCATCGCGCGACCGGGCGTTGACGAAAATCGACCTTATCACCATCGAGGAATCCGATATTCGCGGCAGCCGCGTATTCGCGGAAGGTAAGCTCGAAGGCGAACCGGAGACGAAGACGCGCTGACGAGACGACGCCGATTGGTGTGCAGCGACCGGAAACGGACGACAGAATGGGAGCCGACGACCATGGATACTACGACAATCATCGCGCCTTCGGTCCTTTCCGCGGACTTCTCGCGGCTTGGCGACGAGGTCGAAGCGGTCGTCCGGGCGGGTGCCGATTGGATCCATCTCGATGTGATGGATGGTCATTTCGTGCCCAACATCACCTTCGGTCCGCCGGTGGTCAAGGCGATCCGTAATCGAACGGACAAGGTCTTCGACTGCCACCTGATGATCGCGCCGGCCGACGCCTATCTCGGCGCCTTCGCCGATGCCGGTTGCGACATCATTACAGTGCATGCCGAGGCCGGACCGCATCTCGACCGTTCGCTGCAGGCAATCAGAAATCTCGGCAAGAAGGCCGGCGTGTCGCTGAACCCGTCAACGCCGGAAAGCGTCATCGAATATGTGCTCGACCGGCTCGATCTGGTGCTTTTGATGACGGTCAATCCGGGCTTCGGCGGCCAGGCCTTCATTGCGGCAGTCGTCGACAAGGTCAGGCGTGTCAAGGCGTTGGTCGGCCATCGTCCGATCGACATACAGATCGACGGCGGCGTCACGCCCGAAACCGCTCCGCTGGTCACCGCGGCCGGCGCCAATGTGCTGGTCGCCGGCTCGGCCATCTTTAAGGGCGGCACCCAGGCGGCCTATTGCGCCAATATCGGCGCCATCAGGCAGGCGGCCGACGGGGCGATCCGGAAAGCTGCATGAACCGTTTCATCGGAGGGCAAATATGGCGGCAATTCCACCTGTCTGCGATTTCGGCTGGCGAGCCATCGACGCCGTTTTGCCTGGCGTCGACGGCCCATCGCATTCGATCTTAAGCCACGCCGGCCCGAACGGGCTGGTGGTGGCCTTCATCTGCAACCACTGCCCCTATGTGAAGGCGGTGATTTCACGCATGGTGCGCGACGCCAACGACCTCAAGGCCGAAGGCATCGGCTTTGTCGCGATCAACTCAAACGATGCCGGGGCCTATCCGGATGATTCCTTCGACAATATGAAGCTCTTCGCCAGCACGAACGGCTTCACTTTCCCCTATCTCCACGACGAGCGCCAGACGGTGGCGCGTGCCTACGGAGCCGTGTGCACCCCGGATTTCTTCGGGCTCAACAGCGAGTTGACGCTGCAATATCGCGGCCGGCTTGACGCGTCGCGACGCGACGCCGAATCGCCCGGGCTGAGGCGCGACCTGTTCGAGGCGATGAAGCAGGTTGCCCGAACCGGCGACGGACCGCTCGACCAGATCGCTTCGATCGGCTGTTCGATCAAGTGGAAGGGTGCTGCATGAACGTCGGCGCAGGCAGGCCGTTTCGCTCGCCCAAGGCGATCCTGTTCGATCTCGACGGTACGCTGGTCGATTCGGCGCCTGATATAACGGCCGCCGTCAACGAATTGCTGGCCGGCCGCGATCTGCCGCCGCTGCGCCTGGATCAGGTCAAGTCCATGATCGGCGGCGGCATCAGGAAACTGGTCGAACGAGCCTTCGCGGCTTCCGGCACGCCGCTCCTCGGCAGCGCGCTCGATGAGGCCAACCGCGTCATGGCGCCGATCTATCGCAGGCATCTGACCGGCCGGACGAGGCTGATGCCTGGCGTCAGGGAGGTTCTCACGCACTTGCATTTGAGCGGAATAGCCATGGGCGTGGTGACCAACAAGCCGCAGTTGGCGGCTCGCGAAATCCTGCTCCATTTTGGGCTGACGGAATATCTCGGCGCGATCGTCGGCGGAGACGCGGTGACATACTTGAAACCGGCACCAGACGCGCTGTTGCTGGCGCTCGACCAGCTTCAGGTCGAACCTCGTGACACGCTGATGGTCGGAGACAGCAGCGCCGACGTGGCCGCCGCCCGCGCCGCCGGCATGGCAGTCATTCTGCTGCGTGGCGGATACAGCCAAATTCCCGTTGAAGAGCTTGGCGCCGACCTCGTTTGCGACAGCCTGTTCGATATGCCGTCTGCGATGCAGAGGCTGCAAGACGCTGCGTGACCTCAAGCGCAATGCCCAGGCCAACGCCGGCCGGGCGCAGTCCAAATGGCCGGCGGAAGTACCGCGTTATTTGGAGAATTGCTTCAGGTAGGCAATGACATTGGCGATGTCCTCGTCTTTCTTGAGGCCGACAAACGCCATCTTCGTTCCTTTGACCATCGCTTTCGGATCGTGAAGGTAGGTGGTCAACGTGGCCTCATCCCATTTGACGCCGGACTTGCCGGCCTCGGTCATCGCCTTGGAATAGCTGAACCCTGGATGCGTCCCGGCCGTTCGGCCGATGACGCCGTTCAAGGACGGACCGATCTTGTTCTGGTCCTTGTCTGCCACGTGGCAGACCTTGCATTTGGCGAAGACCTTCTCACCCGCCGCGGCATCCTGTGCCTGAGACTGGGTAGTGACAAAGGTGGCGACGGACACGGCGGCGAAAAATGCGACTGCGCGCATGGCATTTCCTCATTGATCGTGTGAGTGCCCCGGACAATTTACGCGTGTCGATGCCTTGATCGCCGGCATCCCCGTTTACGCCGGAGAGCAAACGTTCGTCCTTCCTCCCCGGACTGGCAGCACCTGCACGCCTCGAAAAGCTAGACTGCCGATGACGGAAGTCAATCGTACAAAGGTCCTGTTTCGTTTCCCGACTGCGCGAAGGGGAAGTGCGCAGCGACACGCGGTTCACATTATTGACGCCTATTGGCCGAGCGCGTAGCCTCACTCCAACCGGTTTGCTGTTTGGGCACCTTCAGGAATCCGCTGCAACTCCAAAGCACGAACTCTGGAGAGTTCGCCGCGCAGGCGACGATAAGTGCCAGATGGACATGGTCGATCTCATATTAACGGTGTGCCTTAGCGCCAATCCGGGCAATTGCCGAGATGAACATGTCTATTTCGAGAGCCGCGGCTCTCTGTTCCAATGCATGTTCCTGGCGCCTGCCGAGATCGCAAAATGGTCTCAGGAACATCCGAGGCTCAAGGTCGTGCGCTGGAAATGTGCCTTTCCGAGCAAGGAACGAGCGATTTGATCGGCATTCCTGGTTCGCATGTTCGACGTAAGATTGCCGCGGCAACATCGCAATCCACAGGTGATGAGCGACCTTTTGCGGTCATTCCAGCAAAAATTTCCGGATGTGGCCTGATCGCCTTGCCGTTCGGAATGCATATCGGAGGAGACATGCCGATCGACAGGGTACGACGCAAGCTTGTGAACGGCTTCGCCTGCACCGCGGTCAGCGCCGCGGTGCTGCCTTTGTTGCCTCGGGCGGACCGCTCTCGCCGCTGCCGGCGGCCTTGAATTCAAGATCAGGAAAGTCGCCGACAACGTCTTTGCTTTCCAGGACGTGGACGAATTGATCACGGCGGATGGCAAAGGCGAAATCCGTGCGGAGGCGACAGACACGGATGGCAAGGTATCACGGATGGCAAGGTATTTCGCGGCCATCGGCCGATGGAAACAGCGGGACTGTGAGGCGCACGGCCACGCGTGCCTGTTCCGCCTGACTAAAAGCAACGTATGTCAGCTTCCGCCTGCGCGCGTTTCAGTTCCGTGCGCGCCGCCTTCGCCGGCGCGCTTTCGCGAAACAACCCTGCCGCCTCCCCTGTCGTCAACGACATGCTTTTGAAGGTCTCCGCCCTCTCATAGTGATCGTAAGGAAGGATCGAGGCAATAACATCGATCGAGCAGGAACAGCTTTCAAGCGCCTGACGTGTCTGGCCATTTGTTTGCATGCAGCCGAGCACGTAGTCGGCAATCGTTGCCGTCGGGTAGTCTCCCGCGGCATTGGCCGAGTTCGCAAAGGCCAGCGCCGCAAAGGCCACCGGCAAGGTGAGAGATCCAACAGACCTTATCATGAGGAACCTCCAGTTGGCCTGGACACCATGCATCCAGACGGGATCATCGCTCCAATTGGCGACGTGCCGCAAAGCCAGTCAAGCTCCCATGGCCTGCGTATAGGACCAAAGGAGGAATGCCCTATCGGCCGACAAGAGCCAGCTTCATGACCCGCTGTGCACCCCCCTTCTCGCGTTCATTTCATGCTTCGCCCACTATCGGCAGGCAGCGAGATGCACGCATACTTACTCCGAGGTGCCTCGTAGAATATATCGAAATAAAGTTAAATGTGTATCACCTTGAGAATACGGGAACAATATGGTTGCTATATATGTCGCGGCTGGAGGCTCATCTGCTTAATAGTTTTTCACAAGACGCTTCTTTTAATTGTTTCTGAATATTGCACCGCACCATAATCGATATTGCAGCGCAACGATGCATTGTAGGTTTTTGCTTGCCTGGCCTTTTACGATGACATAGCTTTTTCCTGTTTCCGGCTTCAAGAGCGCCACCGTCATCAGGGAGCGGCGGCAGTCTTTCGAAGACCAAGGGGGGCGGGCGGTAACGGTGCCCTCTGCTTCGGGGTAGGTCGTGACAGCTGCCGGAAAATAACTTCCCAACATGAATTGCTTGGGCAAGCCCTTGTGGGGCTTGACGGTCGATTCTTCACTGTGAACCCGGGAGGATTTTGGATGCGTGTACTTGCGAAAACTACCTACATTCTGACGACCGCGGCGTTTTTATCGCTCGGCGCTGCCTATACGGCTTCGGCCAATGAAGACCTTGCAAAGCTCGCATCGGATGCGAAGAACTGGGCGATGCAGACGGGTGACTACGCCAACACCCGCTATTCCAAACTCAACCAGATCACTGCCGACAATGTGAAAAACCTGCAGGTCAAATGGAGCTTTTCCACCGGCGTGCTGCGTGGTCACGAAGGCGGGCCGCTAATCATCGGCGACGTGATGTATGTCCACACGCCTTTCCCAAACAACGTCTATGCTCTGGACCTCAAGAACGACGGCAAGATCCTCTGGAAATACGAGCCCAAGCAGGACACGAACGTCATTCCGATCATGTGCTGCGACACGGTCAATCGCGGTGTCGCCTATGGCGACGGCAAGATCATTCTCAACCAGGCCGACACCACCGTCGTCGCGCTCGATGCCAAGACCGGCAAGGTCGTGTGGTCTGTCAAGAACGGCGACCAGACCGACGGCGGAAAGGGCGAATCCGGCACGTCGGCACCCGTAGTCATCAAGGACAAGGTGCTCGTGGGCGTCTCCGGTGCTGAATTCGGTGTTCGCGGCTGGCTGGCCGCCTACAATCTGAAAGACGGCAAGCTCGCCTGGAAAGCCTATTCGGAAGGTCCTGATGCAGACACCCTTCTCGATCCTGAGAAGACGACCCATCTCGGCAAGCCTGTCGGAAAGGATTCCGGCACGAACACCTGGGAAGGCGAACAGTGGAAGACGGGCGGCGGCACGACATGGGGATGGTATTCCTATGATCCCAAGCTGAACCTCGTCTACTACGGCACCGGCAATCCCTCGACGTGGAACCCGGTCCAGCGCCCAGGCGACAATCGCTGGTCCATGACAATCATGGCTCGCGATGCGGATACCGGTGTTGCCAAATGGCTCTACCAAATGACCCCGCATGACGAGTGGGACTATGACGGCATCAACGAGATGATTCTCGTCGATGGCATGGAGGTCAACGGCGCCAAGCACGACGTGCTGGTGCATTTCGACCGCAACGGCTTTGCCTACACAATGGATCGAGCCACCGGCGAACTTCTCGTCGCCAAAAAATACGATCCGGCAGTGAACTGGGCGACGGAAGTCAACATGGATCCCAAGAGCGACCAGTATGGCCGCCCACAGGTCGTCGCCAAGTATTCGACCCAGCAGAACGGCGAAGACACCAACTCGACCGGAATCTGCCCGGCCGCGCTTGGAACCAAGGACCAGCAGCCGGCCGCCTACTCGCCGAAGACCGGGTTGTTCTACGTGCCGACCAACCATGTCTGCATGGACTATGAGCCTTACAAAGTGAGCTACACCGCCGGTCAGCCCTATGTGGGCGCTACCGTGTCGATGTATGCGGCGCCTGGCGGTGACGGTAACATGGGCAACTTCATTGCCTGGGATGCAGCCAAGGGTGAGATCGTCTGGTCGAAGCCCGAGCAGTTCTCGGTGTGGTCGGGGGCGTTGGCGACCGATGGCGACGTCGTCTTCTACGGTACCCTCGAAGGTTACATCAAGGCGGTCGATAAGGACGGCAAGGAACTGTACAAGTTCAAGACCCCGTCCGGCATCATCGGCAACATCACGACCTATGAACATGACGGCAAGCAGTACGTCGCCGTTCTGTCCGGCGTCGGTGGATGGGCCGGTATCGGTCTGGCAGGTGGGCTGCTTTCGCCCGATAACGCCGCTGCCTGGCATGGTGCCGTTGATCAGGGCCGTGCGCAGGGCGACCAGACCGCAGTCGTTGGAACCGCCGGTCTGGGTGCTGTCGGCGGTTACGCTGCACTTGCCGACTATACGACGCTGGGCGGCCAGCTCACCGTGTTCGGCCTCCCGGACTGATAGCCGGGAAGAGCCTTACGACTAGGTTCGAAAAACGAGAGCCCGGGTCACCCGAAGCCGGGAACCGGGCTCTCGATTGCGCCGCCCACCCAACACCGATCAATGCCGCTGCACGACGGCAGCCAGGGTTTCTGGCAAATGAAGGAAGAGTCTGAATGATCGTTCGCATTGCAGTTTCCGCTCTCGCCCTGATCCTGCTGCCTCTGGCCAGCTCAAGTCTGGCACGGGCCGAAGACAGCATGGAAAAAGCCAAGGCGGTGAAGCAAGAAGGAGGCAAATATTTAGATGCGGACGGAAATCCGACCTACAAGATCGAAAACGGAACCGTCGATTGGTACACCTTCAGCGGGTATCGCCGGTATCACTCAGATTGCCATGTCTGTCACGGACAGGACGCCACAGGTTCGAGCTATGCGCCTGCCCTGGCTAATAGCCTGAAGAACATGGATTACGCCACGTTCCTGTCGATCGTCGCCGAGGGCCGCAAGAATGTCGGCGGCGGCAAGGAAAATGTCATGCCTGCCTTTGGCGACAACAAGAACGTCTATTGTTACCTGGACGATCTCTACGTCTATCTGCGCGCTCGCGCCGATGGCGCGGCACCCCGCGGCAGGCCGCCTAAGCACGAAAACAAGGCTCAGGCAGCCAAGGATGCCGAAGCATCCTGCATGGGTGGATGATATGACCGGCTGCACTGCATCGAAGCTGCGCGTCGTTCTGCCGATCCTCGGCGCGCTCGCCTTGCTGCCGTCGAACGTTCTGGCGCAAAATGCCGGGCTTGGCGCTGCGGGCGAACTGGTCGATCCTGACATTCTGCGCGTCTGCGCCGATCCCTCGAACATGCCCTTTACCGACAAGAGCGGCCAAGGCTTCGAAAACAAGCTGGCTGAACTGGTTGCCAAGAACACGGGGCGGAAATCAGTCGCTTACACGTGGTTTCCCAATGTTACCGGCTTTGTGCGCAACACGCTGGGGGCCAACCGATGCGACATCATCATGGGCTACGCCCAAGGTGATGAACTGGTGCAGAACACCAATGCCTACTACCGCTCCGCCTATGTGCTCGTATACCCGAAAGGCAACGGCATGGAAGGCGTCGAGACGATCGAAGACCCGAAACTTTCCGGCAAGAGAATCGGCGTCGTCGAAAGCACGCCGCCAACCGCCAACATGGCCACCAACAAGCTTCTGCGGACCGCCAAGATCTACCCGCTGGCGGTGGATACGCGCGTCACCCCTTCCATAGGGGAGGTCATGATCAAGGACATGCTCGCCGGCAAGATTGACGCGGCGGCCCTGTGGGGGCCGATGGCAGGTTACTATGCCAGGGAACTCGGAGCCGATGTCACCATTGTTCCGCTGCTGAAGGAAAAAACCGGCTCGCGCATGTCCTACCGCATCACCATGGGCGTACGTCCGTCCGACCAGGAATGGAAGCGGACGCTCAACCGGGTGATCAGGGAAAACCAGGCGGAGATCACCAAGCTCCTGCTGGGTTACAATGTGCCGCTGATCGACGAGCACGACAATCCGATTACGCAATAGTTGGGATGGGTCAGGAGGAGAAAATAACCTACGCGATGAACAATTGAAGAGAACTACAGCTACTTTCGATAGTTTTGTTTTTCGGCCTTTCAAAACCTTGTGTTTCATTTGTCCATTTTGAGACGTGATGGACGAGCCATTGCTTCGGTGCCCTGCAATGGTTGGCTAACCACCGGATCGGCCCCTTCGGGCTGGTAGAAGAGGAGAAATGTTATGAAGAAGAGCTGGACAAAACCGACCATGTGTCAGGTTGCTGCGGGCTTTGAAATTTCGCGGTATCTGCCTGCTGAAATTACTCCCAAGAAGTAGGCCGCAGAGGTGCGTGTCCCTGGCAACAGGGGCACGCATCCCCTTGCCGCATGGGATTTTCGTGAAAGAGTTTGAGGCACGCAAAGCGGGCGGGACGTTTTTTGCGGCTGCAAATCGGCTGCTGGTCAGAGAAGCCGCGGGGCGGGCGTTTTCATGCGCTTGAGAATCATCGGATCGGCGGCAGGCGGTGGCTTTCCGCAATGGAACTGCAATTATCGTCTGAGCCGTGCGGCTCGCACGGGGGTAGCTGGCGTGCATTCACGAACCCAATCAAGTGTCGCCGCGTCGGCGGATGGGCTCGGCTGGGTTCTGTTCAACGCGTCGCCCGACATTCGCCAGCAGATCGCGGCAACGCCTGAATTGCAACCCGCGCACGACGCGCCGCTGCGCTCGACACCTATTCGCGCGGTGGTGCTGACCAACGCCGATGTCGATCATGTCGCCGGCCTGCTCAGCCTGCGTGAGCGGCAGCCTTTCGCTGTCTATGCAACGACTCAGGTTCTGGCAACGCTGGAGGCGAATTCGATTTTCAATGTCCTCGATCCGGCGCTCGTGCCGCGACGCATCTTGCCGCCGGCGCAAGAACTGGCGATCTGCGATGCAGACGGGCACGACACTGGGGTGGCTGTCGAGAGCTTTCCCGTGCCCGGGAAGATAGCCCTCTATCTCGAAGAAAGAGGCCAGCCGGATGCGAATTTCAGCTCCGATGCCGGCGACACGATCGGCGTTCGAATCGCCGGTGCCGGCAGTCGCGGCTCCGTCTTCTACATCCCCGGCTGCGCCCGCATCGATGCGAACCTGCGAACGCGTCTAGCCGATGCCGCATGCCTTCTGTTCGACGGCACGGTCTTCACCGACGACGAGATGATTGCTGCCGGCGTCGGCCAGAAGACCGGTGCGCGCATGGGGCATCTGGCAATGTCGGGAGACGCGGGGTCGATCGCCGGCTTGGCCGATGTGAGGATCGGCCGCCGTGTCTTCGTCCACATCAACAACACCAATCCTGTTCTGGACGAGAATTCTGCCGAGCATGCAGCAGTCAAAGCGGCTGGCTGGGAAGTGGCCCGCGACGGGATGGAGATGGACCTTTGAGTGATTTCCACGACGCAGCCAGCAACGGCCTGTCCTCCAGCGAGCTCGAAGCCGTGCTGCGGCGGGTCGGTGCCGAGCGCTATCACAACCGCCATCCTTTCCATCACAGGATGACCAGCGGTGCGCTGTCGAAGACCGAGATGCAGGCCTGGGCGCTGAACCGCTATTGCTATCAGGCCGTCATTCCACGCAAGGACGCTATGATCCTCGCACATGCCGAGGATCCGGCGTTTCGCGCCGCCTGGCGCAAACGCATCGAGGATCATGACGGCGAGAACGGCTGGAGCGGCGGTATTGCGCGCTGGTTGCACCTGGCGACCTCGCTCGGTCTCGATGCCGACGCGGTGAAGAGCGAGAGGCTGGCCCTGCCGGCGACACGTTTCGCGGTTGGCGCTTACCTCTCCTTTTGCACGAACCGGACCCTGCTAGAGGCGGTCGCGTCGTCGCTGACCGAGATGTTCTCGCCGCTCATCATCGGCGAGCGGGTACCCGCGATGCTGGCCAGATACGATTATATCACCGAGGACACGCTGGCCTATTTCAGCCGACGGCCAGAACAGGCCTCGCGCGACGCCGACTTCGCTCTTGCCTATGTGCTCGAACATGCCGACACGGCGGAACGCCAGCAGCAGGCGATCGATGCACTGGTGTTCAAATGCGATATACTCTGGGCCATGCTTGACGCGCTTCAACACGCCTATGGCGAGCCGGGCAATATCCCGCCCGGCGCCTTCCGTCCGGAGGCAGCCCAATGATGGCACTGCGCGAAAGAGCCATGGTGTCGCCGCAGTCGGTTCCATCGCTGCCGAAGCACGTGCGCATACAGTACGACCCCGTGCGCCAGGCGTTCGCCGTGCTTTCGCCCGAAAAGGTGTTCTGGCCAAACGATATCAGCCTCGACATATTGCGCCGCTGCGATGGACGGTCCACGGTCGGCCACATCATTGCCGGCCTTGCCGCAGATTATGACGCCGAACAGGAGGCTGTGGCGGCCGATGTCGTCGCCTTCCTGCAGGAATGGTCGGACAAGCTGCTGGTGAAGCTATGAGCGAGCCCCCTCTCCCCCCGATCGGCATGCTGGCGGAACTGACGCATCGCTGCCCGCTGCAATGCCCCTATTGCTCCAATCCGCTCGAATTGCTGAAGGCCAATCGCGAACTCGACACGCAGAGTTGGCTCGACCTGTTCTCGCAGGCGGCCGATCTTGGCGTTCTCCAGGTGCATCTGTCCGGCGGTGAACCGACGCTGCGTCGCGATCTCGAGCAATTGATCGCCGGGCTTTCGGCCCGCGGCGTCTACACCAACCTGATCACCGCCGGCGTCGGCATTGCGGATGGCCGCATCGAGGCATTTGCCGAAGCCGGACTCGACCATCTGCAACTGAGCTTTCAAGGCGCACGGTCGGCGACCACCGAGCGCATCGGCAATCACAGGGGCAGCCACGAAAAGAAGCTGGAAACGGCACGGCGCGCTCGCGCGGCCGGCTTGCCGCTTACCATCAACGCGCCGATCCATCGCCACAACATCGAGGAGGTACCGGAATTCATCGATCTGGCCCTTTCGCTGGGTGCGGAGCGTCTCGAGATCGCCAACGTGCAGTACGCCGGCTGGGCGCTGACCAATCGCGATCAACTGATGCCCGAGCGTGCTGCCGTCGACCGGCAGGCGGAGATCGTCGCGGCGGCGTGCGAACGGCTCACCGGCATCATGAACATCGATTTCGTCACGCCGGATTATTTCGCCATCTATCCCAAGCCGTGCATGGGCGGCTGGGCGCGCGACGCCTTCATGGTGACGCCGGACGGCACCGTACTGCCATGCCACGCTGCCCAGACCATCCCGTCGCTCAGCTTCGAGCGTTTTGGACCGCGCAGCCTGGCCGCGATCTGGACCGATTCCCCGGCATTTAATGCCTTTCGTGGTACGGACTGGATGCAGGAGCCCTGCCGCAACTGTGAGCGGCGCGAGATCGATTGGGGCGGCTGCCGCTGCCAGGCTATGGCAATCGCCGGCGATGCCGCCGCGACGGACCCGGCTTGCGCGAAATCGCCGATCCATGCGCGCATGGCAATGCTGATCGACGAAGCCCAGCGCGCTGCGGCGGTTCCTTCGAAGGACGGACCATTCGTCTACCGGCGTATCGGCGTCGTCACCGAGCCCGCCTGACTGCCGACCTATTCCTCTGGCCTTAGCCTCGTGAAAGCCGTTCGGCATGCCACGTCATATGGTCATGCATGAAGGTCGAAATGAAAAAATAGGAGTGATCGTATTCGTCCTGCATCCGCAATTTCAACGGAATGCCGGTTTTGGAGCAGGCGTCTTCGAGCAGCCAAGGCCTGAGGTCCTCCTGGAGGAAACCGTCTGATGTTCCCTGATCGACCAGGAATTCCGGGAAACGGTGTCCATCCTCGATGAGCGAAGTGGCGTCGTAGCGCCGCCACGAGGCCTCATCCCGGCCGAGATATTTTTCGAAAGCCGGCTTCGACCAGCCGGCTGTGCTTGGCTGCACGATCGGCGCAAATGCTGAGCAACTCCTGAAACGTGCGGGATTTTTCAGTGCGATCGTCAGCGCGCCATGCCCGCCCATCGAATGGCCGAAGATCGACTGGCGCGCCATATCGGCGGGAAATTCGCGCCCGATTACAGCTGGCAGCTCCTCGACGATATAGGAATACATGCGATAGTTCTTGGCATATGGCTCTTGCGTCGCGTCGAGGTAGAAACCGGCGCCGCTGCCGAACTGCCAATTGTCCTTTTCATCCGGAATGTCGGCACCACGCGGGCTGGTGTCGGGACAGACAACGATCAAGCCAAGTTCGGCGGCAATACGTCTGTATTCGCCTTTTTCCATTACATTCGCATGGGTGCAGGTGAGTCCGGAGAGGTACCACACCACCGGGCAACGCCGTTCCCGTGCCTGCGGAGGCACGAAAATGGCAAACGTCATTTCGCACGAGCAGCTCGTTGAGAGATGAGAGTAAACATGCTGGGCGCCGCCATGCGACTTGGCAGTCGAGACGAGTTTCGGGTGCTCTGGCATATATTCTTCTCCGCCAATTTTAACCGCCCACCATAGGCTCTACGACATCGAGGGTGATCGCGGCAACCTTGGTGGACCGGCTGGCGCAGGGCACTTGATCGGAGCCGGGATGGCCTGCCTTCGCCGACCGTCTTGGCGCAGCAAGGCACGAGAGGCCATTCGCTGGCGCAGCGTTGTCCAACGTCTTTCGCAAGCAGTGTGGGCGCTCGTTGGCGATGCTGGCTATAACAAGGACGCAATCACTGCGCAGGGCATCCGCGATGCCTTGCCGCTTCGGCGCGGCTATGGCGGACGAGCACGCACGCGTCATCGCGTGGGCTCGCAGTAAGCGCGCCAGGGTAGCGAGCAAGAACTGGTGAGCCGGCGGCTATTCCCGGCTGTCGAAAGCCACGGACAGGCCAAGGGCAGTTGCTGCCTCGACGATCGCCTCGGTTAGCTCTTCGTCGGATGCGACCAGATAAGGGGCGGCTTGCCGTGCTGCCTTTAATGTCGCTGTGATCGAGATGGTGTCACCACGATCCTCCCTATTGAGGACTGCGGCGATTGCTTGCTCTACTACCGGACTGATCCTCTGCACCTTACTCATCCAACCCTCCCCGTACGCGGCCCAGGGCGATGGTAATCTATCCACGGTTGTGTTCAATTCGATGTACGAAACCGTACAGACTTGATCGACTGGACCGTTACGGCCAGACATTTCTAATTTCGACGGCATCCTAGATCGACCAAGCCTCGCTACCGGGCCTCGACCGGCTACTCAGCAGATCGCCAGCGCGGCGCAGAGCCATGGCAAATTGCCAGGTTCGTACGCGAGCCCGGTCCAGGAGCTCGGCTCGGCCCACGGGCGCGCGCCCCTGTGCTTGGCGAAGATGTCGCCTAGAAATAGCCGAGGATGGATTTGACCTCGAGATACTCCAACATGCCCTCGACCCCATATTCGCGTCCGTTTCCAGACTGCTTGAAACCGCCAAACGGGGCGTGCGGATCCCAGGCCGGGTAATTGAGATGCACCTGACCGGAGCGTATCCGCGAGGCCACCTCCCTGACGGCGTCCACATCCTCGCCCTGCACATGGGCGCCCAGACCGTAGACCGTGTCGTTGGCGATGGTGACGGCCTCCTCGATTGTGTCGTAGGGGATGATGCAGAGAACGGGCCCGAAGACCTCTTCCTGGGCAATGCGCATGCTCGTGCGGACGTCGGAAAAGATAGTCGGCCTCACATAGAACCCGACGTTCAGATCGTGCGCACGACCCGGTCCTCCGGTGAGGAGCCTGGCGCCCTCAGAAATGCCGACGCCGATCATGGTTTGGATGCGGTCGAATTGGGCACGGTTTGCGATTGGACCATGAGTTGTGGCTTCCGAAAGAGGATCGCCAATTACGATCTGGGCTGCGGCCCTTTTGGCGATTGCCTCGATCTCGGAGAGCAGCGCGCGTGGCACGATCATGCGCGTCGGGGCGCTGCATGACTGGCCGAGATTGCGGAAGGCGGCGGCTACGCCCAGAGAAACGGCGCGATCGAGATCTGCGTCCGGCAGGATCACGTTCGGCGACTTGCCGCCGAGCTCCTGCGCGACACGCTTGACCGTGGTCGCTGCCGCCTGGGCCACCGCAATGCCCGCGCGGGTGGACCCGGTAATGGAGATCATATCCACATCGGGATGGGAGGCGAGACCCATCCCCACGCACGGACCGTCACCTTGCACGAGGTTGAAAACTCCGCCAGGGAAGCCGGCTTTCTCGATCGCCTCGGCAAACAGCAGGGCGTCCAAGGGAGAAAGCTCGCTCGGCTTCAGCACGACCGTGCAGCCTGCAGCGAGCGCCGGCGAAACCTTGGCGGTGATCTGGTAAAGTGGCCAGTTCCACGGAGTGATCAAGGCGCAGACACCGATCGGTTCGTGGGTGACGGCGGTTTGCCCCCGTTGCTTGACGAAGCGAAAGTCTGTCAGCACATCGCGAGCGACCTTAACATGGGTGATCGCCAGCGGCACCTGCGCGCTGCGCGCATAGCCGATCGCCGCGCCCATTTCGAGGCTCAGGCATTGAGCCAGCAGTTCGCCGCGCGCCTCGAGCAGCGCTTGCAGGCGATCGAGCAGACCCGCGCGGTCTTCTGGCGTGGTCCGACTCCAGGTGGCGAATGCCCTGCGAGCCGCTGCAACGGCCGCGTCCACGTCCTCGCCATTTCCAAGCGGAAACTGGCTCACAACCTCTTCTGTGGCGGGATTGACGACGGCGCCCGTCGCGGTGCCGCTCGGCTCAACCCATTGACCGTCGATGAAAAACTTGTCCAGGTGGCCGTTGCGGGACAGGTGTTCGAGGGGCGTCATCACCCTACAAGGTCCTTCATGCGGTAATAGGCGCCGAGAATCGGCAGGAACCAGGGACGCCCGAAATAACCGGGGATCGCTGGCCAGTCGAAATCCTTCCAGGGATTGAGCTCGGGGTGCCCGTCCATGACGTCGGCCATGATGGTGCCCATCAACGTCGACATCTGGGTCCCGTGTCCGCTATAGCCCATTGAGTAATAGATGCCATCGCGCTCTCCGGCGCGCGGCAGGCGATCGCGGGTCATATCGACCATGCCGCCCCAGCAGTAGTCGATGCGGGTGCCGGCCAGTTCCGGAAAGACCTCGACCATCGCCGCCTTGAGTATCCGGCCGCTTTTTTCGTCGGATTGAGGATTGGACACGGCAAAGCGCGCCCTCCCGCCGAACAGAAGGCGATTGTCTGGCGTGAGCCGCCAGTAGACAACGAGATTGCGCGTGTCGACGATCATGCGCCCGGTCGGCATGAGACGCTTAAGGTGGTCGGGCGACAGCGGCTCGGTCACGATCAGAAAGGCGCCGACCGGGATCATGCGCCGGCGGATCCAGCCGAGCGGGCCAACCTGGGAAATGCCGCTCGCCAACAGGACCTGCCGCGCGACGATCTTGCCCTTTGGCGTCGTTACCTCATGCCCGCCTGAACCCTTGCGCATCGCCATGACGGGCGAGCGTTCATGGACGTCTGCGCCACGCCGGGCAGCGGCGGTCGCGAGGCCCCGGACGAACCGGCCGACATGCATGCCCGCGCTCTTGGGAAAGAGCAGCCCGCCATGGTAGCGGTTGGTGCCGACTTCGGTTCGCAGGTCCTCGCGCGCGATCATCCTGGTTTCGGGATCGACATTGGCCGCCAGCAGTTCCTGGCTGCGCGCCAGCATGTCGTAGTGTTCGGGCTTGGCGGCAAGCTTGAGCTTGCCGACGCGGGAGAAGCTGCAGTCGATCTTCTCTTCCTGCACCAACCGCTCGACCATATCGACGCCGGCGTCGAAAGCCTTGTAGAGAGCATTTGCGGCCGGCTTGCCGTGCTTGCCAGCCATGATTGCATAGTTCTGGGCAAAGCCGTTGTTGCACATCCCGCCATTGCGGCCGGACGCGGCGTTGCCGATCGTTTCGGCCTCCAGCAGGGCAACCCTGGCGCCCTTTTTGGCAAGGGCCAGCGCGGCGGAGGAGCCGGTCAGGCCGCCGCCCACAATCGCCACGTCGTAGTGGCCTTCGAGCGGTTTGGACGATCCTTCATTGAACGGCTGAGATGTGTCCAGCCAGTAAGAGGTAAACTTCATTTTCTTGACCACCAGTGTTGATTTGAGTGGAGCGACATCCGAGCGTAGTTGCGCGCCTACCAGCCGCGCATCCGCTCCCAACGCGCTTCAATCTTGGGGCTGTCCCCGTTGACGACGCTGTAGAAATCATGCTGGGCGGCCATCGCACACGCATGGTTGGGCAGAATCCGGACCCGAGTCCCGAGCGGCAACTCGGGCATGGACTTTCCAGAGCCGGCACGAATGGCGAGGATACCGTGTTCCTGGCTGGCCTGGGCCACGATCACATCTTCAAGCACCCGCCCCTTTTCGTCGCAGACCACGCCGTAACCTTGGTCGATCTGCTGATTTGCGGTTCCCCGGTCGCGCGAAAGCGCCATCCACCCGGCGTCGACCAGCACCCATCCCTTTTCCGGCTTGGCGCCGATCACGGTGGCCAACACGGAAACCGCGATATCGTCGATGGCACAGACCCCGACCCCGTGCTGGACGAGGTCGAAAACATGTAGACGCCGGCGCGCAACTCCGTAATGCCTTCTAGATTCTCGGCGAAGTGTGCAGTCGGCGTCGAACCGAGGCTGATGATCGGGCAGGCATGGCCGTGTGCGCGCAAAGTTTCGACCGCGCGCAAGCTGGCCGAACGCTCGTTCTCGGCTGCTTTGATCAGCGCCTCGGGCGTGCTCAAGGTATAGGACTCGCCCGCATGGGCGAGGACGCCGACGAGATTAGCGCCCGCCTCGACGACCCTGTTGGCCACCTCGAGCAGCTTGGGATCGTCCGGCTTCAATCCACCGCGATGGTCATCGCAGTCCAGTTCGATGAAGACGGACGGCGTCATGCCGATTGCTTGGCGCACGTCGGCCAAAGCATCAGCCTGCTCCACCGTATCGAGCAGCAGCTTCAGGTCGATGCCAGTACGGCGACAAAGCTCCAAGGCACGCATGGCCGAGCCCGGCGAGATGCCGACCGCATAGGTCATGTCTCGAAAGCCATGGCCCGCGAAATACTCCGCCTCGGCGATGGTCGAGACCGTGATCGGACCGGGTTCGCGGTGGAACGCGCATCGGGCGACGTCGATGCTTTTGGCCGTCTTCATATGCGGGCGCAGCACCACGCCAAGCTTCTTGGCGCGCTCGGCCAGACCCTGGATGTTGCGCTCGAGCCGCCCACGGTCGAGAAGCAGCGCCGGAGTGACCAAGGCGTCGATCGTCCGAGCCGTCTCGCTCACTGCCAGGTTTGCCGCCCTCTTGTTCATAAGTTCGTTTCCTAAGTGAACGATTGGTTTGCCAACGCATACATATGGGCTGGCCCCTCGGAGACGGGTCGCTGCCCTTTGACCATGGCGGTCGCACTGCCGGACCGCTGAAGACCAAGGCTCTCAAGCCAGTCGCCCAATCCATCCTCGGCATAGACGTCGATGCGAACGAATTGATTGTGAAGCTTCGAAAGCTGGGCCAGGATCAGAAGCCGCGCGTCTTGGTCGCTCTCGGCTGCACAAGGGCCGACGACATAGCCGCGGCCAAACCTCCTCGCGATAGCGTAGCCTGCAATCCGTCCCCTGCGCTCAATGACCAATGCGTTGCCCACATCGGCGAGCGCAGCCACCATCGCCAGCCGGGGCATGCCCGTGGCCGATTCGTCGAAGGCCTGGATCGCCGCGAGGTCGGAGGCTGTCGCTTGACGGATGTCGTCGCGGGTACTCCGCGTCACGGCGGCAGTCAGCGAGCCCTGGTGCTGAAGCACCGTGCCCCAGCCAGTGAAGCCGCGTCGCTTGTAGAGCGCCAGCCCCTCTTCGGTTGAGTTGAGCAGCACGTTGCGACCGTGTGCCGCCTCAAGCAAGCCATCAAAGAGCCGGGCGCCGTTGCCGCCGCCTTGCGCGGAGCCAGTAACTATGATCATCCCGACCGTGGCATAGGAATGTCCGTAATTCCACGACATGGCAGTGCCAATCACCTGTCCTGCCCGCTCGAGGATCAGGCCATTGCCGACCATCACGGCAAATTCCCAATCCTCATGGCGATAGGGCCAGCCCATCTCCTGCGACAGCTTCAGCGCGCCCGGCACATGGCGGGTTTCGAAGTTCATCAGCTCGATCGGGGCGCTGAGGGTGTCTCTCTCATATTCGAGGGCCATAAGTGCAACGCTGTCTCTTGGTCCGAGGTCGATTTGAAGTCGGACCTTAAAGTCGCGCCTGCCAGGCAGATTTCCCTGCTGTTTTGCCCTGTTAACTCGACGGGATCATTCGTTTTGACCCCGTCCCTCGGCATACAAAATGGCGCAAATCGAGTGAAAACTACTCATCTGCCACCTTGCGTCGCCCATCATGGTTGCCGGTCGGCGTGACGTCCGTGCCTCTACACCGATGTAATCTCGGGCCTGACCACGCCATGCCGGAACACGCTGCAGCGATGAACGGCTTGATGCTCACAAGGAAGTTTGGATGATCTACATTAGCGAAGAGGAGTCTGCCGCCCTTGTCACGCATGAACTTGCCTTCGAGGCGGCGCGGGAGGCTCTCGTGGCAGCAGCATCGCGGCAGAGCTGGGTCTTTCCGGCTGTTCTCGGGCGCGCACAGGAGGCGACCAATACCTTCTCAATCAAATCCGGTTCGTCGGACGACCTGACCGGGGTGAAAATCGGCTCCTTCTGGTCGGGCAACCCGGCACGTGGCCTTCCCCGCCACAACTCGACCATCGTCCTGCTCGATCAGCATACAGGACGGCTCCGCGCCGTAATCGAGGCCGGAAAGGTGAACGCCTACAGGACGGCCGCAGCCGACGCGGTTGCGGCTGATCTTCTTGCGCGCAAGCAAGCCAAGGTTCTGGCGATCTTCGGTGCGGGCAACCAGGCGAGCTTCGAAGTGATGGCGCTGGCACGCATCCGCCCAATCGAAACCGTGCTGGTTGTGGCCCGGCCTTCGCCGCGGCGCGACGCTTTTGTCGATCAGATCGGCGAAAGGGGACTGAAGGCGCGCGCTGCCTTGCCGGAAGAAGCCGTGCGCGCGGCCGACATCGTGGTGACGGCGACACCCTCACGCGAACCGCTGTTCGATGCCGCTTGGGTGGGACCCGGAACGCATATCGTCAGCATGGGGTCGGATGCTCCGGGTAAGCGCGAATTGCCGAGCGAATTATTTCCCAAGGCACGTCTGTTTTGTGATCTGCTTTCCCAGTCCGTCCAGATCGGCGAGTTCCAACACGTGCGCGACGAGATCGACGCAGGCGTGCTTGCGGTAACACCAATCGGCGACGTCATCGAAAGGCGTGCGCCCGGACGCCGCTTCGACAATGAGATCACGGTCTTCGACAGTTCCGGTATCTCCCTGCAGGACCTCTACATGGCCGACGCGCTGATCCGCGCAAAGGCGTCCCACCGCTGATCAGCTTCGCACCGACAGGCCCCAGCCCCGACGGATTTTTCGACGGAGTGCTCTCCGGCAACAAGGTGACCCGCTCTGCAGTCGTGTCTGCGGCGGGCACGCCAAAGGGTTACCCACGTGATATTTCCGGCGATCAGCGGCTGGCGCGCCAGAAGGCGAGACGGTCCTGCAACCGATAGCCCTGGATAATCGCCGGCATAAACCACGGATTGCCACGATAGAGCGGGACGGCCGAAGGCGGTCGAAAGTCGAACGCAGTGCGCGACTGCTCGCCATGCCCCATCAACTTGTGGGCCGCACGCATGCCAATCCAAGGCGCCCAGACCACGCCCGAACCGCAGAAGCCGGAGGCATAGACCACACCGTCCTTCTCGAAGATGCGGGGCAGCATGTCTCGGTTCATCGCCACATTGCCGAACCAGCAATGCGAAAGGCGCACGTTCTCCAACTCCGGGAAAAGGTTCACCAGTCCCTTGCGTAGGAGAAGTTTCGGCGCCGCCGGATCGCCGACGCGAGAACTGTCACGGCCCCCCAGCAGGATACGTTTCCCGTCGGGCGACGGGCGATAATAGAAACCGAGTTGCCGGTTCTCGGTGATCGTCATCAGCTTCGGCATCAGTCGCGCCATGACATCGGGCGCAAGTTCCTCAGTCACGATGATCCGGCTGCGGACCGGAACCAGGCGGCGCCGCAGGAAGGGAGCGGCGCCGTCGGTATAGCCGTTGGTACAGACCAGAACCTGCCGTGCATCCACCGTCCCTGCCGAAGTCGCGACGCGGAACCCCGAACCGTTCCTCTCGATCGACTTGACCACTGTATGCGAATGGACCGTCAACCCGGAGGCGAGCGCCACCCGCAGGAGTTCAGCGTGGAATTTTGCGGGGTGCAGCCCGCCAATATCCATCCGAACGGTTCCGCCGCGGTAGAAATCGGTGCCGATATAATTTCGCTGCTCGTCATGCGGAACCGCGTAGGACTCGATCCCCAGTTTCTTCGCCAGCGTCTCGGCGCCGCGCGCCATCTTCCCATACTGTTCATATCCGAAAGCGCCCTTGAACTGGCCAACCAGTCGGAAGTCGCAGTCGAGCCCTTCGGTCTTGATGAAGTCGTAGAGGAATTCGCGTGCGACCTTGCCCTCGGCCTCGATCGCCATGGCCTTCTCTTCCCCGAAGCGCCGGGTGATCGCGGCATAGTCCGGCCGGATGCTTGCGCTCGTAATCCCTCCGTTGCGGGTGGAAGCACCCTCGCCCGGATTCATCGCATCAAAAGCTGCGACCGAGCGCCCTTCGCGCGCCAGCACAAGCCCGGCCGAAAGCCCGGCATAACCGGCGCCGACAATTGCCACGTCAAGCTTCTCTGCGACTGGCTGCCGCGGCAGCGGCATGACGGGCGCTGCTTCCCACCAGTAGGGTGTGCTCTTGTCGGCGATATGAGGCTCTTGCACGTGGCTGACTTCTCGCTGCATTGCAGGGGTAAAGATCTGCGGTCGGTGAAACTTCAGATGTGGTCGTCTCGGACGTCGAGCGCATCACGCAGCCCGTCACCGATGAAATTGAAACTGGTTACCGCAATGGTGATTGCAGCTCCGGGAATGATTGCCAGCCAAGGTGCGCTGCCCAGATATTGTTGGGCGCCATTCAGCATGTTGCCCCAACTGGGCAGTGGCGGCTGGATCCCGTAGCCGAGGAAGCTGATGTAGGCCTCCATGAGAATGGCGCGCGCGACCGTCAAGGTGGAAGCGACGATAATCGGCCCCATGGCGTTGGGCAGTATCTCGCGGAACATGATGTGGGTACCGCTCAACCCCAGCATTCGGCCGGCGAGGACGAACTCGCGTTCGCGTAACGAGCGGACCTCCGCTTCCACAATACGAGCAACCTCCATCCAACTGGTGAGGGCGATAATAACGGTGATCATCACAGGACTGGGCTTCAGTGCGGCAGCCAGCGCCAGCAGCAGAAAGATCGATGGGAATGACAGGAATCCATCGACCGTGCGCATCAGCGTGGCCCCGACCCAGCCGCCCCGATAGCCGGCAATCACGCCGACCAGGGTGCCGATGAGCGTCGACAAAACCATGGCAAAGAAACCGACCAGCAGCGAGATTCGTCCCGCCATCAAAAGCCTTGCCGCCACGTCGCGGCCAAGCGGATCGGTGCCTAGAAAGTGGTAGCCCGTCAGCGGGGAGGCAAAGCGGGCCCGCAGATCGATATACAGTGAGTCATAGGGCAGGAGATGGGGGCCGAGGACGCAAGCAAGGCTCAGGAAGATGATCATCGCCAACCCGAGCAGCGCCAAGCGATGCCGCATGAAACGAAGTGCCGCGCGGTTGTTTCTCCATCGGCTTGGAGCTGCATTTGCGGTGAGAGCGGTCATATCGGCTGTCTCCTGTCGGGGAAGTTGCGCGCTCAAGCCAGGCGAATGCGCGGATCGACAATAGCGACGACAATGTCGGCGATCAGGTTTCCAAGCAGAACGAGGATGGCGGAGAACATCAGCAGCCCCATTACGACCGGATAGTCGCTGTAACCAAGGCTATCGAGGAACAACCGTCCCATTCCTGGCCAGGTAAAGACGGTTTCGGTCACGAGCGCGCCAGTGAGGACGCTGGGAAGCTGCATCCCGGCCAAGGTAATCATCGGCAAAAGTGCGTTGCCGACGACATGCTTCATCAGAATCCGGCGTTCACTCAACCCCTTGGCCCTGGCCGTCTTGACGAAGTCCTGGCTAATGGCGTCGAGAGTAGCCGTCCGCATGTAGCGGCTCCAGATCGCGACATGGACCAGCGACAGCACTACACTTGGCAGGATCAGATGGTGGAGATAGCCCAGGATCGAGGCATCGCCGATCTCGGACATATTGCCCGCGGGCAGCCAGCCCAGCTTCAGGGAAAAGATATAGATGCCGACGAGGCCGAACCAGAAGGTAGGGACCGACAACGCGACCATGGCACCGACAGTTGCGAGATAGTCGAACAGCGAGTAGCGGCGCGTGGCGCCCCGGATTCCGATCCAGGCGCCAATGGAGATCGCAATCGCGGTTGAGGACCCCATCAGCAGCAGCGTGGCAAAGAGATGGCTACCGATCACCTTCAAGACCGGCGCTCCGTCACGGAAGGAGTGACCCCAGTCGCCCCGCACCAGCCGCCATGCCCAGTCCAGATATTGAATCCATATGGGTCGATCGAGGCCCAGTAACCCCTTGAGCCGCTCGATGTCCTGCTGGGTCATTCCGGGATCGAGCCCAAATTGGGCGAGCGGGCCGCCGGGAAGGAGGTTCAGAATCCCGAAGCCGATGATCGAAACGATCACAAGCAGCACCAGGCTCTGCGAGAGGCGATTGAGCAGGAAGCCGCGCATTCGAGTCCTCCGTTGTGGGTTGACCATTTTAGTCTGTTGCCGCCGCCCGCGGGGGAATCGGGCGGGGCGGCGGCAACTGCGTGGATTAGGCCTTCCACTGCCAGGCCGCGGCATTCCACGATGCGGTGCGGGTGTTGGCGTTGGGCTCGAAGCCGTCCAGCCCTTTCTTGCGCCCGAGGACGATTGTGTAGGCGAACAGCGGCAGGAAGGGCAGATCGTGGCGCACCACTTCCTGCACGCGATTATAGATCCCGCGCCGTTCTTCCGGATCGAAACTGCGAGCACCCTTTTCGAGCAGGGCATCGACCTCAGGATTGGAATATTGCCCGGTGTTCGAACCGTGTCCGCCTTGAGCGGCGATTGCCTTCGTATGGAGCCGGTTTGTGGCGTCGGGGTCCGCGGCAATCAGATAGGTGACGCCCACCATGGCGGTGTCGAATTGCGACTTCAGCCAGAACTCGCCCCACATGACTGCAGCCGGCAAATTCGAGATCGTCATCTCGACGCCGATCTCGGCAAACGTCTGCTGCAGGAACTGCTGCGTCTGCTCGCGGAGGTTGTTGCCAGAAGTTGTCGAGTTGGAGAAGGAGAGTCGCACCCCATCCTTGGCGCGGATTCCATCCGGCCCCGGCACCCAGCCGGCCTCATCAAGGATTTGGCGCGCCCGGTCCAGATTGAACTCCTGAACCGGGAGGTTCGGGTCGTAGTAGTAGGACTCCTTCGGCATGAAGGTCTCGGTGAGCGTGCCCACGCCGTAATAGATCGTGTCGACGATCGCTTTCCTGTCCAACGCGGCGTAGAGCGCCTGGCGCACGGCCAACTCCTTGAACTGCGGGCGGCCCAAATTGAGGTAGATCGACTCCAGGGATGCCCCTGTCTCCAGTGTCACCACGCGGTCTGGTAGTTCGCGGGCTTCAGTATAGTGGTCGGCGGTGATGAACGACTGATCGACCAGGTCCACGTCGCCGCTCTTGAACTGCGTGTAGAGCACCGTCATATCGGGGATGTATTTGAAGATGAGCTGCTCGACATAGGGACCTTCGCCGGCGTAC
The DNA here is from genome assembly GCF_040321655.1 of Mesorhizobium sp. M0306. NCBI lineage: Bacteria > Pseudomonadati > Pseudomonadota > Alphaproteobacteria > Hyphomicrobiales > Phyllobacteriaceae > Mesorhizobium > Mesorhizobium sp. M0306. Next base: position 47,307 of record NZ_JAMYRY010000013.1, on the reverse strand, counting down.
TCAGGATTGGCGACGAGCTCGATGTGATCGCCCGCGACGCGCTGGCTCCATTTGAATGCGCCGGTGCCGACCGGCGCCTGGTTGAACGCGGCTGTATTCGGATCGGCCTCTTTCTCCAGAATGTGCTTGGGCACGATGAAGGTTTCGGCCAAGAACGAAAGATAGGGCGCAAAAGCCTCCTTCATCCGCCATGTGATCTCGGTGGGCGAAACCACTGTGATGTCCTGCACGAGCGAATGGCCGCTCGTGCGCCAAGCGCGAAACTTCGGGTTCGTGATGAGTTCAAGGGTGAATTTCACGTCCTCGGCCGTGAAGGGCTCACCGTCGTGCCAGCGGGCATTGTCGCGCAACCGGATGCGCCAGTTGAGACCGTCTTCCGAAATGCCGCCGTTCTTCTGGCTTGGCACCTCGGCTGCAAGGTTTGGATGTAGGCCACCTTGCGGATCCATGCGGACCAACGCATCGAAAACCGAGAAATGGACCGCGTCATCGACTTCGATATGCGCCATCAGCGGATTGAACACGGTCGGCTCTTGCGAGAGGCCGACGACGACGCGACCGGCCGGGCCCGCAGCAGGGGTCTTGGCGAAGGCGGGCTTGCCCAACAGATTGGGCGCGATGAAGCCTGCAGCCCCACCTAGCGCGATCAGTCGCAGCGCTTCGCGCCTCGAGTAGTTGGACGTAGTCGATGAATTTCTGGTCATGGTAGTTCCTCTCTTGTTATTTGTTATGCGTTTGCTGCTACTGGACGGGCATTGCCCGGCCGCTCTCCTGGAATTGCCGCTACCAGTTGGCGCGTGTAGGCTGCTTGCGGGTTCAGGAATATTTGCGAGGGCGGCCCGCGCTCGACGATCCGGCCCTTCTGCATCACAGCGATTTCGTCGCAGATCTGGCTGGCGACGCGCAGGTCGTGCGTGATGAAGACCATCGACACGCCGGTCTCGCGCTGGATCTGGTCCAGAAGCTGCAGGATCTGCGCCTGGATCGACACGTCGAGTGCGGAGACCGCCTCGTCGGCGATCAACAGCTTCGGCTTGAACATCAGCGCACGAGCGATGCCGATGCGCTGGCGTTGCCCACCCGAGAACTCGTGCGGGTAGCGGCCAAAAGCGCCGGCATCGAGACCGACATGGGCCAGAAGCGCACGCGCTTCATCGCGCGCTTGGACATAAGGCATCCCGTGCGCCATCGGGCCTACCGTCATGATGTGGCCGACGGTTGAGCGTGGGTTCAGAGAAGCGAAGGGATCCTGGAAGATCATCTGGATCCGCGGTCGAAGCGGGCGGAACTTCGCTTCGGAAAGCTTGGCTATGTCACATCCCTCGAACAAGATCCCGCCGCCGTCACTGTCCAGCAGCTTGATCAGCAGCCGGCCCAGCGACGATTTCCCCGAACCGCTCTCGCCTACGACCCCCAATGTGCGGCCGGGCGCGAGTTCGAACGAAACCTCGTTGACCGCTGTCACAGTCCGCTGCGCGCCGAACAGCGCACTGCCGCCTCGATAGGTCTTCACCAGACCCTCAACCTTCAGGATCGGCTCCTTGCTGGCAGCCTCCGGACGAGGGCGATCTTCGCCGGTCAAATGCGGTACGGCTGCAATCAGGCGCTGGGTATAAGGGTGCTTGGGCGACTTCAACACCTGCCCGGCGCTGCCCTGTTCGACGACATGGCCCTTTTCCATCACCACGACGCTGTCGGCGATCTCGGCCACCACGCCGAAATCGTGGGTGATGAACATCACGCTCATGCCCTTGCGCCGCTGAATGTCACGGATCAGTTGCAGGATCTGAGCCTGGGTGGTGACGTCGAGCGCGGTGGTTGGTTCGTCCGCAATCAGCACCGTCGGCTCAAGCGCCAAGGCCATGGCGATCATGACCCGCTGCCGCTGCCCGCCCGAAAGCCGGAACGGGTACTGGTGATACATGAGTTCGGGATCTGGCAGGCCCACTTCAGTGAGCAGTTCGATAGCGCGGTTTCGACAGGTTTGTGGTGTGCCGAAGCCATGCGCGGCCATGACCTCGTCAATCTGCGCGCCAACCGTCATCAGGGGATTGAGCGCCGAGAGCGGGTCCTGAAAGATCATCGACACGACCCGTCCACGCAGATTGCGCAGCTTGTCTGGCGACATGCCGACGATATTCATCCCCTCCAACTGGATGACACCCGATGAGAGGCGGATGACCTTTGGCAGAAGCCCCATGATCGCGTTCGCCGTGACCGACTTACCCGATCCGGACTCGCCTATGATGCAGAGGATCTGGCCGCGCTTCAGATCGAAGGAGATGTTCTTGACAGCATGGGTCCGTTCCATGCCTTGCGGCAAATTCACCGTTAGGTCGCGCACCGAAAGCGCCACATCGTGGGGGGCTACAGCCTGGATGCTTGCGACCATCGAGATCACCTCCCCTTTCAACCGAGCGCGTCCACCCTGTTGCGGACCGCATCATCGCCCTTTAGGCAGAAGCGCCTCACCGTAGCGGCCGTAGTCCGGCCTTCTCGGCGCTTCGCGCGCTGAGGCTGCAAGAGGCGGGTTCTGCTCATCCTGGCGGCTCCCTTGTGAAATCCGGTCCGTGTACCGGACTCTGTTCCCTTTTCTTGGAGAACTCTCCGAAGGGGCAAGCCCTGCCTATCGGATGTCCTCTGGAGCCTGCCTGCCATAAGGAAGGGTTGCTCCGTTCTTCCAGCCAGTTTGACTGTTCTGTTTCCGCAGAGTCTTCGAAACTTGGCCCTCGCGCGGCAGGAACTTCTGAAAAGAACATCCAGTTCGGCATTTCACTCTGTTCCCGTTTCGGCGCGGAAACCGAAATCAGGCAACCATATCCTTCATCCGGCAATACGCGCCCATGAGGGATAGGACCAAGGCTTTCCGGTGTACATCGGTCCCATGTGCAGGCCATGCCGCTGAGCGGATTGGTGACCGTACGGCCCATCGCAATGTCGGCCAAGGCGCTGCCGATCAAGGTCGACGAATGCGCCGTGTGCCGAACTGCCCATGCCGTAGATGACGCGACTGCGTGAAGTGTACTCCCGCTTGCCCCGCGCAGCGAACTTTTCGCGCAATAATTGCCTGTCCTGGGGGCTGCTAAACGCAGGAAATTCCGTCCAGGCACAAACTCCGCAGCCTGCCTCTGCAGGCGGGAGGTTAGGATGCTTCAAATTACCGGAGTCCCATCCATGTCCGCGCCGCTCATGCACATCGACTGCAGCCCTTCCCTCCCTCGCGAGGCGGACGTCGTCGTCATCGGCGGCGGCGTGGTGGGCGTGTTCAGCGCATACTATCTGGCGCGCCGCGGCCTCAAGGTCGCCCTGGTCGAGAAGGGGCGCATCGCGGCCGAGCAATCCAGCCGCAACTGGGGCTGGTGCCGCCAGCAGAACCGCGATGCGCGCGAGCTGCCGATGGCGACCAAGAGTCTCGACCTCTGGGAGAAGGTGGCACAGGAGACCGGCCAAGACACCGGCTTTCGCCGCTGCGGGCTCCTCTATCTCTCGCAAGACGAAAATGAGCTGGCAGGCTGGGCAAAGTGGCGCGATTTTGCGAGAACGGTCGGGGTCACCACACACATGCTGAGCGCGGAAGAAGCCACCGAACGGGGCAAAGCGACGGGCCGCAAATGGAAAGGTGGCGTGTTCTCGCCAACTGACGGAACGGCGGACCCTTCCAAGGCAGTGCCGGTTGCGGCGCGCGGCATCATCGCGGCGGGCAGCACCCTACATCAGCATTGCGCGGCGCGCGGGCTGGAGTTGAGCGCCGGCCGGGTGAGCGCTGTGGTGACCGAAGCGGGCACCATACGGACGAAAACCGTTGTCATGGCCGGAGGCGCGTGGGCTTCTTCCTTCTGCAACCAGCTTGGTGTGCGTTTTCCGCAAGCTGCCGTACGTTCGTCCATTCTGGCCGTGGCACCCGGCGCAAACAGCCTGCCGGATGCCCTGCATACCACGCGCGTCTCTCTGACGCGGCGCAGCAACGGTGGATACGCGCTGGCGATCAGCGGGCGGGCGCGTGTCGATCCAACGCCGCAGCAGTTCAGGTTCAGCCGCGAGTTTGTACCCATGTTCGCCCGCCGCTGGCGCAATCTGGCCCCGGGCGCCTTCGAGGGCTGGCGTCAAGGCCATGAAAGCCTGCGCAAATGGGCCCTCGACGACATCACGCCGATGGAACGGAACCGGATTCTCGACCCGAAGCCCGACATGGGACAGATTCGGCTGACATATGGAAGAGCCTGCGAATTGATCCCCGAACTCCAACGCGTCGCGATCTCCGATGTCTGGGCGGGTTATATCGACAGTACACCCGATGGCATTCCCGCAGCCGGTGAAGTGGAGGGAATTCCGGGCTTCATCCTGGCGGCGGGATTCAGCGGGCACGGCTTCGGGATTGGCCCCGGCGCGGGACATATGATCGCCGACATCATCACGGGCAGCGAGCCTATTGTCGATCCGCGTCCTTATAGGCCCGAGCGTCTGAAGACCGCTGCGTGGGGCAAGGTCGCTGAATTCTGAGAAGACCGTCTTGCCAAGGTACAATCGGTCGCACACGAGATTGAGGCCACGAGGCGGCCAGCACCAAAAAACAGGGAAGTGACGATGCGCGAATATGAGATTGCCGCCATTCCGGCCGACGGGATCGGCCCAGAGGTGATTGCCGCAGGTCTCCAGGCGCTTGAGGCGCTGCAGCAGCGCTGCGGCGACTTCAGGCTGCGCGTCCAGCACTTCGACTGGGGCTCAGACTACTACAAGGCACATGGTCGCATGATGCCCGAAGATGGCGTGGCGCAACTGAAGCGCTTCGACGCCATCTTCTTTGGCGCGGTAGGCGCCCCCGATCTGCCTGACGACATCACGCTCTGGGGCCTCCGGCTGCCGATCTGCCAAGGCTTTGATCAGTACGCCAACGTGCGGCCGACCAGGATATTGCCCGGGATTGTTTCGCCGCTGGCGGGCGTTGGCCCTGGCGATCTGGATTGGGTGATCGTGCGTGAGAATTCCGAGGGCGAGTATTCGGGCCACGGCGGCCGCGCCCATCGCGGCCTCCCCGAGGAGGTCGGAACCGAGGTCGCGATCTTCACGCGCGTCGGCGTCACCCGCATCATGCGCTATGCATTCCGGCTGGCGCAGTCACGGCCGCGAAAGCTCCTGACAGTTGTTACGAAATCCAACGCGCAGCGTCACGGCATGGTAATGTGGGACGAAATCGCAGCCGAGGTGGCGCGGGAATTCCCGGACGTCGCGTGGGACAAGATGCTAGTCGATGCTATGACAGTGCGTATGACGTTGAAACCTCGGAGCCTCGATACGATCGTCGCCACCAATCTTCACGCCGACATATTGTCGGACCTTGCAGGCGCGCTCGCGGGCAGTCTCGGCGTTGCACCGACCGCCAACATTGATCCCGAGCGGCGCTATCCCTCGATGTTCGAGCCAATTCACGGCTCGGCATTCGACATCGCCGGCAAGGGTATTGCCAACCCGGTCGCCACCTTCTGGACCGCTGCCCAGATGCTCGAACATCTGGGCGAGAGCGCAGCGGCCGTCCGGTTGATGAGCGCTGTGGAAACGGTGACGAGTGAAGGCGTGCTAACGCCCGACGTGGGAGGGACAGCGACCACGCAGGAAGTGACGGACGCCGTCTGCCGGACGATCCGCGGTTCGAACGTGTGACAGGTTTCCAATGAAGCTCGACAAGATCGACATCAAGATCTTATCCCAATTGCAAAAGAACGGGCGGGTCACGAATGTCGAGCTTGCCGACCTGGTCAACCTTTCGCCGAGCCCTTGCCTGATGCGGGTGAAGAAGCTTCAGGCCGAAGGCTTCATCACCGGCTATTCCGCCCAGATCGACGTGTCCAAGCTCGGACAGACTCTAACGATCTTCACCGAAGTCACGCTCAAGCACCATCAACAGAACGACTTCGCGAGATTTCTCACCGCAATTCAGAAAGTCGATTCTGTCATCGAATGCCATCTGGTTTCAGGCGGCTACGACTATCTTGTGAAGTTTGTCACAGCGGGCATCAGCGAGTACCAGACGATCATGGAGCGCATGATCGAATTGGATATCGGAATCGACAAATATTTCAGCTTCGTCGTGCTGAAGTCACCGATCGTGAAATCCCATTTGCCTCTCGACATCATTTTCGACAAATGAGAAGGCAGCTCCGGCTCGATTTTCAAGCGGCGTGCGCTCGTGCCACGCTCCATCTTGTCGCGCGCGGCATTGTCGAATGACGATGTCACGTTTCAGGGGAGGCCGTCATTGTCACTCGTCTGAACGGTGCTTAGCCTAAAACTTCGACCGCATCTGGACACTTCCAGCGAACGCCTGTTTTCGCCTTGTCCTCGTCAAATGGCTTGAATATATATCCTGCAATGATATATAGTCAGGCAGCATGCACAGCTTGCGGAGTTGCGATGATCTAGCCTCGGGTCACAGTTGGACCAAAGGCAAAAGGCGAAAAGATGAACAAGATTGACACTTTGATCCACCGAAGAGCTGACGATCGCCGGAAGACCGCGCAAGCCTGTGTATCGCGTATTCTCCGGAACGCCAAAGCCCACGGCGTCGATATCTCTGTTGTCGGATCTCTCGCGAAAAACCGTTTCCGCGTCCACTCGGATGTAGATCTGCTGGTTCACGGAAGTACTGATCCTGCGCGCCGGGCCATGGTAGAGCGCTTGGTCGCAGACCAGCTTCGGGGAACGAACATTCCCTATGACCTGATCTTTGCCTCAGACGTTTCGTCCGAACGAGTACAGGAATTGCTCAATGACAGCGTTTAAGCATCCGGCATTCGCAAAGCTGTCGCCAAAAATCGCCCGCGCTGCGAAGGAACTGCAGCAAATCGAGGAATATCTGTCGGCTCATAGGAGTGAGATGTCACTCGGCGAATGGGGGGCGATCGCAGCTGTTTCGCTGGGAGTCCACAATGTCTACAACGGCATCGAGGACATCCTGCTCAGCCTGTCCAACGACATAGACGGCCTCGTTCCCCAAGGGCCTACGATGCACCAGGACGTGCTCGATCAGATGTCGGCGGAAATTGCAGGCATCCGCCCGGCTGTGCTCGACCCCGAGCTTTATCAGTCCCTGAGTGAGTTAAAGGGATTCCGTCACCTGGTGAGGCATCGGTACGGTTTTGACCTGAAAACAGACAGGGTGCAGGAAAACCTCGACAGGGTAAAAGAGGCATTTCCGTCTTTCGTCGAGGCCATTGTTTACTTGGAAAGCACTCTTACTGAGGAAAACACGCACGACAGTAATGGCGGCGGCGACGGCTCAGGAGGCGGGGCATCTGGTGGTCCCTGAACCAATGGCTCAGTCGTGTGCGCCGGAAGAGATTCTCCGGGCGTTGACCCCTGAGAATTGTCGGCTGGTGGCGCTGATCCATCGGCATCGACCGCAAAGCATCACGGAACTGTGCAGGTTGGCGGCGCGTCCGCAGCCGAACGTATCCCGCTCCTTGGCGGCCCTTGAGCGGGCGGGAATTGTCTCAATGGTGGGCTCCAGGCCGAAGAGACCCGAACTCGCCGTGCAACGAGTCACGATCGAACTCGCTGAGCTTCAGAATGGCCGATGCGAGGTCGACGATTCGTGAAAACAAATCGCCGGACCATCATCTTTGCTGCGCCATGGGCAACAGGGGCAAAGTCGATCAGTGGGATGCGAAGCCGCCGCTGACGAGGTTTGGCAAGTACTGGATGCGAAGCCTCGGTGACGCCGAGCCGATCGCCAAGAAGGAGGGTCGGAGCTTTTAGCGGTTTTCATTGGGCCCAGGAAGGTATCACGACAGGCGCTTCCTGCCTGTAAGCGGGTTTCGCCAGACATCTTGCGCCGGATCACCGGGCATTGAATGTCGTTTTCGGAGCCGTTCATATAGAGAAGATTCCCGGGCCGAGCGCGGACGATGACCAACTCGGCCTTGTTGGTGCATCACCTCGGGATTTTGCTTCGGGAGAACGAAGCGTCTAGCGTGATACTTAGGCCGGGAACCATACGAAAGACCCGGACGGGGTGAGTTTAGCCCTGGTCGATGCAATGCGCCCCGCTGATCATCCCTTCATCGCTGCCCGCACATCCTTATCGTCGAGGGTTTGGTCCAGCGTCATCCGCGTGCGTTCGAGGATTCCATCAATATCGTCGTTTGTGCAGCAGAGCGGCGGCGCATAGCCGAGAATGCCGCTGTTGAAGGCACGGATGACAAGGCCGTTCGCCCACGCGCGCTCGAAGATGCGACGCCCCGGATCGGCCGCCGCCGGCAGAGGCGTCTTGCGTACCTTGTCGGTGACCAACTCGATTGCTGCCAGCATGCCGCGACCGCGAATGTCGCCAACCAGCGGGTGGTCGGCGAGCGAGCGAAGCCCTTCCGTCAAGCGCTTCCCCGCCTTGCGCCCATTCTCGAGCAAGCCATCTTCATAGAGACGCAGGCATTCGAGCCCGACCGCCGCGCTCACGGGATGGGCCGAATAAGTGTAGCCATGGCCGACAGCCGTTTTGCCGGCTCCGTCCGCGATCGTATTGTATACATGGTCGGCCATGAAGACGGCGCCCATCGGCACGTAGCCCGAGGTCAGTCCCTTCGCTGTGGTCATGAAATCCGGCACGACCTCGTCTTCCTCACACGCGAAGAGGGGGCCGGTACGGCCAAAGGCAGTGATAACTTCGTCGGCAACGAACAGAATGTCGTGTTCCTTGCACACGGCGTGCAGAGCCTTCAGCCAACCTGTCGGTGGAACGAGAACACCGCCCGAACCCTGGATGGGTTCGGCGTAGAAAGCCGCAACGCGGCCCGCGCCGAGTTCTGCGATTTTGGCCCGCAGGGCCGCGACCGATGCATCGATGATCGCCTGCGGGTCGGAACCGACCGGATTGCGATAGGCGTAGTGCGAGGGAATTTTGTGCTGCCAGTCGTAAGGGACGCCGAAACCCGCATGGAATGCCGGGATCGCTGTCAGACCTGACCCTGCCGTCGAGGATCCATGGTAGCCATACTCGACGGAGATGAACTGGTCCTTTTGCGGCGTACCCTTGGCATGGTAGTAATAGCGAATGAAGCGGATCGTACTGTCGACTGCGTCGGAGCCGCCGAGCGTGAAATAGACATGGTTCAAATCGCCGGGCGCCAGTTCGGCAAGCCTGGCAGCAAGGCGAATGGCAGGCTCGGATCCCAGCCCGAAATATCCCGTCGCATAGGGAAGCTCTCTTAGCTGCTTTGCCGCCGCCTCAACAACGCTTTCCTGGCCGTATCCGATGTTGACGCACCATAGACCGGCGAATCCGTCCAGCAGGGTTTTCCCGCTTGCATCGGTCACGGTTGCACCTTTGGCGGATTTGAGCACCCGCACGCCCGTCTCCTCGTGGCTCCGATAGCATGAAAACGGGTGAACCAGATGTGCGCGATCGAGTTCGATCAGTGAGTTTGCCAGCATTTCTTCCTCCGATTCAGCGTAGTGCCTGACTGACGAGAGCATAAGTCCGGTGTGGTGTGGATTCGTCCTTCAACTCGTTTTCAGCGTGATCTGCTGCGCGGTCATGGTTCATTCCGGGCCTGAATTCTCTATGCCCAAGGTAGGCTGCCGCGGACAGCAGTTCCTCCCGACCAGAAGCTGAGCGATAGGCGTTTTGACTTTCCTTTGCCGCTGGCACCGCATCTTATGCCACGCACGGCTGAGAGATCGCGCGCCCGCCGAAGCCCGAAACGAACTCAGGCGCAACTCTCTGCCAAAGCTCTCACGCAATACAAAACAATCTGCTTCAGGGCGCATCGAATGCGGCGACTAGTCTTCTCCGGCCCTCATTATGATCCTTGCTGTTAAAGGCACGCAGTGCCGACAGGATTGGAAGGATCGACGCTCATGACCCAGTTCAGACCGAAATACATCACCTTCGACTGCTACGGTACACTGACCAACTTCGACATGGCCGGCGCGGCGAGACGCGTATACGGCGCGCAGCTCTCCCCAGCTGGGATGGCGCAGTTCATCAAGGATTTCTCGGCCTATCGCCTCGATGAGGTCCTTGGCGCCTGGAAGCCGTACAGCGAGGTCGTGCACAATTCCGTGGAACGAACCTGCAAGCGCAACGGCGTCGCATTCCGGCCCGAGGATGCCCAGCGCATCTATGCGGAAGTGCCGACATGGGGTCCGCACCCGGATGTTCCGGCGGGCCTGGCCAAGGTCGCCAAGGAGATTCCGCTGGTGATCCTGTCGAACTCCATGAAGAGCCTGATCATGTCGAACGTGGAGAAACTCGGCGCACCGTTCCACATGGTCATCACGGCGGAGGAGACCGGTGCCTACAAGCCTTTGATGAAGGGCTTCGAATATATGTTCGAGAAGCTCGGCTGCGGCCCGGAGGACATTACGCACGTGTCGTCCTCATTTCGCTATGATCTCATGACCGCCTATGATCTCGGTATCAAGAGCAAGGTCTGGGTGAACCGCGGCCACGAGCCTGCGAACCCCTTCTACGAATATACCGAAATCAAGGATATCGGCGGTCTGGCCGGCGCCGTCGGACTGGAGCCCGTTCGGGAATTCGCCTGAACGTCTGTTTGCTGGCGCAGTCGCGCCCGAGCGAGGCGCTTCCAAACGTTAATAGTCAATGGTTGCAATAGAGAAAGGGGCGGTTTTCACCGTCCCTTTCTTGTTGTTCCAACGCTTTAGGGCTGCAAGTGTTGCCACCTGCTTGCAAGATAACTAATTAAGCCCGCCAACATGAAGCGTCTTGACCTCGAGATATTCCTCGATGCCGAGCTGCGATCCTTCGCGCCCGACTCCAGAGTGCTTGACACCGCCGAAAGGGGCAACCTCGGTCGAGATCATGCCTGTGTTGAGCCCGACCATACCGAACTCCAGCGCCTCGGCAACACGCCACGACCGCTTGAGATTGTCGGTGTAGAAGTAGGCGGCAAGGCCGAACGGCGTACCGTTTGCGATCGCGATGGCCTCTTCCTCCGTCTCGAAGCGAAAAAGCGGCGCCACCGGACCGAACGTCTCTTCCGATGCCAGGAGCATCTCGGTAGTAGCCTCTCCCAGCACGACGGGCCGTGCATATTGCTTGCCCTCCGGCATCGTCTCGCTTTGGGCGATGACCCGCGCACCTTTCGCCTGTGCATCCGCGATGTGACGCTCGATCTTGTCGATCGCGGCCGCGTTGATCATCGGGCCGATCTCAGTGCCCTCGTCGGTCCCTGCGCCAACCTTCATCCGCGTGACGCGCTGGCTCAGCTTTTCGGCGAAAGCATCGTAAACGCCCTGCTGCACGAGAATCCGGTTCGCGCAGACGCAGGTTTGACCGCCATTGCGGAACTTGGATGCGATCACCCCTTCAACTGCCCTATCCAGATCGGCGTCGTCAAAGACGATAAAGGGCGCGTTGCCGCCAAGCTCCAGGCTCAGCCGCTTGATGCTATCGGCCGCGCCGCGCATGAGCAGCGCACCGACGGGGGTCGAACCGGTGAACGAGATCTTGCGCACCGTCTCGTTGGCCATCAGTTCGTTGCCGATTTCGATGGGCATGCCGGTCACAATGTTGATCACGCCGGCAGGAATACCTGCCCGTTCCGCCAGAACGCCGAGCGCCAGCGCCGAGAATGGCGTAAATTCCGACGGCTTGATGACAACCGTACAACCTGCGGCCAGCGCCGGTGCTACTTTGCGCGTGATCATCGCGTTGGGGAAATTCCACGGCGTGATGATGGCGCAGACCCCGACGGGCTCTTTCAGCACCAGAATGCGGCGATCGGCAGTGGGTGACGGAATGGTCGAGCCACCGATCCGGCGCGCCTCCTCCGCAAACCATTTCACAAAAGATGCGCCGTAGCGGATTTCCGCCACCGCCTCGGCAAGCGGCTTGCCTTGTTCCAGCGTCAGCAGGAGCGCAAGATCCTGTTCGTGCTGGCGGATGAGGTCGTGCCAGCGCTCCAGAAATCCTGCACGGTCGGCATGGGTCCTCTTCTTCCAGCCTTTGAATGCCCCAGCCGCAGCGTCGATTGCGGCTCTCGTCTCGTTCTCCCTCATTTCGGGAACTGTGCCGAGAACACTTTGGCTGGCAGGGTCAACGACATCGACCACGCCCTTCGTTTCCGCATCGCACCAGACACCGCCAATCAGCGCCTGCTGGCGGAAAAGGTCGGAATCGTTGAACATGCCAATCTTCGTCATCGCATTCATGGTCTTTCCTCTGCTCTTTCAGCTTAATCCTGCCAGCACGGCCTGCGTGATTGTTTCAGTCCTGTCCTTGCCTGCGATCGTGCCAATCCCCCGCGCGGTTGCGGACTCGATTGCCGACATCACTTCTGCCGCAGCATGCCCCTCGCCCAGATGCTCGAGCATCATCGCACCGGACCAGATCGCTGCGATCGGATTGGCGGTGCCGAGATGCGCGATGTCGGGCGCCGAACCATGGACCGGCTCGAACATGGAAGGCGCGCTGCGATCGGGATTGATATTGGCGGAGGCGGCGTAACCCAGCCCGCCCTGAATGGCCGCTCCAATATCCGTGAGGATGTCGCCGAAAAGGTTCGATGCGACGATTACGTCGAGGCTTTCCGGCGCCAGGACCATACGGGCGGCAATGGCGTCGATGTGGTGCTGCGAGACCTCCACATCGGCATAGTCTTTCGCCAACTCGCGCGTGACCTCATCCCAGAAAACCATGGAGTGTTTCTGCGCGTTGGATTTGGTGACAGATGCCAGCTTCTTGCGGCGGGCCCGCGCCTGTTCGAAACCGAAACGGATGATCCGTTCGACACCCGTACGCGTGAAGATCGCAGTCTCAACCGCGACCTCATCGGCCGTGCCGGAATGAACGCGCCCACCGGCGCCGGAATATTCGCCTTCCGTATTCTCGCGGATGCACAGGATGTCGAAACCATCGGAGCGGAGGGGCCCCTGAACGCCCGGCAGCAGCCGGTGCGGTCGTATGTTGGCGTACTGCGTGAACGATTTCCGGATCGGCAGGAGCAGTCCATGAAGCGATACTGAGTCGGGCACTTCCGCGGACCAGCCTACAGCGCCGAGATAGATCGCCTCGAATTTTCGAAGTGTCTCGATGCCGTCTAACGGCATCATTGCACCGGTCTCCACATAGTAGGCGCACGACCACGGGAATCTTGTGCCATCAAGGGCGAAACCGCCCCGCTTAGCCGCCGCCTGCAGCACCTGCCATGCCGCCTGCGTCACGTCCTTGCCGATGCCGTCGCCGGGGATGAGCGCTATCTTGTAGGTCTTCATTGATGGGGGTCCTCATTCGCACTAGCGTCATCGGAACAATAATGGACCGCCCGCCGCATTTTCCGTCGAGGATGAGCCGCCCGACGGCGTCGAATCGCGTCAGGCGGAACCTGGAAAGCCGATTGTTCTGGAGCCGCCGCGGGCGCTATTCGGCCCGACCTTGAGCACTGAACTCAGTCGTAAACGCAGACGTAGATCTTGCGCACGGTCTCGATAGTGCGCCAGACGCCGACGAAACCGGGCTTCATCACGAAACTGTCGCCGGCGCGGTAGGTCTTGGTCTCACCGCCCTTCTCCTCGATTTGGACGAGACCCGAAACGATGTGGCAGAACTCGTAGATAGTGCCCTTGATCGAGTGCGTCTCGCCGGGCGTCGCCTCCCAGACACCGGTGAGCACCCTTTCTTCCTTCGAGGAATCCTGCGCCCAGGTCTTAAAGGATGGATTGCCGGAAATGAGCCGCTCCGGAGCCGGTAATGCCTCCTTCGGCGCGAAGTCTGGAACTGTGTCGATCGTGATCAGAAGTGACATGTGATGCTTCCTGGTTAGTAGCCGAGTGTCCGATCGACGAGGCCGATCAGTTCTTCTCCGGCGCGGTGGCGCCGGATATTGTCCACGACGGATTGTGCCGCCGTATGCGGTTGCGTCACCGAGGCGATGTGCGGCGTTATCATCACCTTCGGATGCGACCACAGCGGATGGTCTTCCGGGAGCGGTTCTGGATCGGTGACATCAAGCATCGCCGCAGATACGTGACCGGTGTCGAGCGCGTCGATCAGCGCGGCCTGGTCCAGTTGCGGACCCCTGCCGACATGCAGCAGCTGCGCCCCAACGGGCAGCAAATCGAAGAAGTCTGCATCGAGCATGCCGTGCGTTTGTTCCGTGAGCGGGAGCAGGCACACGAGAATATCCGTTTGCTTCAGAAAGCCCGCGAGTTGGTCCGTGCCGTGAAAACAGGCGACGTCCTCTATCCGCTTTTCGCTGCGGCTCCACCCGGCAAGCGGAAACTGGAACGGCTTCAAGCACTCGATAGCCGCGCGGGCGAGCATGCCAAGGCCGAGGAAGCCAACCCGGCGTTCGGCCGCCTGTCGAGCGACAATCGGTTGCCAAAAGCACCTTTTCTGCTGCTCGAGATAGGCGGGCATCTCCCGGTGGAGCGCCAACACGCCGAGCGCGACGTATTCCTGCATCATGCGTATGATGCCGTCCTCGACCATGCGCACCAGCTTCACATGGCTTGGCACCACGTCCTGCTTGAACTGGTCGACGCCCGCCCCGATGGAAAACAGCACTTCCAGATTGCGGTAGCGCGAGATCTCGTCCGGCACCGTCCAGGTGATGAGATAGCGCACCTTCTCCGGCTTCATCTCGTCTCCTGAATGGAAGAATTCCAGATCCGGGAGCTGGCGCGCGAAGATCTCGCGGAAGACCGCAGCACGCGCGGTATCGGAATTGAAAAGAAACGCCAAGGTGACCGCCCCTTCCTTCAGGCCGCAAAACGCGCGCCGAGACCGTGGATCATCTTCCAGCAAGCGGCGAGTTCACCAATATCGATATATTCGTCGGCACGATGAGCACGGCCGATCTCGCCAGGGCCGCAAATGATCGCGTCAATGCCGGCCTGCTGGTAAAGGCCTGCCTCTGTGCCGTAACTGACGGCTGTCAGCGGCTCCTGCCCCGTCAGCTCCGTCAGAATGGCCGCTAGCTCGCTCCCGTTGGCGGGCGCAAGGGCGGGATAGGTGCTCAGTTCGTGCCACGCCACATCGAAGCCGCTGTCTCGCAGGGCGAAAAGCCGGGCCTTGACCGGCTCAAGCAGGGAGGCTGGAGAAACGCCGGGCACGGCACGCGCCTCGATATCGGCTGTGCAGTGGCCAGCGATGATGTTGACCGCCTGTCCACCGGCGATGACGCCCACCTGCAAGGAAGAATACGGGGGCTCGAAATTGTCATCGAGCGGCCCGTCGGCGAGGGATCGGCCGTAGGCCACGGCATGCGTAATGACGCCGGCCATGGCATGCACGGCATTGAGTCCGAGATCGGGGCGTGACGAATGGCCTGATCGCCCGATCACCTCGAGTCGCGCGGCGGCCTTCCCCTTGTGCGCGCGCACAGGCTGCATCCGGCTCGGCTCGCCGACAATCGCGCCAAGCGGCCTCTCGCATAAGCTCGGCAACGCGGCTAGGAGATGCGGCACACCACGGCACCCCGCCTCTTCGTCATAGGAGAATGCGAGATGAACTGGCTGCCGCAGGTTCATCGCCGCAAGTCCTGGGAGCGCGGCCAATGCGCAGGCGAGGAAGCCCTTCATGTCGGTGGTGCCGCGGCCGTATAGCCTGCCGCCCTCGCGGCGCAGGACGAACGGGTCCGAGCTCCATTCCGGCTCGCCGGCCGGCACGACATCCATATGTCCCGAGATGATGTAGCCCCGACCCTGGCGCGGGCCGATCGTGAGGAAAAGGTTGGACCGGTCGCCCTCGGGACCGGGTAGGACCGTCACCTCGGCTCCGGCTGCCTGACAGTAGTCGCGGATCCAATCGACGATCGCGCCGTTTGGCGTGCCCACAACAGAGGGAAATCCAATCAGCGTCGCGAGGATTTCTTCCACGTTCATGGCGGTCCGCTCTGCTTGCACACTATCACCGGGTGCAACCAGCCTATCCGCAGGCGGCAGTGTTCCCTGCCGAATTGCGTCGTGCTTTAGCCGAAGATTGCGAAAAAGCACCTCGAACCAGCGAAACCTGCTGGCTTTCCCGTATAATGCTGCGGCAAAAGAGGCATGTCGCGATATGGTGATCGATGACAGGATCAACACCGGGTGCCTTGCGCATTCGTTGAAGGAGCGGATCGACTGTGACGCAGAGATCAGTACGCCTGAAATCCTTCGAACTGGTCGCGCGGGACATTGATGATGTCGACGTCAAGCTACTGCACGCGCTGTCGATCTCAGTCCGCTGGCCTCATCGGCCAAAGGATTGGGACTTTCTGCGCCGTGCCGGCCGCGGCATTGTTGCCGTTGATGGTATTGGACGCGTTTTCGGCAGTGCGATGTGGTTTCCCCACGGAGACGATTTCGCCACAATCGGCGTAGTGATCACAACGCCCCGCACGCAAGCGCAAGGCGGCGGCCGATGGCTCATGGACTTGGTGCTCGAGCAGTGCGGCGATCGCAACTTGGCACTCAATGCTACCCATGCTGCCTATCCTCTTTATGTCTCACTCGGCTTCGCGACCGAGGCGATCGTATACATGCGCCAGGGGGAGGTCCCACAGACGCTCCCAACAATGCCGGCCCTGGATGGTCAATTGCAGGCGTTACCGAGCGACAGGCTGAATGAGATCACGGCGCTGGATACGCGCGCGTTTGGGACGAACCGCGAGAGGCTGCTCGCGTTGCTCGCGGCCGATGCCTCAATCTGCACTTTGAGCCGCGGCGGCGAGATCGTCGGCTATTCCATGTGTCGCGAGTTCGGACGTGGTCACGTGATCGGCCCCATGGTCGCGCGCAACGATCTTGATGCGGTCCATCTCACAGCCGTGCATCTGAAGGAACTGGCAGGACGGTTCGCCCGCGTCGACACCCGCGAGAAGGATGGCGTGTTTGCCGCGTTTCTCCAGCAGTGCGGCCTCGGCATTGCCGAGACCGTTACGACCATGTCCAAAGGGCGCCGCTTCCTGAACCGAGAAGGCAATGGGCCTTGGGTCTATGGATTGGCCGGCCATGCCTTGAGTTGAATGCAAGCACGCTGTCGCCTTCAACCAGCCGTCAGAGGATCAGGTCGATCAGTGCGCGGCGTCGATCAACCGGCATAATGCGGTTGCCGTCACACGGCCGGAACGGCTGCCGCTTCGAATCTGCTCCTAATCCCGGATTCGGTTTCCGCTGCCGCCATAATGACCGTCCGACGCCCATCCGCCACGCCGTCCACGATGACGTGGCCGATGCCGCGCGAGCACGGCTCGATGCGGGCGTTGAGGTGATAAATGTCCCGCAGCAGATTGGATGTGATGACGGCCGGCGATGGCCCGCATGCGACCAGCCGGCCGTCCGCGATGACCATTGTCTGATCGCTGAAGCGCAGGGCGTGATTGAGGTCGTGCAGGGCGATCAGCACGACCATGCCTCGCGCCTGAGCAAGTCCCCGCATGAGGCCGAGCACTTCCACCTGCCGCGACAGATCGAGTGCTGATGTCGGTTCATCCATCAGCAGGATCTCAGGCTCGCGCACCAGCGTTTGTGCCAGGCTGGCGAGTTGCCGCTGGCCGCCGGAAAGCTCGCCAATGTTGCGGAAAGCGATGTCGGCGATGCCGAGCGCCGCTAGCGTCTCGTCGATGCGAGCCAGATCATCGTCGCCCACAGACCAGCCCATACCCTGCTTACGGGCGAGCAACACTGACTCATAGACGGTGAGCACCGCGTTGGCGGACGTTTCCTGTGGCATGTAGCAGATGCCGCTCTTCCCGCGAATGGCCCCCTCGACATGCATTGCTCCCGGACCGTGCAGGAGGCCGGCGATGCGCCTGAAGAGCGTCGACTTCCCGGCGGCATTCGGACCGATCACGGCCACGATGTCTCCGCCCTCGAACGCAGGCGTCGTCACATCCCGAAGCCGGAGGCTCGTGCCGTAGCGCGCGCCGAGCGCCTCGAGCCGGATCGTCACCATGAGCGCCTCGTGCTGGACAGGATGAGCGAGATGAAGAACGGGATGCCGATCAGCGAGGTGACGATGCCGATCGGGAAGACCGTCCCCGGGATAAGCGACTTGCTGACGACCGAGCTAGCCGACAGGATGAGCGCGCCCGCAAGGGCCGAGGCGGGCAGGAAGAAGCGTTGGTCCTCGCCGATGACCATGCGCGCGATGTGCGGGCCCACGAGGCCGATAAAACCTATGGTGCCGACGAAGGCGACGGGAATGGCGGCGAGGAGGCTCACCAGGATGAGCGTCTCGAGCCGCAGGCGACCGACTTTGACGCCGAAGCTGGCCGCCTTGTCCTCACCGAGCCTCAACGCCGTCAGCGCCCAAACGCGACGGGCGAAAACGGGTAAGACTGCGAGGAGAATGAAGGTAGTGACTGCAAGCTTGGGCCAGGTGGCCTTGGTGAGGCTGCCCATTGTCCAGAAGACGACCGCCGCCAGCGCTTCCGCCGACGCGAAAAACTGGACGAGCGCGAGCAGCGCGTTGAAGGTGAAAACCAGCGCGATGCCGAGCAGCACGATGGTCTCCGCGCTGACGCCGCGCTTTACGCTCAGCACGTGAATGAGGAAGGCCGCCAGCATCGCCATCACGAAGGCGTTGATCGGCACTACATATCCGACTGCGGCGGGGAGAAGCCTCACCCCGAAGGCAAGTGCAAGCGCGGCGCCGAAGCTCGCGGCGGCGGATATGCCGAGCGTGAAGGGGCTCGCCAGTGGGTTGTTGAGAATGGTCTGCATCTGCGCGCCGGCCACGGCGAGCGCTGCCCCGACGACAATGGCCATCAGGGCTACCGGCATGCGGATGTCCCAGAGCACCACGCGCACCTGCGGCGGCACCGTGTCGGGGAACACAAGTGCCCGCACGACCTCGCCAAGTCCGTAGCGGGCGGGACCGACTGCAAGGTCGACGCACAGGCTGAAGAGCAGGGCAGCGCCGAGGCCGGCAAGGATCAACTGCCGCCGCCAGACGAGAGCGCGGTAACGCCCCCGTCCATTGGTGCTGTCGAGCGCGGTGCTGACGGCCGTCGATTCAATCGACATCGGTCAGCGAGACCCAGTGGCCGGGTCTGTATGCGACGGGCAGGAATTTCTCGTGCAACTCCCTGAAGGTCGCCTCGGGATCGAGATCGGCGAAAAGATCCGGATGCAGCCACTTCGCCATCTGCTGGATGGCCACGAACTGATAAGGGCTGTTGTAGAACTGATGCCAGATGGCATGCACCGCGCCATCCTCGACGGCCTTCACGCCGGTCAGCGCCGGCCGCTCGGTCAGCGCCTTCAGCTTGCGCAGCGCCTCTGCCTGATCACGGCCGGGCCCGACGCCGACCCAGGCACCGCCCGGCACATAGGCTTCCCACCATCCGCCGGTGACGATGATCTGATCCGGGTCGGATGCGATGATCTGTTCGGGATTGAGCGTGCCGAACGTGCCGGGGATGATGTCCTTGGCGATGTTGTCGCCGCCTGCCATCTCGACGAATTTGCCGAAATTGTCGTCGCCGAAGCTCATGCAGCAGTCGTCGGAATAGCCGCCGGCGCGTTCGATGAGGACCTTGGGCCTTTGCGGCTTGGCCTTCTCGATGACATCGGTAACGCGCGCGATCTCGGCGGCGCGCCAGGTGATGAATTCCTCGGCGCGCTCCTCCTTGCCGAACAACTTGCCAAACAGGCGCATGCTGGGTTCGGTGTTGGTGAAGGGGCGCTCGCGGAAATCGACATAGACCAACGGAATGCCGGCGGCGGCGAGCTTCTCGATATACTTGCCGTCTTCCGTAGCCTGCTTCGACTCGATATTCATCAGGATGACGTCGGGCTTGAGCGAGACGGCCTGCTCGACGTCGAAAGTACCGTCCTTGAAGCCGCCAAAAGTCGGGATCTCCGCCATCCTGGGGAATTTTTCCAGATAGGCGGCGTAATTGTCCGGATCCGCTTGGCTGAAATCCTCGCGCCAGCCAGCGATGCGCTTGAACGGATCCTCGGTGTCGAGCGCCGCGACGAGATAGACCTGCCGGCCCTCACCCAGGATTACCTTCTCGACCGGGACGTTCACCTCGACCTGGCGGCCCGTGATGTCAGTCACTGCAACCATTTCGGCCCTGGCGGCCAGGGTCATCGACAGGGCGACTATAGCGGCCGCCATCGTCCCTGCTGGGATCTTTCCGAAACTCATCGCGCCCTCTCTTGAAGTGGATTAGCCAGAGGTGGCTTATAAAAGATGACTTCAATTCTCAAGAAATATCTTTTAGAGCCATTCCAGACTGGTGCGACGACAAGGGGTCTGGAATGGCGGGGGAGCCCAATTATTCGCTGCGGGACGAGATACGCGACTATTGGTCGACGCGCGCCGGAACATTCGACCTTTCGGTGGGGCATGAAATCTTCTCACAGCGGGAACGCCTGGCCTGGCACAGGCTGATACTCAAGCACTTGGGGCCTGGGGATGGGCGTCGCGCGCTCGATCTCGCTTGCGGCACCGGGGTTCTATCCCATCTCATGCACGACCTGGGTTATGCCGTGACCGGGCTCGATTGGTCAGAGGCCATGCTTGCCCGCGCGCGTGCAAAGGCGACGCAGAGGGAAAGCGGCATGCGGTTTCTGATCGGCGACGCCGAGCGCACCCTTGAAAAAGGAAAAAGTTACGACGTCCTCGTCACCCGTCATCTCGTCTGGACGTTGGTGGATCCGCGAGCGGCGTTCGCCGAATGGTTCTCGCTGCTCAAGCCTGGCGGACGGCTGCTGATCATTGATGGTGATTTCGTCAGTAAGACCTGGGTAACCTCTCTGCGACAAGTCCTGGAAAGGGCCATTGGCCGGACAGGCGAGCCGGTCCACGGACTGGATCAGGCGATGGCGGACCGCCATCGCAGCATCCTGTCGCGGCTGCACTTTTCGCACGGCGCCAAAGCGGACGAGGTTTGCGCGCTTCTCGTGGAGGCTGGCTTCGAGATACCGGTGGTCGACACCCGGCTCGGCGCGATTCATCGCGCGCAGGCACGGCACATGAACTTCCTCAGGGCGCTGGAACGCTCGACGCAGCATCGCTACGCGATCTGCGCGACCAAGTCGGCCTCGTAGTTGGAGAATTTCCAAGGATTTCCAGAACCCATCTATCGGCGATTATCGGCTCTCACCGCGCCATTCTTGATCTGACATCCGAACCGCAGACTGAATCTGATTGCTCGCAGCAGCCTCTAAAGACGGACAGCACAGGGCGAAAGACCACCGCGGAAACGTTAGAAAAGAAGCTGTACGGATTGTCCCTGCGCCGAAAGCAGTTTGACGGCCTTCCGATTAAACGAGACGAAAGTCTCCCCGCCAAGCCAGCCGCCTTCAAAAGCGATCACGCCGTCCGCGAAATCGCCGCCGGCATTGAGGACTGACAGCCCTGCCTCAACTGCGGGCCGGTTGACTACAACATTCGCGGTGTTCAGCAACGCCCGGATCGCCGCGGCAATATTATCGCGCTCTGTCTGGTATTGCCGGGCCAGAACCCAGGCGAACTCGCACAAGGCCTGCAAGCTCACGGCCACGATGTCGGCTTTGGCCAGCAGGTCGACCGCAATGGCCGCCTGCCCCTCATCATCGGCGACATAGGCGCGCAGAAGCACATTCGTGTCGGCCGTAACCCTCATTCCTTGCCGGACCCGGCCGCGGCGCCCGCTTCCGCTATCGCCTCGTTGATCTCCTCGATGCTGAGCGCCCGGCCGTTCGTCTTGCCTCTGAGGAAGCCGTGGAGGTCCCGGAACGACCCCTTCGCGCGTGCCGCCTTCAATTCCGCCCGACCGTCGGGCAGCAGATCAAGCTCGATCTTCTCGCCCGGCTTGATGCCCAGATGTTGCAGCACGTCCTTGCGGAACGTTACCTGTCCCCTTGTCGTCACTGTCAACGTTGTCATATCAAACATTCCCGTTCATCGCGTGCCAGCGTCCCTCGCCAAAGGGCCGATACGCATGACGGAGAGGTATGCATAACCACTCCCAAGGAAATAGAAAAATTCGAGTTGCCTCATCCGCTGTCTCCTCGACACTGTCTGGAGCCCGGGCGTTCAGCCGATCGTCGACACCACCACTACGTGCCAGCTGCCCTTACCAAGACTTCACGCGTCGCCTCCCAGTTTCCTGGTCGTCATGGCGCATCGAAGGCATCCTGCCCAAACATCAGGGTAGTAGCTGAGTTCCTGTATTGCGCAAGCGAGATCTCTGTCTTCGTTCTGTGAAAAGGCTTGCCGAATTGCTTCCCAACCACGCAACGTTACAGTGGAAGAGACGATCCACCTGGCATCTTCAGCCTAGGCTGAAGCACAAGCTGCTGCCTTGAGCCGGTTCACGAGCTGCAAGGTATTCTCTCGTGATTGGGGCAAGGTCTAAGCTAAAGCCAACTATGGCCTCCTGCCTCTCGGCGCACACTTTCGCCCAACGTTGGAGCGTAGGCAATATTGTATTAGCGTCAATTTGAATACCGCCATCGTCGGTCCCGGCTCAGCCCCGCGCGGCGAATAGGCAGTGGTGGCGATCACCGCTGGGCGGCGCAGGGCGCGGGCCTATCCGCGTCTCAGCCGCAGCTCGCGCGTGACTCCCGGCGACGAAATTCGAACTCCGGACCCCTAGAGTCGAAGTTACTGGTGTCAAAAATAGTTGTTTTAGATGAATTACTTAATCAAAATGTCATTTTCGAAAGGCTGGAAAACCAAGATCATCGGATCGCCTAGAGTTGAGGCTTCCTTTTGCGCGCTTCGGTCGTTTCTGTTCGCGCGATCGATCCAACCGTTGGCGATTGAGCAGCATGGAATCGCCGAATTCATGCGTGCGGTATCGGTGCTCGGCGAAGGCTGCGGAGGCCTTGGCGAGCAGAGCATCGTCGGCAAAGGCGCGCAGGAGCTCGAAATGGCTTTCGCCAGACTGGTGGACGCCTGTTAGAATCGCATCGACCGCGCGAAGTGGCGTGCCCAGCGCGATGCGCCCCGTCGCAATGCCATTTCCGGCACGCACATTGCCGTCGGGGTTGGCAGCTGCCTCAAGCGCGCGCACCACGCTCGTGCCGATTGCGATGATGCGGCTTCCGCGGAGCTTCGCCCGCGCGACCTGCGCCGCCGTCCGCCCGGGGATGCGGTACGGCTCGTCGAAAGGCAGGCGCAAGTCGAGCGCGGGGTCCCCGGTGGAAGACACACCCGCGGCATGCGTGAGTGTTGCGAAGCCGACGTCTCGCCGACGCCAGGCCTGGAGTGTGCGCCAGTCGAGTGCGAAGCCTGCCGATGGCGCCTCGAACGCCACCGGCCCAGCGGCAATCTTCGTCCAAACATTCCAAAGTGCCAACGGTTCGCGAACATGCGCATACTGAATCGGCCGGCCGTGCTGCGCCAGTCCTGCAAGCACCGCTGCGCGGTTGCCTGGGAAGCGCAACTCGAGAAGGCGAGGATGGTCGAAAAGGCGCTCTATGACGGCTTCAAGCCGGCCGAGCCGGAGGCGATCGCCTGGTGACAGCGGAGGCGGAGGCATCCGATTTTCGGTGCGCGTGCGGTGATCGCCTGCGCCGAAGGCAATTGCTACGAAGCGGGTTGGATCGGGAAGTGACAGCCAGCCTGCCAGGCGGATCTCGATCGCCTCGCCGCTGGGAATATGCGTGCCGTGGAAGCTGGCAGGCAAGGTCGCGGCGTCATTGGCTACGACCAGATCGCCGGTATCGAACAGTGTCGCGAGTTCACTGCGCGGCAGGTCGCGCGTCGCGCCGTCCGCCTCGACGACGAGCAGCCTGGCGGCACGCCGAACCGGACGGTCGGCGGCAATCATCCGCGTGTCTCGGCGAGAAGTGTTGCGCCGGCCGGCAACGTATCGAGCATCTTTTCGATGATCTCGGCAGCAGCCAGGTCGGGACGCTTCAATGTCGACGGATCGGCGTCAGGAAGCGCCAGCGCGTGCAGCGGGGTGTCCATATCGCCGGGGTCGAGCGCGAGGAGCCGGATGCCGTCGGCCTTCGCCTCCTCGTCCCAAATCGCCGTCAGGTGAGCCAGAGCGGCCTTGCTCGCGCCATACACACCCCAGCCGGGATAGGCGTTCACCGCCGCGTCGCTGGAGATGTTGATCACCAGCGCGCCACGGCCCTCGCGCGCGGACGTGGCAAGTGCACCGAACAGTGCTTTCGTCAGCCGGAACGCGCCGACGAGGTTGACCGCGAGCGCATTTTCCAGCTCCTCGCACTCGGTATCGGCAAGGAGCGCCAGTGGGACGGGCCCGAGGCTCGACGCATTGTTGATCAGAACGTCGAGCCCGCCTAGGCTCGCGGTGACCTGCAACGCGATCGGGTAGATGTCGTCCTTTTTGCCGACGTCGCCGACAATGCCATGTGCGCCCGTCTCGTCAGCGACGCGTTCGACGCTCGCGGCAGTGCGTGCAACGAAGGCGACGAACGCACCCTCTCTGGCAAGTTGCCGGACAAGCGCCAGTCCTAGGCCGGACGTGCCGCCCGTGACTGCTACACGAAGTCCCTGAACATCAATGTTGGTCAGCATTGCCGATGCTCCTTCAATCCGTATAGCCGAATCGTACAAGCTCAAGTTAACTTGAGGTCAAGCATTCATTCCGTGGATCGATGCCGACCAGACTCACGTATCGCGGCACCTTCGCCTTGTCGGCTCGAGACGATCGACTTCCTCGGAGGTTCTTCACCGTTCTCACCTACTCAATGAAAGCCATGCCGAGGCTGCACATCACGGCGGTGCTGAGCTGTTTGTGCTTTGCCTATGGCGCCCCCATCGGCAGCTTATCCCTGAGCCTGTTGGAACTGATGCTGCTACCGATCAATGCCTGGCGCCTGTTCGAACTTTTCCATCAAACTTAGCCGGGCCGAATTCAGGGGCCTGAAAATGCCAACACCGCATCTCTGGCTGCTGCTCCGGTCGGCGCTTTCCTTCTGGGTGCTCGGCCGGATCTGGCTTGTGATCGCCGTTAGCGTGCGCTTTCAGGAAGTGGCAGAACTCGTCGCAACGGCCGAGACGAGGCGCAAACTCGCCTAGCGCCTCAACGCCGCATGGTTCCGCTTTTGATGGGCGACAGTGGACCGGCGGCTTTCGGGATGACCATCTCCCCTGCCGAACGGCTGTGATGCGGCGCACTGCTGAAATCCAGCCCCGTAACTGAGCGGTGGCTTTTCAGAACATGATGGCCTCTCGGCGAAGTCGAGAGGCCATCGTGATCAGATCTCGGTTCCCTCGGCGAGTGTGAGCGCGTCCCCGACCTCGACATCCGGATGGCGAACCGTATTCTCGATCTCGGTGTGCCCAAGCAGGATCTGAACCGGCCGGAGGTTGCCTGTTGCCTTATAAGAAGCGGATCGAAACCGAAAGTTCGACGCGAATTCAACAGAGAGCTCGCCGGCTGTTCACGGCTGCTCTACGCGCTCAGTCCTAAGACAAGCCGCCAGAGAACTGGCCTTCCAGAAGCGACGCGGGTCAAGGGGACGTCGCCTCGCCGGGCATCTTTGCAACCGCGACGATCACTCCGGCACGCCGGAGATGCCCAGCGCCTCGACGTAACGCTCGGCGAACACCTCGTCCAGCCACGGGTTGATCTGTCTCTGCAGGGTGAGCGTGTAGGTCGGGAACGCCTTCATAAGCCGCCGCGCCGCCGCCTGCGCTTCGTCCAGCCGGTTGAGTTTGACCAGCGCCATGATCACCACCCGGTGCGAGGAGCCGTAGTTCGGCATCTCGTGCAGCGCGCGTTCTCCCCATGCCAACGCTTCCTCGTAGCGCTCGAGCATCAGGTAGCTCATTCCGATGCCGGAGAGCGCGATGCCCTTTTCGGGGTCGACCGGGCTCAGCCGCATTGCCCTGTGAAAGTGCTCGATGGCGACTAGCGGGCGGCTGGAATGTGCGTTCACCCAGCCGCTGCCCGTATGGCCCTGCGCCGAATTGGGGTTGAGCAGCAGGGATCGCTCGATCGTGCGCAGCGCCATCTCGTAGTCCTTCGCGCTGTAGGCAATCACCTGCGCGGCGAAGCGTAGGGTCGTGGGGTCGTCGCGCGCTTCTGCCAGTACCTCTCGCGCCATGCGCGCGGCGACTCGGATATCGTCAGGCTGGTGCCAGCACTGGCTCACGGATAGGCTACGGATATAGGCGCCGAGTGCCTTCGCCAAGGTGAAGCCAGGGTCGATGCTGAGCGCCTCGTTGGTGAGCCGGCGCACGTCGGCAAAGCCTTCGCGCGTCATGCTATAGAAGCGCGGCAGCGCGCGAAGGTAGAGGTCGTAGGCGCTGATGTACTCGGTCGGCTTCATGCGCGCCTGCTTGATCTCCTGCAGCCGGATGCTCGGTTCGACCGCGCCGACGACGCTCTCGGTCACCTTGTCCTGCAGGTCGAAGATGTCGCTCACGTCGCCCTCGAAGCGGTTGGTCCAGACATGGTGTCCGCTGATCGCGTCCACCAACTGCCCACTGATGCGCACCCGCGATCCTGCTCTGCGGATGCTGCCTTCTAGCACGTAGCGGACTCCCAGCTCGCGCCCGACCTGGCGCAGGTCCACCGCCCGGCCCTTGTAGGTGAAGGACGAGTTGCGGGCGATCACGAAGAACGAGTTCACCCGGCTCAATCCCGTGATGATGTCCTCCACCAGCCCGTCGGCGAAGTATTCCTGGTCGGGGTCGCCGCTCATATTGGTGAAAGGCAGAACCGCGATCGAGGGTTTCTCGGGCAAGGGAGGCGATGCAGCCACCGAGGCGCTGGCGTCGGTCTCGACGCGGTAGGCGCGCACGGGCCGCTCGATGTTCTTGAGGCGCAGGTTGCCGAGCGGCGTGAAGCCGCAATCGAGCTTGCCCTGAAGGTGCTCGTAGGCGGTGCCCGAGACGACCACGGTGCCGGGATCGGCGATGCTTTCGAGGCGGGCGGCGATGTTGACCCCGTCGCCGTAGAGGTCGCCGTCCTCCTCGCAGACCACGTCGCCGAGATTGACGCCGATGCGGAGGCGAATCCGCTCTTCCTCGGGCATCTCCGCCTCGTGTTCTGCCAGGGCCTGCTGGATCGCCATCGCCGAAGTCACCGCGTTAACGACGCTCGCGAACTCGCACAGCATGCCGTCGCCGGTGAGCTTGACGATCCGACCCTGGTGCACGGAGACCAGCGGTTCGAGGAGGTCCTTGCGGTAGATCTTCAGCCGCTCGAGCGTGCCGCGCTCGTCGCGCTCCGTCAGGCGCGAATAGCCGACCACGTCGCAAGCCATGATCGCTGCGAGGTGGCGCTGCGTGGTCATTGCACCGCTCAGCCAAGCGCCTGCACGGGGGCCGCCCCGCGTCTGTGTCCTGCCAACTTCCTGACGCCCCACGTGCATCGTATCTATCTTTCCCAGTCGCCGGCCGTTGCCGATACAGAACGGAGAACGCAGCTTGACCTTGCCTTCACGAGATTTCGCTATCCCACTTGCGAGGCGTGGAGCGTTCCAGTCGCCGCGCCCACGCAGCCTCTGGAGACGCTGACACGTCACTCCCAGAAGGCCGGAGATATTTCCTGCCCTGTGTAACCGGTTGACGCCACTGTGGCGGTGCTTTTGTCACGGCGATGTAACAGCGAGATGCCCTACGGGCGCGCATCGGTGCATCACACCAGACGTTTGCGCTTAGAGGTGCCGAGGTCGGCAGGTGGTGCGAGCGCGACCTTCAGCATGGTCAGCTGCGATGCTTTGGGCGAAAGCAAAATTCGCCTCTGCGGCCGATATTGAAGCGCAAAACTGCCGTTCACTTCTTGATAGATGTAGGCCGGCTTCAATTCAGAACCGACCTCGGCCAAAGGCTACCTTTGAGCCAAGACGACCTTAGTTGCATGTGATTGGGCAAACGGGCCGACTTCCTCAGTCGGCGATGTCAAGCCGCTCGGGTTTTCATGCGTGGAACTATCTGGAATAATGTAGCAGACGCCACAAGATCGTAGCTTCGTATGCCACGACTGCTTCAATCTCCCCTCAGAATTACACCCACGCCGTCCTCTCAGCCCTTTGTCGAGCAGTCGCTGCAATGCCCGGCTCGCTGCGCCATGATCTGTGCTGCATCCTCGATCAAGGCTCTGACAATGTCAGACGCTGGTAGAATCTCATGCACCAATCCGACGGACTCGCCCGCGTAAATGGCGAAGTCGTCGATTTCCCCCTGACCTCCACTGAGAAGGCTGGCGAACGAGTAGCGCCGCACTGGGTTGCCATCGGGAGTGCGGCCAATCTCCTCGCCTTCCCCAGGTCTCGAACCGGACTCGGGGTGCCCCACCGCTTCCCATGCCTCGACCGTGCGGTTCCGCAGCACGCGGCTCGGTGCATCCGGCCAGCCTCCGTCAAAAAGAGTGGTCTCGATCGTGTCACTCGCGGCAGCTTCGATGAGACGCCGCTTGTAATCGGCGTGACAAGCCGCTTCAGTCGAAGCAAGAAACCGTGTGCCGAGCCATACACCTGATGCGCCCAGCATGAGAGCCGCAGCAAGGCCTCGCCCATCGGCAATTCCACCAGCCGCGAGAACGGGCACCTTCCCGGCCACATCGGCCACAAGCGGCACGAGCACCATGGTTGATAGCTGGCTCCAGACGTGACCACCGGCTTCATTGCCCTGCGCGACCAGAATATCCACACCGAGATCAATTGATCTACGCGCCTCTTCCGGAGTTCCGACGGTGTGAACGACCAGCGCACCCGCGGCTTTTGCACGATCCATGTAGGGCGCGATGTCACCCCAGAAGAAAGAGACGATCCGAGCGCCGGCCGATAGCGCAGTTTCCATCCTCTGGTGCTGATCCCATTCAAGGACGAAGTTGGCGAGGAAGGGACCGTCATCAGTAAGCCGCCGCACGGCACCAACTAGCTCTTCGATGCGCTGCGGGCTGTCCCAACTGAACCCAAGCCCGCCGAGGCCCCCGGCGTTGGTCACTGCTGCGGCAAGTTCCGGCAGTGATGCACGCCCCATCGGGGCCGACACGATTGGATGGCGAATACCGAGCAGGCGAGTGAGAGGAGTGACAATCGGTCCGTCGGCATCCATGAAGGTGCTTCGTTTTCTGAACGCGCTTGAACACTCGCGCTCGAATGCACTCGCGACAATGCCACGCTACGGTCTACGTGTTCTTGGACGTGCGATCCCGCGTGGTCCGCTGCGGATATTATTGCTTGACATTCGAGCCTAATGTCAACGACCGGTAGTAGCGCATTTCGAAGGTCAACGATCTTCCATTGCTGGCCGCAAAGCTGCCGCCGGGCGCGGCCGGCGGGGGTGGCATCTACATAATCCCGGAATTATCCCGCCAAGGTGTGAGGCGGCAAACCGCTTTCTTTTCATGTCTTCGCCGCTCACCATTTTGGTCACGGCGGAGTAATCGAGCTTGCCGGAGCTGAGGACAGGCACTTTCGCAACGACGCGCACCTCGGCCGGTACCCTCAGGTCCATCGCGCCATGGGCCTTGGCGAAGTCCAGGAATTCGGCACGCGTGGCGCTGACGGCCTCGGTGATGAGGATCAAAGCAGTCGAATTCGGCATTCCGACACGCATACGTATTGGTGGTCAGACTCGCTGGTGGACGCCCTGTTCCGCCTCCGGTTGGCGCGAGCTAGCCTTTTGAGCCGGCTGGGGCGATTGCGCCTGGAACAATATCCGTGTTCTGAGCCACCTTGATTCGCCATCCCGACTGCCCTTCTTGGGCAATCAGAAGCAATATGCCTTTCCTAACCCCGGCCGGGGACCCGTCAGGAGCAAATGCTCCCGTAAGGGTCCAAGTGTAATGAACAGCAGCAAGCCCCGGAGCCAATTCCACAACCGACGAGATATCGCCTTCTAATCGGCTATCCCGAAACATGGCATCATGGGTGGCTCGGTGCGCCGCTTCGATCTCGGATCGGTTCTTCCACCAAACACCTACCACGTTAACGAAATTAGCATCGGAAACGAACAGAGACGCAAACTCATCCATGTCATGCCGGTTCCAAGCGTTCGCAAAAGCGGTAGCGACATGCTCGGGCTTACCAGACGTCACGCTCATGACCCACGTCTCCTGCGTACCTCCGCTAAGCATATAGGAGCCGGGACCGGATGCGACACGGCAAAGGTCAAATTTCAAACTGACGCACTACCGGCAGCGGAGGAATTGCGACATCCAATGTGGGATCCTGTTACGATCCCCTATGGCCATCCGAATAGTGGTTATCCTGGCGCTTCTTTCCGCCTTCGCCTACGGATTCGCAAAACTCGTTGAACGTTATGGCGGCGTTGGCGATCAGCCTTCTCCATGTGAGGAAGGCTCAACCCTTGATTGCCCAGACCGCAATGCGCCGCCACCTTAAACCTGAGCCTAAGCATTCGAGCGTGCTTGGAATAGGAAGTCGCGTTCGCGCCAATCAAGCGGAAGACCAAAGTCTGCACGGCAGAAGGGCGAATTGATGACTATCATCGTGACTTGATAGCATTGCCGCACCTTGCCCGAGGACGGTGTCTTCGCGCCATTCCATGCACATGCCATGGGTCGCAGTTGCGCCACAAATGCTCAGGGCGCCAGTCCGGCCTTCCCCCCAAGCGACGATCATGGCGTCGAGGCGCTGCAGGCTGATGGATGTTGTCTGGTCGGTCATCTTTGATGAAACCGTACCGGATGAAGACGCCGAAGGGGGCGGAAGCCGACTGAGAGCCCGCCAATTTCGTCTAAGTTCATGTCCGCCATTTGCAAGTAAAAATGCGAAAAGCCACTGCGATGCAATGACTTAGCTTGCGTTCTTGAGCCTTCGACCTTTTCTCCTAGCACGCACGCGGCAGTAGCCCGGAGCAGTGGGTCTGAGTGCCCCTATTCTGCTCCTAGTTTTTGACGTTCGGAGACGATTAGATGGCCAAAATCAAGCTAACGAAATCTGCGGTTGACGCTGCCGCCCCGCAGGACCGCGATTACGCATCCGGCAGGGTGAAGACGGTGCAGGGCGCCGCGATGCCGCGCAGCACGTGTTCGCCCAGCGGCACCAGCGGTGTGGTGGTCTCGGCGGCGACCGCGCCCGAGATCAGCACCGAGCGGCCGAGCGGTCGGCAGAGCCCCTCCAGCCGGCTGACCAGGTTGACCGCGGGGCCGATGGCGGTGAAATCCAGCCGGTCGACCGCGCCGATATTGCCCCACAGCATCTCGCCGAGATGCAGCGCCGCGCCGAACGGCAGCCGCGGCAGGCCCTGCGCCTGCCGCCCCGCATCGAGATGGGCCATGCCGGCGCGGGCGGCGACGACGGCGCGCAGCGCCGCCTCGCAGGCCTCGGCCGGCGCAGCGGTGACTGGGAAAATCGCCAGCATGCCGTCGCCGATGAATTTCAGCACTTCGCCCCCGAAGGCGTGCACCGCACCGGCGACGCGGTCGAACCAGGCGTCGAGCACGGCGATCACCGCCGCGGGCTCGGTTGCCTCGGACAGGGCGGTGAAGCCGCGCAGGTCGGCATAGAGCAGCGCGGCGTGAATGGTTTCTCCGGTGCCGCGGCGCAGGGCACCGCCCTGCACCCGGGCGGCACTGCGCCGGCCGAGATAAGCCTCGAGCAGCGCTGTCAGCGCCGCCCGCGCCGCAAGTGCGGCAAGGGGCGCCGCGGCGAAGCGCGCGGCCTGGCGCAGCCGGGCAGACTCGGCGGGGCCGAACGGCCGGGTTCCGGCCCAGCCCAGCACCGGACTATCCGGCGCCCGGCCAACCGGGCCCTCCTGCACCGGGCCGAGCCTCGCCAGCCAGTCGCGCCCGGCCTGGCCGAGCGGACCGCCGGCGAAGCTCAGCGCCTCGATCACCGCCCCGGTCTCCGCCCGCCAAAGCCAGGTGCGGCGGGTGATGATGGGATGCGGCACCGCGAGCGTCAGCGCGCCGCCGGCCAGCGGCAGGCCGTCAGCCAGAAGTCGGCCGCCGAGCTCGGCCAGAAACCGGTCGGGGGCGGCCGAGGCGCCGGCCTCGTCCACCAGCCAGGCGAGAGGCGCGGGCAGATCCATGGCGCGATTATGCGGCCACCGCGCCCGGCCTGTCATCCGCGCCGTGACGATGCGCAGCCGGCCCGCCGATCTATCCTCCCCCCGCCCCCCGGCGCTGGTACGGTCCGATCCTCGATGGCGCCGGGTTCGACCCGCCCTGCGAGCCGGCGTCCGCCGTCAAATTGCAACGGGCTCACGGGCGGCGATATCGCGCGCGGAAGGCCGTCACCCCCTGCCCGTGTGGCCGTATTTGGGATCCGGGCCGGGATCACGCCCGGCTGCAACCTCGCCCAGCCTGCCGAGGTAATGAGCCCAGCCCTCCGCATGGCCGGCGCATTGCTCGGCATTGGGCAGGCCGGTGTGGGTCAGGCACAGCAGCGTTCCGTCCGGCTGCTCGATCAGATCGATCTCGACCAGGCTCGATCCCGGCGGCACCTCATCGCTCTCTTCCCAGCCGAAGCTGTATGCCAGACGGTGCACTGGCACCACCTCCCGGAAGGAGCCGCGAGCGACGCGAGCCCCGGTAACATTGACGAGATAGAGCCCGCCGGGCTGCGGCTCGAGCTGCGCCTCCGTTCCCATCCAGCGCAGGATCTTCCCCGGATCGGTCAGGAGGGCAAACAGCGCAGCGGGGGGCGCCGGGATGTGCGTCTCGCGGCGGACGACGAGGGCCTCTTGCATCGGCTTCCTCCATAGTTGCGACAGTTGGAGCAATTGTAAACCAGTTGGCTGCTCGTGCGATAGAATAGGATCGGACATCGACACTGGAGTGACAAGTGTGGCGAGATTCCCATGGGCACTCGCCGATCACAGCCGCGGCGCATGCGCTCCGCTTCGGGAGGCGTTCGAAGCGTTGGGTGCCGCATCCGATATCCCGAGGATCGATCCTCAGACATCAGTTGCATCACCGGAGATTGGTTTCGGGCTGACGCCACGCGAGCTGCACGTGCTGCGGCTGGTGGCGACCGGCAGGTCGAATAAGGTGATCGCTCATGAGCTCTGCCTCAGCGGAAAGACCATCGACCGGCACGTCAGCAAATCTTTAACAAACTAGACGTCTCCTCGCGCACCGCCGCAGCCGCTTGGACCTACGAGCACAAGCTTGTCTGGATGCAACGCGGCCGTGGGTGAAATTCCCCATAGTTCCGACGTGAGATTGGGGAGTTTCCCCGATGCGGCCCCTGGCTTCTGGCGGTACGGTTTGCTGCGCCCTCAATAAGCAGAAACCGGAGAAAACCACGTCCACGAACGATTTAGGCACGACGGAACTGCAAGAAGCTGCGGAGCGGAAACACACTGCTGTCGAAGCGAAGTCGGAAGACGACCGCGTGCCGATTGAAACACGGCAAGCCTGGATCGGATCGCGCCGGGCTATGACCGAACCAATACCGAGACGCAGATGTGGCTCGGCAGCGAGGCGCTGCTCAGGGCGGGGCTCGGCCATAGGCGAGTGTTCAGGTTCTGAGCAGCAGGCTTGAGGGTGTCGACCGCTTCTCTCACGCTCCTCCCATATAGATTTCCATGATGTGCCGGTCGTCGCGCACGTCCCGACGCGTCCCCTCGAAGCGCTTTTCGCCGGCCGCCAGGATGTAAAGCTTGTCCGCAATCGGCATCGCCTCGCGGATGTTCTGCTCCACCATCACAATGCCGATGCCGTGCGCGGTGAGGCTGGTAATGCGTTCGAGCGTCTCGATGACCATGGCCGGCGACAATCCGGCGGAAGGCTCGTCCAGCAGAATGAAGCGCGGTTCCGAAACCAGCGCCCGCGCCAGCGCAAGCATTGCCTGCTCGCCGCCCGAAAGCGAACCGGCCGCGGTACGGCGCCGCCGTGCCAAAGAGGGATATTGCTCGATCAGCGCCTCGATGCGCTGCTCGACTATCCGCCGGTCCGCGATGGCGTAGCCACCCATGCGCAAATTCTCCATCACTGTCAGGCGCGGAAACACACCGCCGCCCTGCGGCATCAACACCAGCCCTTGGCGCACCACTTCATGGACGGCAAGGTTGGAAAGTGTTGATTCGCCCAGGCTCGCCGTGCCGCTCCACACCGGCAGCGCGCCGACAATGGCCTTGAGCAGGGTCGACTTGCCACTGCCGTTCGGCCCGAAGATGCAGGTAATCTTGCCAGCTTCCGCGCTCAGCGAGACGCCATGGACGATCTCCTGCCTGCCGTAGCCGGTAACGATGTTGTCGGCGATGAGCGTGGTGCTCATTGCGGCCGCCCCAGATAGGTCTGCATAACCTCCGAATTGCGAACGATGTCGTTGAAAGGCCCCGTGGCCACGACACGGCCTGCATCCATGACGATGATGCGGTCGCACACGTTTCGCACCATTTCCATGTCGTGCTCGATGACCAGGACGGTGGTGCCGCGCTCGCGCAGCCGCGCGATGGCATCCACGATGATCCTGCGGATGGTGGGATGCACGCCCGCTGTCACCTCGTCGAGCAGAATGAGCGAGGCCTGGCGCATCACAACGCGCCCGAACTCCAGCAGTTTCTGCTGGCCGCCCGAAAGATCGGATGCGCGGTTGTCTGCGACATGCTCCAGCTTGAGCAGCGCCAGCGTATCGGCCGCCCGTTCGCGCGCGCCCTGCCAGTGGCCCTCGGCCGCAGCCGCCAGCAGGTTTTCGGTGACGCTCATATTGTCGAACATGGCCGGAATCTGGAAGGTGCGAGCCAGCCCCAGCCGCGCGATCGCGTGAGCCTTTCGGCCGCCGATTTCGTGACCGTCGAAGCGGATCTGGCCACGATCCGGCGTCACCGTGCCCGATATTAGATTGAACAGCGTCGACTTGCCGGACCCGTTAGGCCCGATCAGGCCGGCGATCTCGCGCCGACCGACGTCCAGGGAGACACCGTTGACGGCCTTGATGCCGCCGAAATGGCAGTGGAGTTCGCGCACGACGAGAATAGGTTCGCCGGTGCCAGCCGTTTTGCCCTCGGCGGCGCTCAACTGGACCGTCCCGGGCCGCCGTCGACAAGATTGCCGACCGCCTTGTCCAGCACGGCACCAGACTTGGCCACGCGCCTCGAAAACATGCCGGCGATGCCGTTCGGCAGGAACAGCACCACCAGCACGATGGCCGCGCCCAATATGGCGATATAGAAGGCGGTGTCACCCCAGTACATCCAGATGATGCGGTTTACGACAAAGAGCGCCACACCGCCCAATGCCGGCCCCCACAGGCTGCCCAGCCCGCCCAGCAGCACCATCACCACCATCTGATCGGTGATGTCGCCGCCGAAGACGCTTTTCGGATTGATGAACGTGACCCAGTAGGCGAAGATCGCGCCGAATACCGAGGCGGTGACGGCACTGAGCACGAAGGTCTGCAGCTTGACCAGCGAAGTGTTGATACCGATAGCCTCGGCCGCCGGCTCATGATCGCGCAGCGCCTTGACCTTCAGCCCGAAACGCGAGCGCTCGAACAGCGCCCACGTAATGAGATAGGTGAGCGCAGCCGCGCCGAACATGGCGAAGTAGAAGAAGCGCTCATCAAGAAAGGGCGGCAGCCCAATGCCGCCAATGCCGCCGGTGAAGTCCATCACCGAGGCGAACTGTATGAGCACCTCGGCGAAGGCCCAGGTGGCTATGGCGAAATAGGCGCCGCGCAGGCGCAGCGTCGGCGCGCCGATGATGATGGCAAACAGCGCCGTCACCACGATACCGGCCGGGAGGGTGGCGAAGAAGGGCCAGGCGAGCCTGTCGCCCATCAGCAGCGCCGTAACATAGGCGCCGAGCCCGAAGAAGGCCGAATGGCCGAAATTGATGTAGCCGGCATAGCCGCCGAGCATGTTCCAGGAGCAGGCCAGCCCCGCCCACATCAGCGCGCCAGTGGCAATGCGCAGCCAGTAGTTGTTGACCAGCATCGGCAGCAGCGCCAGCACAACGATTACGGCGATCAGCAGGAGGAGGCCGGCCCAGCGTGGCTTCATGTCCCGCCTCACAAGCCGTGCCGCAGGATCCCGCGCGGAGACACGAGAAGGACGAGAAATAGGGTGCCGAAGATCGCCAGCAGCGAATAGCTCGACCCGACATAGGTCGCGACGAAGGCTTCGATGACGCCGAGCAGCAGCGCGGCGACAAGGGCACCGCCGACGGAGCCCAAGCCGGCAAGCACAGCCACGAAAAATGCGAACAGAGTATAGCGCAGGCCGACTTCCGGGTTCACTGAAAAGATTGCACCCATGAGTACGCCGGCCATGGCAGTGATGCCTGCGTAGAGCCCGTAAACAGTGGCGCTGAGGCGGCGGATGTTGACGCCCATCAGTGCGGCGTTCTGCCGGTTTTCAGCCGTCGCTCTGATCGCCAACCCATAGCGGGTGCGGTAGAGGAACAGGAACAGTCCGCCGGCGATGGCGATCGCGAAGATCGCCGCGGCCACGCGGATCAGTGGCACCGTCACGGGCCCGACGGCGAGGCTCTCGCCGCTCAACACGGTCGGCACGCTGTGGGTATTGAAGCCCCACGCGGTCAGCATGCCGCCGCGCAGCAGCGTGAACAGGCCGAAGGTCAACGCAAGCGCCATCAATTCCGGCCGCGCCGTGCGGCTGTTGCGGACATTGTAAAGGATCGGCCCGATCAGATAGCCGATGGCGCCGAACAGCACGAAGGCCACCGGGATCGCCAGGAATCCGTCGACACCCAGTCCGGCACCCATGTAGTAGCCGAGATAGCCGCCCAGCACGACCCAGCCGCCCACCGCGAAATCGATGACGTGCAGCACGCCGAAAGCGAGCTGGAAACCGATCGTAAAAGTGGCGATAACGCCGCCGATCAGAAGGCCGTTCAGCAAGGTCTGTAGGAATAGATCCAACGCGGGAACCGTCCGTCAGCCAACGAAAGAGCGGAGTGCCGCGGCAAAGCGGCCGTACACACGATAGCATGGTCCGTCATTTTCCGAGCACGCGCAACCACCGTCATTGCGCCGGGCAAGGGTGATGGCGACGAGGCCCGCCCGCACCCTGCCCAGAACCGGCTATTTCCAAGCTGGCAGCGGGTAGGTGAGGTCCGCTGCCGCGGCCTCTTTCGGCCCCACCGCTACGGTCTTGCCACCCTGAATCTGGATCAGCACCGGCACCGGCTGGACGTTGTCGTGGTAGTGGATGCCTTCCTTCTCGAACTTGATCGGTCCGTAGAAGGTCTGGATGTCGGTCGCGGCTATCGCGTCCTTAAGAGCCACCCTGTCTTCAGGCGTGAGCCCCGGCTTCTTGCCAAGCCGCTTGACGGCATCGCCGAAAACGAGACCGCTGGCCGCGCAGGCCGCTTCGGTATAGTCGGGCTCGTGCCCGGACTTCTTTTGCGCCATCTCGGCAAACTCCTTTGCGGTGCCGAAGAGGTCGTCCTTATATGGAACTGACGGCAGCCACACGGAGACGCCGCAGGTGCCGTCGGCGTCCGTGGCGAGCGCCTGGGCGAAGGCCGGGTCGGTGACGCCATAGTGCATTATCAGCGCCTTGGGCCGGAAATTCAGCGACTTGGACGTCTTGACGACATTGATCAGCGGCTCCTCATGGCCGCCGACGGCGACGATATCGGGATTAAGCGCTGCGATCTTGGAGATGACGGGGGTAAGGTCGCCCGAGGCCGGCACCAATTCGTAGGCGACGACTTCCAATCCGGCCTCCTTGGCCCCGTCGCGAAAACCTTCGCCGGTTTCCTTCGAGAAGGGTTCGTTGACGCCGATCACAGCAATCGTCTTGGCCATGGGGTTAGACAGTTTCGCCAGCACGGCCAGCGATTTGCCCGCAGTGGTGTCCACGGCCGGGATGATGCCGAAGTTGAATTCCGGCTTGGCCTTCCAGACGTTTGGCGATTCCGCGGAGCCGGAAATCATCGGCACCTGGTACTTCTGGCAGATCGGCTGCACGGCGATAGTCGAGCCGCTGGTGTAGGGGCCGAATAACACGTCGACCTCGTTCTGGACGATCAGGCGCTCGGCGGCATCGGCGCCGGTCGCGGGGTTGCTTTGGTCGTCACCGTAGAACATGTCGACCTTGAAGCGCTCGCCGGCGACTTCAACCCCACCCTTGGCGTTGATGGCCTCGGCCCATAGGTCGTAACCGCGTTTGGTCAGGTTGCCGCCGAGGATGTTCTCGCCCGACAGCGAGGTGATAACGCCGGCCTTGAATGTCGTCACCTGCGCGCGTGCCGCTCGCACAAACGGGCCCAACGGGCCGGCTGCGAGGGCGCCGGCGCTGACGCCGAGGAACCGACGGCGCGAAAAACGTTTGCTGTTCGTGAACATCACTCAACTCCCTTCATCCGGTTATCAGATTGGAAACCGACGATATCTCTTGTTTATACCACTGTATGCCTTTTGTGCGGACAGAGAAGATATGCCTGGGTCAACAGGCGATGCGTAAGGCGGCTTCGGGTCATCAACGCGTAGAGGCGCCGCAGGCCGTGGATGCTCAATGCCTCGTCGTGCACCAGCTTCGTCGACGAATGCCTTTTGGGCGCCATTGGCGCCGCGAGCAGTTGTAGACGCGGCTCCTATTCTGCACCTAGACAGAGCAGCAGGTGCTCCCGATCGGTCGCTGGCGATGCAGGGCGTGGGAGCCAGCCCGCATCGTCAAATTCGCCGGCCGCTCGCTGCGCGCTGACCTCGCCTCGTCGGCCGAGGTCGACGAACGCGATGTGCAAAAACAGCTCGGCCATACCTCCTCGGAGATGACCCGCCGCTGTCAGCGCCGCAGACATCGCTTCCGCATCAACCTGACCAGGGCTTCCGACCTCGAGGCAAAAAACCCCTCCTCTGCCGTTATTCCGCCGCTCAGGTTCGCGCGAACGCCTTCACCCTGAGCGCCAACAGACTGGCTTCTGCCATTCGGGCAGCCCCGGAGCCTCAGGCCTGTTTCATCGCCAGGACAGCTGGTCTTTCGGCAACCGACCGCTCGGATCGAACACGTTCACTTTGTGCGGAAGATCGGGGCCCCAGTCCCATAGCACCAGATTGCGGTCTTCCGTCTCCGCGCCCGGAGCAAAACTCGGCACCAGAATTCCAGCGATGCCTTCAGGCCGCAGCCGGTCATGGATGGACCAGGATGCAGGTCGCTCTCCGTTGCTGAGAGCCGTGGCCCAGGCGCTGCCCATGTCCGCAAGCGTGACAGAAGATTCTCCCCTCCCCCGCTCGGTTGTCAGATCAGTGATGTCCTCGCAGTCCACCTCATAAGAGCACAGCACGCAGGGGTCGATGCGATGCGCGAAGCCCTGGTTGGCTTCCTTGACAGCTGTCATGACGGTCAGCGCCAGATATAGCGCGGGCACACCTTTGGGATTGAATCGAGCGCCCCTGATCGCCGCTCCATCACCGGAACTCGGCTTGAATGCCCAACGTGGATCATGCGCCCGGTAGCAGGTTCCGACAAACCTCAAGCAAAGCCACCCAGGGCCATGTGATCGAGGTAGTCGCGAATAGCAGCGGCCTTGCCGTCCTTCACGAGGGCTTCGGCGGTCCGTCCACCGAATGCCGGCAGCGGCTGGGCTCGGTACCAGGCCATGGCCTGTTCCTTGCCTCCCGCCCAATCCGTCACGCGGCTGATGATCTCGAGCATCTCGCGCAGACGGCCCTGCGTCTT
Organism: Mesorhizobium sp. M0306; assembly: GCF_040321655.1. Lineage (NCBI taxonomy): Bacteria > Pseudomonadati > Pseudomonadota > Alphaproteobacteria > Hyphomicrobiales > Phyllobacteriaceae > Mesorhizobium > Mesorhizobium sp. M0306. The sequence continues at coordinate 7,880 of NZ_JAMYRY010000013.1, read as the reverse complement.
GGCCGTTCGGCTGCGCTCCAGCCGATAGAGGGTTTCGCGGGCAAGCCCGGCCGTCTGAGCCAACTGACCCTTGGACATTCCAAAGCTGTCGGCCACCTGGTCAACGGCAATTTTCCCGGCCCGGTCCATATAGGACAAAACCAGGGGTTCCTTCTGCACGGATTTCTTGAGGGCCTGCCCCATGGAGTTCCTTGTCATATTAGCAGCCGCATTTACTGTGCAAAACATATGGCGCTTTTCGACTGGTTTCAAGCTCCAAGCGCATGGCGCCCCGAGAACCGGTCTTTGCACAGCTCCGAACACGACGGCAGCGCTGGATGAGGCGTGCGCCGTCAATGCGGGAACAGGACAGCTTGCGGAGTTGCAGCCCGGTGGTGAAAGTTGGGCGGAGGCCTATGTGGCGAGCGGTGACATGGCGGAGGAAATCGGGAAGTTGAAAAGCCCAAGAGGGCAAGCCGATCATCGCGCACGGCGGAGTGAGCTTTGCCCGCAGTCTCGTCGCTCAGGGACTGGTCGACCAGCTCGCCCTGATGGTGGTGCCCGTGGCGCTGGGCAAAGGCCTGCCGCTGTTCTCCGAAGTCGCCGCGCCGATGTCTCTCAAGCTGACAAGCTCGAAGGCATTTCCGGGGGCGCGGTGGCGCAGATCTATCGGCCGGCGTGAGCCCTGGCGAAAGTCCGGTTGCCGGCAATCTATCTACTCATGGACAACTTATTCATTCGGCGCGTGCCACCCTTCCATCAGACTAGCTAATTTCCCAGGCGATGAATCGGCAGGCTCTTCGGCACGGTGCGTGCGCTGCATGGCGTCTCCCAATACGCAACAAGGCCCCTCACGGGGGCCTTGTCCTGTCAACTTTTGCTCTGAACTCATTTCCCCATCAACTGCTTGGCATTCTCTGGCGTGATCGCGGTCGTGGCCACCGTCACCGTCGGCTCCACCGACGAAGCACAATCAAGCAGAATCTTCTTCGACATCTCGATCGCCTCCTTGGCGCCGGTCGGGTAGGTGAAGGTTGCCGCCCAGTCGCCCTTGGCCACGGCCTCGATGCCACCGGCTGGGCCCGGCAGGCCGTCGGTGCCGATAATCTTGACCTGCTTGCCCGCGCCCTTGGCTGCAAGCAGCGCGCCGGCTGCCATCATGTCGTTCGAGGCGTAGAGCACCTTGATGTCGGGGTGCGCTTGCAGCATGGCAGAAAAAGCGGTCTGAGCTTTGTCGGGCACCCAGTCGGCGGCCTGCTCGGCCACCACCTGGATCTTGTCATTTTCCTTCACACCATCCTTGAAGCCGTTGAGTCGCTCCACCGCCGGCGTCGAACTTGGCAGGCCTTCAAGCACCGCTGCCTCGCCGCCTTCCGGGAGCAGGGTCTTTGCGGTGTATTTGCCCGCTTCGAGCGCGATCTTGTAATTGTCGCCGCCGATGAAGGCGGTGTAGTCTTTACCTGGGTCGCCTACCGTCTTGCGGTCTAGCTCGATCACAGGAATGCCGGCATCCATGGCGCGCTTCACCGCCGGGGTCAGGGGCGCTGCCTCGAAGGGCGAGATCAAGAGCAGATCGACTTTTTGAGTGATGAAGTTGTCGACCTGCGATGTCTGCGTGTTGACGTTGCCGGCGCCATCGGCGATCTGCAGCGTGAACTGAGACACTTCCTTGACCGCCGCGCTCAGTTCGTCATTGACATGCTGGCGGTAGGGCTCGGCGTTGTTTGCCTGCGAAAAGCCAATGATGAACTGGCCGTCCTTGGCGCAGGCCTTGACCATAGGGTCGGCGGCCTCCGCGGTGCCCGCCATGCACAGGCACGTGCCGGCGAGCAGTCCAAGCCGCCAGGCACGCCACGATCCTCGTTCTATGGTTCTCATGCTCTCTCTCCTCCTTTTGGGGCCGCTGCGGCCAGACCTTGGTTTTTAACGCCTTCCACTTGCTCGCCGTCTGCCTGCTATCTGCCCAAACCCTCGCGGCGGCGAACAAGGGATTGAAGCACTGCCGCCAGCACGATGATCGCGGCGGTCGCGAGCAACTGCATGGCCGGGGTAATGTTGTTGAGCTGAAGGATGTTGGCGAGCGCGCCGAGCATGATAGTCCCGGCGACGGTGCCGACCATAGAGCCGGCCCCACCGAACAGGCTTGTCCCGCCAATGACCACTGCTGCGATTGCCGTGAGCTCATAGCCCATGCCGTCATTGGCGCTGCCGAAATTGAACTGGCCGGCATGAACGATGCCGGCAAGGGCGGCGGCAAAGCCGGTGATGGCATAAACTGACATCTTGACCACCGAGACCGGCACGCCGGAAATACGCGCCGCCCGCTCGTTGCCGCCGACGGCAAAGACATAGCGGCCGAAGCGCGTCGTGTTCAGTACCAAGGTGGCAATGGCGGCGAAGACGATGAAGACAATGGTCGCCACCGGCACGGTGTTGTTGAACAGACGCTCGCCCAGCACCGCGAAAACAGGTGGCGCCAGGCCGGGGCCGTCGCCATAGGAAATGTTGATGTACTGGTTGCCCGAAACGACCAGCGCGAGCCCCCGCGCCGCCTGCAGGCCGGCGAGCGTGACAATGAACGGCTCGAGGCGAAAGCGGCTGGAAATCATGCCCTGGATCATGCCGAAGACGGTGCCCATTACCAGCACGGCGAGGACGGTCGGGATAAGCCCGAAGCCGCCGGAGATCATCATCGTTGCGGTAACCACGCTGGAGAGACCGAGCACGGCGCCCACTGAGAGGTCGATGCCGGCGGTGATGATGACGAAGGTCATGCCGATTGCGATAATGCCGGTCTCAGACACCGCGCGCACGATGTTGGCCATGTTGTCGGGCGCAAGAAACAGGATCTCGCCATGGCGCCTCGGCGAGAAGATGACGCCGCCGATCGCCACCAGCACCAGGCCGATCAAGCTCTGGAAGCGCACGACCAAAGCGAGCGGATCGCGATGCACGGGTGCTGCCGCCAACGGGCCGCCTGCAACCGAAGTCGTCTCGTCAGACATTAGGCCTCCTTGCCGTTTGCTGCGGCCAGCACCGTGTGCTCGTCGACGCCGCCGATGAATTCCGCCACATTGCGCCCTTGGCGCAGCACCACGATGCGGTCGCATAGGCCGATCAGCTCAGGCATTTCGCTGGAGGCGACCAGAATGCCCAACCCTTGAGCGGCCAGTTGCCTCAGCCGCGCATAGATCTCGCCTTTGGCACCGACATCGACGCCGCGCGTCGGTTCGTCGAGCAGCAGCAGACGCGGATTGCCTAAGATTTCCTTAGCCAATACCACCTTCTGCTGGTTGCCACCCGAAAGCGCGCCGACGGCGATGTCGGGGTTCTTCGGCCGGATGTCGAACTGACCGAAGGATTGCTTCACCGCCTCCGCCTGCCGGCCCGGCGACATCAGTCCGGCCGGCGAGAGGCGGCGGATCACCGACATGACCAGGTTGAGGCCGACAGCCATCCTCAGCATTAGGCCGCTGCCGCGACGGTCGTCCGTGACGAAGGCGATGCCGGCCGCTCGCGCCGCCCTGATCGAATTGAGCTTCACCTGACGGCCGTCGAGGGCGACACAGCCCTCCCAGTGGCCGGAGAGGCCGGTGCCGTAAAGCGCGCTGAGAAGTTCGGTCCGCCCTGCCCCCATGATGCCGGCCAGTCCGACGATCTCCCCTTCATGCACATCGAGCGAAAGCCCTGTCGGGGCCTGCCAGCCGGCACTGTCGCGCGCCAGCCGGAAGCTTGCATCGCGCAAGCTGAGCAGTGCCCGGCCGACTGCTTTAGCGCGCTGGGGATAAAGCTCGTCGAGCGGACGCCCGACCAGCAGCCGCACCAACTCGGCTTGCGGCGCGTGCGGCTCGGTGACGCCGGCGACGCGCCCGTCGCGCATCACCGTCACCCGGTCTGCGATCTCGGGCACTTCCTCCAGCCGATGCGAGATATAGACGATGCCGATGCCGCTGGCGGCGAGCTTGCGCATGATGTCGAACAGCCTTTCGACCTCGCCCACCGTCAGGGCCGCCGTCGGCTCGTCCATGATCAGCACGCGCGACGCGTAGGACAGCGCCTTGACGATCGCCACCACCTGGCGCTGGCCGATCGAGAGATCGGCGACCAGTCGTGCCGGGTCAATGGCGAGTCCGATCGCTTCCAGCCGCCTGTGGGCCTCGCGGCGCATCGCCGCCACATCGAGCAAGCCGCCCGGGCGCATTAACTCGCGGCCCAGGAAGAGGTTCGACGCCACATCGAGCGTCGGTACGAGATCGAGCTCCTGGAAGATGGTGGCAATGCCGGCACCCTGCGCTTCGCGTGGATTGCTGAAGCGCACTGGCTTGCCGTCGATCTCAATCGTGCCTTCGTCCGCCGCATAGACGCCCGACAACAGGTTCATCAATGTCGATTTGCCGGCGCCGTTCTCACCGAGAAGGGCGTGGATTTCACCGGCCCTGAGCTCGAAGTCGACGCCGCGCAGAGCCTGGACACCACCGAAGCGCTTGACCGCGCCGGTGACCCAAAGCAGCGGCGCGCTCATCTCGGCCTCGCGCAGGATTGGCGGGCATGAAGCGTGGCTTGGAGTCGGACGGTGCGCGGCTCCGTCGCGGAGGATGCGATACGAGCGCTGAGCAAAGCGGCCGCCTGCCGGCCGATCTCGGCGCAAGGCTGCGCCACCAGCGTCAGCCGCGGCTCGAAACAATCGGCCCACTCGAAGTCGTCGAAGCCGGCAAGCGAAAGATCGCCCGGTATCGCCAGGCCCATTTCGCGGATCGCGCGGACTGCTCCGATCGTCGTCATGTTGTTGCCGGTGACCAAGGCCGTGGGCGGCGACGGCAAAGACAGTATGACGCGGGTCGATGCTGTCGCGGACGCGGTGTCTACGTTCCCGACCGACAAATAGCGCGGCAGGCAGTCAAGTCCGTTGCCGGCCAGGGAAGACCGGAACGCCTCGACGCGTTCGCGGGTCGTCGCCAAGCCCGGCTGGCCAGCGACGAAGCCGATCCGCTTGTGGCCGAAGGAGGCGACGTGATCGATAAGGGCTCGCATTGCCGAATGGTTTTCAACGCCGATCTGGTCGAAGCGCTCGTCGGCCAAGCGGTCTATCAAGACGCAGGGCAGCTTCTTCTCGGCCAGATAGTCGATCGCTCGCTGCGGCGCGCCCGATGGCGCCAGAATGACGCCGTCGACCCGCCGCTGATGGAACGCACGAACTACCGAAAGCTCGCGATCCGGGTCGTCCTGGGTGTCGGACAGGAAAACCATGAGGCCGAGACGCGCGCACTCGGCCTCCACTGCGCAGATGATGTCGGTGAAATAGGGATTGGAAATTGCCGAGATTGCCAGGCCGACGCTGTTGGTCGTCGAGACCTTGAGAGAGCGCGCCAGTTCATTAGGCTGATAGCCCATCGAGGCAATCACGTCGTTGATGAGCTTCGCCTTCTCGGGCGATACAAAACGGGTGCGGTTGACGACATGCGACACGGTCGAAACCGACACGCCCGCGCGGCGCGCCACTTCAGCCATTGTCGGCATGGCGGCTCGAATGGGGTGCTCGCAAGCGCTCCTCCCTCACTGTGTTTCCCATCCGCTCTTGTTCTGATTGGCGATTAGGCGAAACGATAATGCAATCGAAACGTTTGCGCAATCGTTTCGATGCTCAACATGCCGCAAACGAGATCAACGGCCGTTCCAGGTGATTGTCCAATGACGCTGTTAAGGGAAACCGGAGCGGCGGTCACCTCATCGGCTGCTTTGGAAGCTGCTTGGTTTCGTGCGAATGTCTTGGAAGGGTGGGGAAGTCGACACTGGCGACCCTTACGATGGGTGACTTACAGAGCCCGATCTGGCCAGGAGACGACCCACCTACCCTAGTTCCCAGAGACTCCTCGTAGGAAGACGCGAACATCGGTTATCGACCTGCCGGCCGCAGCCGCATTGTACTCCACCCGGTGACCGTCTGCTCGATTCAGATGTCCGGGTCATAGAGAATGCGAGAGATCGTGCTGCACCCCAGCGCACTCATTGCGGGGTTGGTGCGATGGTAATACCAGACGAGACCCATTGCCTGCTGGAATGCCCAAGCGACACCGCGCTTCCACCAAAGATCTTCAACTTGAAGGACGCGCCGAAAGGTCGCCCTTCGCTCGCGGTCTAGAAGATGCCACGCGGCTACTAAATCCAGCGACGGGTCGGCTGGCCCGAAACTGCCGCCATCAAGCACTCCGACAAGACGCCCGCCCTGCACGAGAAGGTTTGCTGGGATAAGGTCCCTATGACTCATCACGACAGACCCAGCGGATGGCAACTCCCGGAAGCGAGTCCACAAATTGCGCAGTCGAGCCACATCAAGAAGACCCTCGCTGTTTTCAAAGCAAACACTCATCCAATCGTCATGATCCGAGAGATGTCCACCACGTCCTTGCCCGTCGAAGCGTCGGCCCCGTGTGTCCGCTTGGCGCAACGATGCCACGAGGTGTGCAAGGTCTAGCGCGAACGCCGAAGAACCAATTAGCCCGTGCGGCGTGGCAACCTCGCCTTCGATCCACGTTTGTAATGCCCATGGCATTGGATAGTGAGGACCTGGCTCGCCGAGCCCAATTGGTTGAGGCGTCGGAAACAAGCAATGTTCCCCAATTTCAACAATAGCAGCGGCCTCTGACCGAAGCATATCGGCGCATTCGGTCGGATTCATCGCCCTCAGCGGGAACCGGGCAGTGATCTTCGAGCCAACGCGGAAGATCGCATTGACGGTTCCCGACGATGTGACTGTGGTGAGGTCCTCATGACGGTACTGGGGAAATTGATCGCGGATCAACTGGCGGGCGATATCGATGTCGATATTCACTTGATCGTCATGCATCATGAGTTCGTGTCCTGCCGAGCTCGGTATGAAGGGCAAATAGTTGTTCGTTGTAGCAATTGGACGGAACAATGTCCGCTTTCTAGTCTTCGCAGTCAGATCCCAATATGTCTGCAACGCGCGCATTGTCGCCCGGCCGGTATGGGGACGGAAGCGGCCGTTTCATGTTGCGGCCCTGGTGGGAACTTCTTCAAGCCGTCTTTCATTGGCGGAGGGAACGCGCAATTTCACCCCTTCCCTTCCTTTTTGCTGACGGCGTCTTGGCAGCCGGCGTCTCCTTCGGGCAAGCGGCTTGTCCATCCGCTTTCCGTGGCAGATGTTGCAAATGCCAAACTTTGGTGCAGGAAACCAGGAATTAGTCGGAACTATAGCGACACGCCGAATCAGCCCGGCAGGAGGTCCAACTGAAGTGCTCAGATTTCGAATAAGTTGGCCCGCCGTACGGGAGACATTCAGAGAAACCACGAGGCATCTTAACATACTACTCGCGGCTTCCGTGAGCAGACTATCATATCCAAGGACTGCTCGTTGAGCGCCAAACCAGTGGGCCTCAAACCGTACTGCGCACGACTAGGCTCAGCGGCCCGGCCGGCAACATCGACATTATCCGTAAGTTGCGGATTTCTTCCTGGCTGAGGTGGGCATTTACCAATTCACCCGGTCTAGAATCCCTCACGCGAAAGGTTCGCGAGGTCCACGTCTGATAACCCTTCGATCCCAAGGGCAGGAAGAATATCATTATCTTCCTTGAGGTCGCGACCATAGGCCGCCGATAATATCGAAACTCCAGACTCGTGGAGTATCGCCGGATTCCCGCTAATCTTGCCCAATAGTACGGTCGACAGCAATCCGAACGGGACATCCTCGAGAATGTAGCGGCTTTCGATGGTTGTCGGGCCAAAGCCGCCGCGGCCTTGGCGGTCCATCTCCTGGTTCATCTCCGAAACCGTTCCCATCGGAACATGGAACGATAATGAAAAATGCTCTTTGACGGTGCGAACGGCGATGCCGAAATGGGCAGCGATGGCCAACCGCTCGGCATCCAGAGCCTCGATAA
>NZ_JAMYRY010000012.1:0-159292 GCF_040321655.1 Mesorhizobium sp. M0306 | reverse complement strand
AGAGAAAATTTTTGGTCGTCACATAGGTGTAGGGCGCGCCGGGCTGCGGCGAACGCGGTCCCGAGGCGATCAGCTCCTGCGCGCGTAGCACGCCGATCAGGTCGCGCGACACCTCCTTGCCGAAGAAGCTGGAGAGCTCGCCACGGGTGATCGGCTGGAAGTAGGCAATGCACATCAAAACCAGCGCTTCAGATTGTGACAATTCTTTCGACCCCTGCCCCGCGGGCGTGCCGAATGCACCGCGGATGACGTCGGCAAAGGCCTTTTTGGTCCGGTGCTGCCAGCCGCCGGCGACCGCGACCAGCTCATAGGGGCGGCCGGCGAGCTCGGCGCGGATGTCGTCGATGACCAGCTCGAGATTGCAGCTTTTGCCGACGACGCGCGCCAGCACCTCGCGCGGTACCGGTTCGCTGGCCGCAAAGACCACCGCTTCGACACGGCCCATCCATTCTCGCCAGCGCAGCTCCGGCGGCAGGTGGTCCAGTTCCGTGTCGAGCAACACAGGCTGTCCGTTCGGCTTGCGGCGGGCAGACGCTTCGCTCATCGCTAGAGTCCGAACAGCCGAAAAGTGGTGCGGCCGGAAAGCTCGCGCACGGCATCGAGTTGTTGCAGCCGCTCGAACAGGCGTCGCGCCGCAAAGCGGGACAGGTTTTTGGTCGTCAGCGAGCCCGAAACGGCGTCTTCGTTGAGGAGCGAAAAGATCGCGTCGCCGGCGCCCTTAGCGCGCAATTTTGGTGCGATGGCGATGAGCCTTTCGGCGCGACGCGACAAATCGGCGGCCAGCCGGCAGGCCGCCGCTGCCGCTGGAACCAGCGCGACGCAGACCGCGCGCTCAAAACTTTTTTCGCCGGGCCGGATGCGCTCGCCGCCGGGCTCGCGGCGAAAAGCCGGACCGAATGCCTGAGCCATCAGGAGCGGCAGCGGCCGCGGCCAGCGCAGACTTTTTGCCAGCACCAGGTCGGCCAGCCACCAGGCAAATAGCTCGCAGTCTGGTCGCATGGCAACCACGTGAGCGGCGATCGCCGCGGCGGTGAACGGCGCCGGCCGCTGCAATCCCGCCAGTTTTTCGATCTCCGTGGAGAGGTTGGCGAGCGCTGCGTCGTCCCAATGGATTCCGATCTGGTCGACGATCTTTTCGAGCCGGTCGTGAGTGTCGACCGACGGCTGCATGGCCAACTGCCGCCAAGCGCCAAGAACTGCGCCGGCGGGGCCGGTATCGGCGCCGGCCGGGCGCAGGTACCAAGCGTCGCGCAGCGCGGCCTCGTCTTCTGAGCGGCCGGCGAGCCGCATGCTGGCGGCGGCGCAGCGAAGCGCCAGCCGCTGGCGCCAGGCGTTGGACCACGAAGGCTCCGCCCTGGCGAGGCTGTCGAGCGAAGCCAACGCGGCGCCGGCCTGGAAGGCGGCGTCAGCATCGTTGAGAGCGCCGCTATGAGCGAGCGCCCAAGGCGGGACGATCGGCGGCGCGATGGGGGCGGGGCTGGTGGTCGCGGGATCGAGGCGAATCATGGTTTGGAGGGTAAAGTGCCCGTGCGCTTTGCGCCATGATCTTCGCGCCAAAACGCACAGCCTGTCGGATCAGCACAATGAACGATAATGTTGCATTATCGTTCGTTGTTTGTCCTTACGTTAGAAATGGCCGTTGTCGCCCGCGTTTCAACGGTCGCAGGAGAGTGTCAGCGACCCTTTTTGACGACTGGTAGTCATTAAAGGAGGGTTGGACGAACACGGTGCACGGGCATATCTGCCACAGACGCTTTCAACCCTGCGGGCGCAAGTCTGTCACCGGCCGGTAGAAGATCACACGCACCGACGGAACAAGCTGGTTGAGGTAATCGAAATCCCGAACATTGCCGGTCAGGACCGTCGCGCCCAGCAGACCGGCCTGGTGAAAGATCAGCGCATCGTTGAGGAAGCGGCGTTCATGCCCCTCCCCTTTCGGCAGACGGCTCAGCCGGAACAGCAGGCCGGCAAGCATGCCGGCGCGTCCCCAGGCGGTGGCGTCGGGTGCATGCAGCCGGTGCACTGGAATGTCTTCAATCGTGCCTGCAACCACTTTCAGGACCGACTTCGACGTGGGGTGCGCTGGGTCGAGCCGGCCGAACAGGTGGCTGAGCTCGGCAAGGCAGACGGCCGAGTGCTGACAGAGCCGATAGGTCAAAAGGTCATCGACCACTTTGGGCGTGCGGCCCTGAAGGACATCCAGATAGACGCTCGTGTCGAGAAGCAATGCACCGCCGACAGGCGGCTGGTCCCCTGCCCAGGACAGAGCGGAATCCGGCCGCCGTTCCAGCCCGCCGGCACGCCGCTGTAGTTTGAGGGAACGCAGTGCGCTCCCGAGATCAAACGCCAAGATCAATGTCTGCGGTGATGCTGCCCTTGCGGCGGACGAGCCGGGCGCCAAAATCGTCCTCGAGGGCCAGCCGCGACAAGGCGAGCTCCAGCAGCTCAGTGTCGGAGGTCACATGAGCGCGCTTCTTTGCCGCCTCGATCAATTCCGACGGCACCCTGCCGGAAAGGCGTGTGTTCTTGGCCGCGCCGAGAAGGCCGACCGCCCTCGCCTGCTCAAGCACCAGACGGTTCCGGGTGTGGGCGATCCGCTCCTCGCTTTCGGCTGCCGTTGCGCCACGTACGCTCATCCTGGATTCTCCTGTTGAACGAAACATAAGGGATGTTGAACATGAAGGCAAGGATCGGCACTGAGAAAGAGGGCCCTAGGAGGGTCAACACTGGATCGGACATGGTCCGTCGCCCGGTCATGCTATAGCAAGACCCAGCGTGTGGTCGTACGCGACCGGCGCAAATCTCGGGAGCTATTGGTCAAGCACCTCGCGGTGGACAATTGGGCGCTTTGGTCGCACGTTGGGGCTCTCAGAATCGCACCACTGTGACATTCAAATGATCGAGAGTTTCGATGGGCAGTCCCGGTAATTTCATGACGCCCATCGACGCGGTCGACACCAGCGACCTGCCTGACATTGGCGACGTCGTCATGGAAATCGGGCACCCGGATGAGGCTCCCTCCCCTCCCACGCAGGTCCTCGACTCGCGACAAGCATCACTGCCTGCGCATCTCGAAAAGCTGGCCGTCCGCGCGCGCGATTACGTCGAGGCGGCGAGTTCGGCAAACACCCGTCGCGCTTATGCCGCCGACTGGAAGCATTTTTGCGCCTGGTGCCGGCGCCAGGCGTTTGATCCGCTGCCGCCAGATCCACAAGTGGTCGGCCTCTACATCACGGCCCAGGCTTCGGGATCGGAGCGGGACAAAAAGTCGGTGTCGACGATCGAACGCCGCTTGTCGTCGCTGACCTGGAACTACGCGCAACGCGGCCAACCGCTCGACCGGAAGGACCGCCATATCGCCACCGTGCTCGCCGGCATCCGCAACAAACACGCCTCACCTCCCCGACAAAAGGAGGCGGTCCTGCGCGACGATCTTGTCGCCATGCTGGAAACGCTCGATCATGGCACGCTGCGTGGCCTGCGCGACCGCGCCATGCTGCTCTTGGGCTTCGCAGGCGGCTTGCGCCGCTCCGAAATCGTCGGCCTCGACCTTGGCCGCGATCAGACCGAGGATGGCCGCGGCTGGATCGAAGTTTTCCCGGACAAGGGCGTGCTGGTTACGCTGCGAGGCAAGACCGGCTGGCGCGAGGTCGAGATTGGCCGCGGCTCGTCCGATGCCACCTGCCCGGTCGTCGCCCTGCAGACATGGCTGAAGCTGGCCCGCATCGCGCATGGCCCCCTCTTCCGCCGCGTCACGGGGCAGGGCAAAGCTGTGGGGGCCGAGCGGCTCAACGATCAGGAGGTGGCGCGGCTGGTCAAACGCGCCGCGCTCGCTGCCGGCGTGCGCGGCGGCTTGTCGGAAGGCGAACGCGGCCAAAAGTTTTCCGGCCATTCGCTGCGCGCTGGCCTCGCCTCGTCGGCCGAGGTCGACGAGCGCTATGTGCAGAAGCAACTCGGCCACACAAGCGCTGAGATGACCCGCAGATATCAGCGGCGGCGCGACCGGTTTCGAATCAACCTCACCAAGGCGTCGGGATTATAGAGGACGAAGTCCCCTCCCCTGCCAATCTGGCATACCTCTCCCAAATTCGGGCGTTGCGTGCCAATAGGCTCAATGCTGATCAATTTCAGTCCGTCCTTGCAAATCAGGAATTGCACTCCATAATTGCGAGGATGATCAAGCGCCGCATCGAAACGCAACTCGCCGAACTGATAGACACTATCCCAGCCGTGGCACTGATTGGGCCGCGCCAGGTCGGCAAGACTACACTCGCGCTCGAAATAGCCGAGACACGGCCGTCGATCTATCTCGATCTCGAGTCCGATGCGGACAGAGCCAAGCTCGCGGAGCCGGAGCTCTACCTTGCCGAGCATGAGGGCGAGTTGGTGATCCTCGATGAGGTCCATCGGCTTCCAAACCTATTCCAGAATCTTCGTGGCTTGATTGACCGCGGTCGCCGCAGCGGCAAGAAGACAGGGCGCTTTCTGCTGCTGGGGTCCGCTTCCATCGATCTCCTCAGGCAGACTGGCGAGACGCTCGCTGGCCGCATTGCTTATCTTGAGATGCATCCGATTGACGGACTGGAGGTGCCGGCCGAACAGTTGAACCCCTTGTGGGTGCGCGGCGGCTTTCCCGACAGCCTTCTGGCGGCGAGCGACCGCGCCAGTCAGCGGTGGCGGCAGGACTTCATCCGCACCTACCTCGAGCGCGATATCCCGCTGCTCGGGCCTCGCATTCCGGCCGAAACGCTGCGCCGCTTCTGGACCATGCTGGCACATCATCAATCCGGCCTCCTCAACGCTGCCGACTTTGCCCGGGCCCTCGGAGTCGATGGCAAGACGATTGCCTCGTACCTCGACCTGCTAGTCGATCTGCTGCTGGTGCGAAGGCTCGAGCCGTGGAATGCAAATGTCGGAAAACGTCTGGTCAAGTCGCCGCGGGTTTACGTGCGCGACAGCGGCATTGCGCATACGCTGCTTGGACTGACAACCCTTGAGGACGTTCTCGCTCACCCCGTGGCCGGCGCCAGCTGGGAAGGTTTTGTTATTGAGACGTTGATTGCGGTCGCACCGCCCGGCACAGAAGCCAACTTCTATCGCACATCCGCTGGCGCCGAGATCGACCTCCTCTTGACCCCTCCAGGCAGCCGCCCATGGGCGATCGAGATCAAGCGCAGCCTGACGCCAAAAGTGGAGAAGGGCTTTCATCTGGCGTGCGAGGACGTAGATCCTATCCGTCGCCTCGTTGTCTATCCGGGAGCGGAGCGCTTTCCGCTGAAACATGAGGTCGAGGCAGTTCCACTTCATATCCTTGCGAAAACGCTGGTCCAACTTGGCTGATAGGCTCTTCGCCCGACTCTCTGTCCCTACTACCCGCCCCCCATCCGGCACACAGCGCCTTTACAGCATTTCACTCCGTCGCTGACCCGCTGAGGTCTTCTCAAAGCGTTAGTCGCGGCCTAGCCTGCGCCTCGATCCTCGCCCGAAACACTGCGATGAGCATTAGTCCGCCCAGACATTACTCGTTTCAGGCCCGTTCCGCGGATTTCTGAGAGAGCCGCTTTTGCTGTTGATCTGATTGCCCGGTGTGAGATGGCCGCGCCGGTTACTGCAGTCTTGTCGTGTCCCATGACCTCGATCGTGCAGGACAAAGCAATCGCCGAGGTCGAATTACTACTGCTCATCGTGGGTGACGAGTTCGGGCCGACTACTACGCGCATGTCATTGAAACAGGTCTTCATTCACACCGCCCGGCCTTGCTGACGTCTATTGCTAGGCGATGCCCAGCACGTGGCCCGGCCGAACTGGAAGCTCCTGCCCGGTGCAAAGGGCAATTTCAAAAGGGAGGTTTCTTGTCCGCTGACAAAATCGGCAAATTGCGTAGCGTATTCAATTCTTTGAATCAGATTATATTCGTTATGCCGCGCAGAATGCGAGCAGAGGGCATTAACCTCTTGTTAACTTAAAACTTCTTGCCGGTTCGAACGAATCGGACATAATGACGGTTGCTTGGCCACATTCCGCCAAAAATCGTTTTTAGAGAGTCTTGATCGAATGAACGTGAGTTCGCCCGTTCCCGCGAAAACCCCATTGCTGTTCGAGAAACGCATTCTCGAACAAGGGGATCAGATATCAAAGAAGCTGCACCTTCTCTCGATGCAGCGTTTTCCTCCCCACGCCAAGAAGAATTTGCGTTCTTTTTCGTTGGCGGAGGTGGCGACGTATCTCGGTGTTTCTCAGAGCCATCTAAAAAAACTACATCTAGAGGGCAAAGGCCCAGTACCTGAAACCTCGTCTTCTGGCAGACGATCCTACACGGCCGGGCAGATGATCGAGCTACGCCAATACCTTGACCAACACGGGCGCTCCGACGCCCGCATGTATGTTCCCCATCGTCGGTCGGGCGAGAAACTTCAAATCCTAGCTGTGGTTAATTTCAAGGGAGGTAGCGGCAAAACAACGACAGCAGCTCATCTCGCCCAGTATCTCGCTCTGACGGGACACCGTGTATTGGCTGTCGATCTTGATCCCCAGGCGTCGCTGTCTTCACTGCACGGGTTCCAGCCAGAACTCGACCAGACGAAATCGCTTTACGATGCGATCCGCTACGACGACGAGAAGGTTTCTCTCTCGGAAATCATCAGGCCAACAAATTTCCCGGGACTGGATATCGTCCCAGCAAACCTTGAGCTGCAAGAATTCGAATACGACACGCCTTTGGCGATGACGGACAGGACGTCTAACGTGGGAAAGGCGTTCTTCACGCGCATCTCGACGGCATTGGGTGAGGTCGACGCCCTATATGATGTCGTCGTTATCGATTGCCCACCGCAACTGGGCTATTTGACAATTACAGCGTTGACCGCGGCAACGTCAGTCTTGATAACGATCCATCCGCAGATGCTCGATGTCATGTCAATGGGCCAATTCCTGTTGATGCTCGGGAATATTCTGGAGCCAATCCGGGCAGCGGGTGCCGAGGTGAACCTGGAGTGGTATCGCTATCTTATAACGCGATACGAGCCGACGGATCAGCCGCAGGCGCAGATGGTAGCGTTCCTCCACACGCTTTTTGGTGAGTTCATCCTCAAGAACCAGATGCTGAAATCCACGGCGATTTCTGATGCGGGGATTACCAAGCAGAGCCTCTACGAAGTCGAAAAAAACGCGATGACTCGTTCCACATACGAGCGGGCAATGGATGCGCTCGATGTCGTAAACGGAGAAATCGCTACGTTGATACATAAAGCATGGGGGCGCTGACTTGTCCGCTGACAAAAACGGACTTTTGCGCTGTGCTTTCAACAGACTAGGTTGTATCCGGAGGTAGACTAAGATGGCACGTAAGAATCTTCTTTCCGGCCTCGCTGAGACGGAGGCAGACGACCAGCTGACATCTAGTTCAACTGCGGCCTATCCGATTCGCGGTGCTTCGAAATCCATGATCCGCTCCGTTAACGAATTGGCAAAGCAGGCGGATGCCTACCTTGAGGGTGAGCATGTAGTCGAACTCGACCCGGACGCTATTGACGGCTCGTTCGTTTCCGATCGCATGGATGACGACAGGGAACAATATCAGGAACTGCTGGAAGCGATTCAGCAGAGGGGGCAGGATTCCCCCATTCTTGTGCGCCCCCACCCGAGCATCGAAGGCCGCTTCATGATCGTCTTTGGGCATCGGCGCGTCCGGGTGGCCCGAGATCTCCGACGGAAGGTTAGGGCGGTCGTCAAGGAGATTGACGACAAGGCTCATGTCATTGCTCAGGGCCAGGAGAATTCTGCCAGAGCAAATCTAAGTTTTATCGAGAAGGCGATGTTCGCAAAGCGTCTCGAGGAGCTGAATTACGACAGAGATGTCATCTCGTCGGCATTGGCTGCGAACGCCGCCGCCGTCTCAAAAATGGTGTCGGTTGCTACACGGATCCCGCCATCAGTCATAGGTAAAATTGGATCAGCTCCATCTATAGGCCGCGAGCGGTGGGTTGAGCTATCCCTGCTCGTCGGCAAGAAATCGGACATAGTCGATGAAATCCTCTCCGAACCCGAATTCAGTGGGCTAGAGAGTAACCGACGCTTCGAGCAGTTGTTCATGGCCCTGAACGCAAAGGAAAAGCGCGTCCGCAAGGCCAGTGTGAAACCCGGGGTCCAATCGTGGGCTCCGGATGACAAGTCGGTTAGCGTCAGCGTTCAGAGAGCGGGGAAGGCCGTCACGATCGCCGTAAAGGAGACGGATGGCAGCCGCTTTGGAACTTGGATCTCCGACAATCTGCAGGGACTCTACGAGGCCTTTAGAAAGTCGGAGAAAGCAGCAACAGGAGACTGAAACCGCAAAAGAAAAAGGCCCCCGAACGTCGCCGTCGCGGAAGCCCTTCTCGTAGATCGCACTTCGAGAATCTCATTTCCGCGAATCACTGTCAAGAGACATAGCGTCGGTTTTCGGCGAGCGGATTTCTTTTGCCTTCTTGAAAGGTGAGGGAAATGGAGAGTGGATACGCAACGACGCCCTTTGGGGGGCGACCGATGACGCTTGGCATGATTTCAAGCCAAGTCACCGCAAGGGCCGTGCCTAAGGACGCGACCGTCCACAAATGGCATGTCTTCCAAGATATCAAGGACGCCAGGATCGCTCTGGGCGCCACTGATCGCGCTTTGGCTATTCTCGACGCGCTGTTGTCGTTCCATCCGGACACGGCGCTTTATGGCGACAGTGAACTGGTTGTATGGCCATCCAACGAGCAGCTGATCCGCCGCGCCAATGGCATGCCCCCAACGACCTTACGGCGACACCTGGCCGTTCTGGTCGAGTGTGGATTGATCATCCGTCGGGACAGCCCAAACGGCAAGCGCTTCGCCCGGAAAGGGCAGGCGGGCGAGATCGAGCAAGCCTATGGCTTTGACATCTCGCCGATCGTGGCGCGCGCTGAGGAGTTCAAGGATCTTGCGGATGCGGTCAGATCTGAGAAGAAGGCATTTCGTCTCGTTAAGGAGCGGCTAACCATATGCCGACGTGATATCGTCAAGATGATCGACACCGGCATTGAGGAAGGCGTGCCGGCGAACTGGGGCAGGGTTCAGCAGGCCTACCAGGCGATTGTTGGTCAGATACCACGCACTGCACCCAGGCAGACTCTCGAGGCGATTGCCGAAGAACTTGAAGGCCTTTGGGCTGAAGTGCGTGAAGCATTGGAATCATTTGTAAAAACACAGAAAGTGGACGCCAATGAGTCCCAAAATGGGCGCCACATACAGAATTCAAAACCAGACTCTAAATTTGAATCTGAAAGCGGCTTAGGAAATAAAGATGAAGCGGGCGGCAACGTTGCGGACACCGACAACGTACGCAGCCTACCGAAACGCGAACTGCCGCTAGGGATCGTGCTGGATGCCTGCCCGAACATGCTTTGGCTGGTGAAGGGCGGCGGCGGAATCCGCAACTGGCGTGAATTTCTGGCCGCGGCCGAGGTTGCCCGACCGTCCATGGGCGTCAGCCCGAGCGCCTGGGAGGAAGCGCGAACGGCAATGGGTGAGCAGCAGGCGGCGATTACCATTGCCGCGATCTACCAGCGGCAGGACCAGATCAACAGCGCCGGGGGCTATTTGCGCAGCCTGACAGATCGAGCAAAGGTCGGAAAGTTCTCGGTCTGGCCGATGGTGATGGCCTTGTTGCGGGCCAAGCTTGACGCGTCGAAGACGACCGGAACCGGAGCTGAAGCCGCTGCCGTCGATTTGGAGGCGGCAGGCAAGGTTGTGCGCACCGAATCCCGGCTGGAAATCAGCGATGCGTTGCGCCGCAGCCTCGGCAAGCCGGCGCGCGGATCATGATCAGCCGGCGGGTTTCGATCCGCACTAGGACATGGACGGTGGCTGCAGCGTTTGTCGGGACGAGCGTCTTATGAGAGCATCGAAGGCATGAAAAACGAACACGACCCGAAACCGACGCCCGATGAAACCGCCGGGATGGTGTGGTGGAATTCGCTTACCGAATCCGATCGTGCGGCTTGGCTGGCGCGGGCCGGCAGTGCCGTCCCCGCGGATGCCTGGGCAGTGTACTAGAGCGGCGGACTTTCATGTGAGTCCATACCCTGCGGCTGCGAAGTAATTTCTGCATTCTGTTGGAGAGAAGAGATTGCAGATATCGCCAATGGCCTGCCACAGGGCGTCGATGGTTCTGATGGCCTTTGCGCGCAGGTGCGCCTTGAGCTTGGCGAATGCCATTTCGATGGGATTGAGATCTGGGCTGTAGGGCGGCAGGAAGAGCAGCCATGCGCCTCTGGCCCGGATCGCTGCTTCGGCGGCCGGGCTCTTGTGGGCAGCGAGATTGTCGAGGATGACGACATCGCCCTTTGCCAGCGTCGGAGCGAGCTGCGTTTCGACATAGGTTTCGAAGGTGCGCCGGTTCATCGACGTGTCGATAACAAAAGGGGCCGTGAGCCCATGACAGCGCAACCCGGCGATGAAGGTCTGCGTCTTCCAATGCCCGAACGGTGCCTTTGAGCGCAGCCGTTGGCCCTTTAGGCAGCGGCCGCGCAGACCTGTCATCTTCGTAGTGGTTCCGGTTTCGTCGATGAACACCAGCCGATGTGGCTCAAGCCGCATCCGCGGCTGGCGCCTGGTCTGCCACTCCTGCCGCGCCTTGCTGACGTCGGGACGATCTTGCTCGCTGGCCAGCAGCGTTTTTTTTGAAGCGATAGCCATTCCTGATGAGCCAGCGCGAGATCGAGGCAGGAGCCACCTGGACGTCTGTAGCAGCGGCCAGCTCGGCGGCAAGCTCCGGCATGATGATGTCATCCTTCTCGGCCACACGGCCAAGCAGGAACGCACGATGCGGGTCGAGCTTGGAATGGCGGCGGCCACCGCTGGCCTTGGGCGCCAGGCTCTCGGTCTTTCGATAGTTCCTCATCAGGATCACGACAAACGAAACCGACACCCCAAAATGTGCCGCCGCCGCACGCCGCGAGTGGCCAGCCTCGACAAACCGCACAACACGTTCACGCAAATCGAGCGAATAGGGCTTGGGCATGGCAAATCACCTCCTACAGGAAGTGAATCATGAACCACGCCTCACTGGAATCCCTCGCGATTCAAACTGAACCTCCGACGCTCTAGCGGATCGGAGATCTTGAGCGTCAGCCACGGACCGTAAACTGAGGACTGTTCTGCAGCGGGATGACGGTCAGCTCGCGGGTAGTTCGGCGACGAGTCCAAGCCGGCGGGCTCGATCGAGCAGGTTCTTGACTGAGGAGGCAGACCATTTTGCGCTTCCTCGTGGGGTTCGCTCATGCAGACGCTCGAGCTGGCCAGCGATGTCGCGGAGCGACAGATCTGGGTTAGACTGCGAAATCCCTGCCACAAGAGTCATCAGGCGATCTTCGGGAGGCAGAGGAGACGCCCGCTTTAGCAGTGTGGATTCGGCCAGGTGCTCGCCGACGAGCCACCTCACTGCCCGCCGCAGTCGTTCAGGCGTCCACTCGAGGCCACGCTGCTTCAAGACTCGAGCGATGTCGTCCCAGTTATGGTCTGGTCGCATCCGGCGGACCGTCGGAAGCCACTGGTTCATAGTTGATTGTAGCCGTCGGCCATAGGCTGCCTTTTGCACCGCGGTCATCTTCGCCAGGGCTTCGGGCCTGCGCTCCCGGATGCCAGGATTACCTGGCAGGCGCCCCTTCGATCGCGCAGCGATGATGCCAGCCTTGGTCCGCTCCGAAATAAGCGCACGCTCGAGCTGGGCAACGGCACCGAGTACCTGTAGCGAAAACATGCCCTGTGCCGTCGACGTGTCGATTGGATCTCGCAGAGATCGGAAATGCGCGCCCTTCTCTGTCAGATCCTCGATCACCTGAAGAAGATGGCTGACCGAGCGCGCAAGGCGATCGAGACGCACAACGACCAGGACATCGCCGGCGCCGATGTCGCTCATCAACCGCAGTAGGGCAGGGCGAGCTCTCGACGCACCGGATCCATGTTCCTGAACGACGACGTCGCAGCCGGCCGATCGAAGCTCAATTTCCTGCGCTTCCGTCGCTTGTTCGTCCGTCGATACGCGCGCGTAGCCGATTTGCCGGCCCTTTGGTCGTCCGGAGCGTCGATCTTGCGCTTCACGGGCCATTTGCGGCGTCTCTCAGCATCGAAAAGCAGTGATTGTACAAACACCGAAGGTATCACCAAACGATCGTTTGTAAACGTCTCTAGTGGCCCTTTGCGTAGCTCCTGCGGCTTCGATGAGCCTGAAAATCAACGTTTTCTAGCCTCCTGACCGCCCCAGGGCGTGGTGCTGTACAGTCCCGATATGCGGTCATTATCGATAGTGATTTCTCGCCCTGAAGAAATACGATGTAAGTCCAGTGATACCCTCACTAGCTTGACCAATGCGAATCAGCCATCATGAAAACAATGACTTACACGCTCGACAAACTGCCCCTGGAAACCCTGATCGGGCCGGTTGCCCGCGCGACCGAGGTTTTGGTCCGCCTCGACGAGCGGGTCGCCCGTTCGCCGGTCCGCGACGGCTTTGTCGAGCGCCAGCATTTTGCCGACGCGGCTTCCGCACTCTGGCTCGAGGGCGAACTCGTCCACCTCGAGGACCTCGTGCTGCACGACGCCCACATGGACATCCGCACCCCGACCCACGAACTCACCCGGGCGCACGCGGTGCTGCGAACCCGCCGGCGGATTTTTGCGCAAAAGCCGGACTGGGCGCTCAGCCGCGATGGTTTTTTGGCGCTGACCGGTCGCGGCGGCGCCATGTCGGCGGCGGGCGAAAAAAGCCGGGACGGGGAGGGGGCTGGAACTGCCTCTGTGGAAGCCGACGATCGCGACGACGCTGAGGCCGATCTGCTGGCCGAAGAATTTGCCGAGATCGATGCCGTCCTGGCACGCTCATCGAAAATTCTCAGCGGCGCCGACGTGCCGGCGAAAGCGGCGCGCCCGGACGACCGGCCGCACCTGATCTATGATCTCGACTGGAATGAGGAAGAACGGCTGGCCGAATGGCACGCTGTGCTCGCGGAAACGCGGGGGCAACCAGTCGTCCTGCGCGCTGCGGTCCTGCTCGAAGCCTGGTCGGACATCGAGATGCTGCAGCATGCCACGTGGCTCGGGCCGCTGCTCGTGGCTGCACTGCTGCGACAGGAAGGACTCGCCGCCCACCATCTCGCTTGCATTCATCTCGGCGCGAAAAACATTCCGCGCGAGCGGCGGCGGGCGCGCAATCGTTCCGATCGGTTGCTGGCCTGCCTCGATGGAATCCACGACGCAGCGCTGGCTGGCCTGAAGGAGCATGACCGTCTCGTGCTGGCAAAAAGCCAGATGGAGCGGCGGCTCAAACAACGGCGAGTGAGCTCGAAACTCCCCGACCTGGTCGAGCTCGTCATGTCGCGGCCACTCGTCTCGGCGGGCATGATCCAGGAGCGGCTAAAGGTGACAAAACAGGGGGCGCTCAACCTGGTCGGCGAGCTTGGCCTGCGTGAGATGACGGGCAGGGGAAGGTTTCGGGCATGGGGGATTGTGTAGCCCGCAGTCGTTCGCCGTAAGCGTTCTGCACTTTACGAAGTTATCGAACTTGACGAACTTGCGATCTGTAACCATATTGGTGACAGCAGGAGGTTCTCATCATGGCCGCCCCAAAGCACAGCAATCATAGCGGCGCCGCGTCCCCTGCGGGAGTCGCCGCCCTGAGTTTCACAACGAAGCTTCCGGCACAGGCCCACTTCAAAAAGGTGCTGCTCGAACGCTATCAGGAAGCGATCGCACGCAGCCGCAAGATCGGCCACCGCGTATCGTTCCGGGTAGAGGTCGATCCGGCGGCCGATGCGCAGACGATCACGCCAGTAGAGGAACAGCCGATCGCTTCGGACGTGTTCCCCGTCGAGGACACGGGCAAGCCAGACGCCGAACTCGAGGCGGCTGTTGCCGCGGCGCGCGAACGTGGCCGCAAGCGCGTCGCCGAAATTGTCGCGGGTGAAGACATGCTGAGCGCGGAAGCCTTCGCCAAACTGCTCGGCATGTCGCGGGTAACGGTCAATGCCAAGCGGCAGAGCGGGCAGGTGCTCGGGATCGATGGCGCCAAACGCGGTTTCCGCTTTCCTGTGTGGCAACTCGACAAGCATGGCCGGCCGTTTGGGACATTGCCGGCGCTCCATGCCATGTTTGGCAACAGTGCATGGGCCGTCTATCGGTTTCTGGCGTCGCGCCACGGCGGGCTCGATGGGCGGACCGGTCTTCGAGCCCTTCAGCAAGGCGACGATGCCGCGGTGCTGGCCGCGGCCGAAGGTATGGCCAGGGGTGATTTCGACTGAATGCCCGGCGTTCCTCCTCCTCCCGATTTCGGGCGTGCAAAGCTCGAAATCGAGACCATATCGCCGGGACGGACATTCGGCCGGATCTACTGGAGCACCTATCCCGATCCGTTGGGATACGGGAAGTCGCCGGGCCGATTCAGCGATCCTCGACGCCGCGTTGACGCCAATCGGTTTGGCGTTCTTTACCTCGGTGATTCCCTGAAGGTGTGCTTCCTAGAGACCGTGCTCCGCGACCGCCGCGAAGGAATCCTTGATGATCTTCCAATAGAGGAGGTGGAGCTGACCCGACGGCGCTATGCGGAGCTCGCGACCACGACAGACCTACGCCTGGTCGACCTCAGAGGCGACAATGCCGTTCGGATGGGTGTGCCGACCGATGTCGTTCGGGCACAGCGCCAGAACCTGGCACGCCGGTGGTCACTGGCGTTTCACGAGCACCCATCTGAGCCCGACGGGATCATTTATCCCTCGCGCCTCAATGAGGCGACCAATCTTGCCATTTACGATCGCGCGGTACTGAAGCTTCAGCCGAAGCGTGTTGTGACGCTTCTTGGCGCGCCAGGGCTGGCCCAGGTTCTGGAGGATTTCAGGGTGGGGTTGGTGTGAAGATGCAGCTCGTATCCGTATCGCTTTGCGAAGGTCGCTGTAGCGCCAGAAGCGTCCATTAAGCCGGAGCAACGGAACGACCGGTGTGGGACCGTAAGCCGACCGACCGCTGTCGAGAGGCATTTGGCTGAAGCAGCCGTTCCTCTGGCGCCCTCTTTGCGCAGGGAGACTGCCAACCCGGGAGCTTTGCGGCACCCATCGCATTGACGATTGTCGACGACCTCCGCCGACGTAACGACTCGCTCTCCGAATGGTCCAGCTTTCCTGAGTTCCCACCCACATAGTCCAATATCTAGTCGTCCGAGTCCCTCAAGTGCGCAAGTGGTGCCCCAATCGGAGGTTCTTCGGGATTTCGTGGTTGTATCCAATGATATACGCGCTTAGCACTTTGCGGGTCCTTCGATATGGAAAGAATAAGCCGAATCGGGGATCGGGGGAGGTGCTGGCATGGCGAGATCGACGGTCGTCGCAAAGATTGAGCAGAAGGCTGGTCAGAAGCCGGATAGCAAGACCGTCTTGGCCGGGAGCCACTCGAAAGAGCTTTTCTTCGCCGTTGTCGGTCCAGTAGGGGCAGGCGCGTCGCAGGCGATCAAGGCACTGCAACGCGTTTGCAAGTCCGGCGGCTATGAAGTTGAGCTGATCAAGGCAAGTGACTTGATCCGAACCTGGGCACATGAGAACGGGCTCGCCTTCCCTGATGTCGGGCCCAAGACCTTGGAAGTGGTCACCGAGTTGCAGAACCTCGGTGACTCCATGCGCGAGCACGACATGGCAGAAGTCGCCAAGGCGGCGATGCGCGAAATTGCACAGCGACGTGCTGACCGCACCGGTCAGACGTACGTCAAGGGCGAGAAGGTCATTCCCGACAGCGTCAAGCGCGTCTATTTTGTCGATTCGATAAGGCACCCGGCCGAAATTCACCTGTTGCGCAGAACTTACGGCAACGCATTCGGGCTGATCGGTGTCGTTTGCGAGGAGGGCGTGCGTCGCGCACGAATCCTCGAGAAATACTTCCGCGGGCCGGAGAAGGGGCTGCCCGAAACACAGAACGCCGTCGACCGTTTCATGGATCGCGACTCGGACGACTCCAGCCGCAAGCATGGCCAGCATGTGACCGAGGCGTTCTACGAGGCGGATTTCTTTATCGACAATACCCGTGATGACCCGAACGGCACCAAGAACCTGCTCGACACCGACTTGAGCAGGTTCGTTAGCATCATCGCGCATGATCGTGTGGAGCGGCCCACCATAGAGGAAACCGCGATGCACCATGCCCACTCCGCCCGCGTGCGCAGCGCCTGTCTATCCCGGCAGGTGGGAGCGGCATTGGTCGACGCCGATGGAACCGTCGTCGCGACCGGAACGAACGAAGTGCCGGCGGCGGGAGGCGGCGTCTATGGCGAACGCTTCGCAACGTCGAGCAGAGGCATTGACGATCATCGTTGTGCTTTTCGCGCCGAGGCGTATTGCAGCAGCAATCGCGAGCAAAACGACATCATCGACAACTTGATCGAGGTCCTTCCGGAGCTGAAGCAGGTCACGGACAGGATCGGCCTGGCTGCGCGCATCCGGAAGACTCGGCTGGGCGGCCTTATCGAGTTCAGTCGTGCGGTCCATGCCGAAATGGATGCGTTGCTGTCGGCTGGGCGCGAAGGTGTTTCGACCGTCGGTACCCGCCTCTTCGTCACGACATATCCGTGCCACTATTGCGCCAGGCACATTGTCAGTGCCGGCGTGTACGAAGTTCAGTTCATCGAGCCGTACCCCAAGAGCCTGGCCACAAAGCTGCATAGCGATTCCATCGAGGTGACCCCATCCGAGTGGATACCGCCGGTCGCAAAGAGCATCAGTGCCGCGCGGTCACAGCTGCGTACCGCCTCGGACGTCGATAAGGACGACGTTAAGCTCAACGAGCCTAAAGTGCTTTTCAGACCGTTCGTAGGAGTCGCACCGCGGATGTACGTCCGGGCATTCGAGAAGACGTGGCAACTCAAGAATAAGACAAGCGGAGAATTTGAGATGCGGGCACCAGATTGGGGTAGCGAATGGGCCACCTTGACGGTAGGCTATCCGGAACTCGAAGCAGCCTTGGCGAAATAGCGTGGCGAAACCGCAACTCACACTCGTCGAGAATACCGGAAGCTGGCATGGCCGTGTCGATGGTCGCGTAGTCGCGCAGATGCCTGAGGTTGCCACCCGTAATACTACTGTCCAGAGCTTACCACGCGCCGATCAGCTTGATCTGTTCGACGCGCCCGCTCTTCCCGATTTGCGCGTTTTCGTCGTTGCCATGGATACTGTGCATGGCCGGACGCTCCAGAAGGCCGTGCTGTCTAACAAGCCCAGGTCGGTGATCGATCTGCGATACGCGGCCCGTTTTGACCAATACGGATCCGACAGGGACACATTGTTCGCCTATTTCAAGTCGGTCGGCTCTTACTACGCCCTGGACTCGATGCCTTGGCACGACCTTTCGGTCCGCGACTTCATGACGGAGGGCGGTGTTCAGGTCCCCAGAGTTCATCATGAGTTGGTCGAGCTCAATAGAGGGGCAGTGATGTTCTTCGTTCCGAAGCCACAGCACGCCAGCATGCTCATTGCGTATCTGAACCGGATGCTCTCGGCCAAAGCCAAGACAAGCTGGCGAATCGAGCAGATCGGCTGACTTTAGAGGGAGTGTCCGCCTCGAATGCTGCCCCCGGCTTCCGAGTTCGTATCGCGCTGCCTCTTCTGCCTCATACCGGGCAGGAAAGCATCGCTCAGCGAAATCATACAGTAAAGCCAATACGGGAAACGGCATCTACAAAAGCTTAGCTGTACCCAGTGGTACAACATTGTCAGGTAGCGTCGGCATGCGCTCGCCGGTAAGTCGGGCAAATAGCTCGGGGGCCATGCCAAGATTGGCAAGCAGACGGTGCAGGACAATTGCGTCACGGTTGGAAACCCAGCTGATGGCCGCGCGCAGCAGCTCCGGCTCCTCGACCGCAACCCGTTCGTCGTAGCGTTCCGCCTTAGCTTGCCCGGTCTTTACCAACTGTATGTTGGCGGTGCGATATTGCGCAGCGTCGATCAGGCCCAGATCAAACGCGCGGCGGGCAATGGCTCGCACCGAAACCTTCCAACGAAGCTTCATGGTAAACAGTGCATTCCAATCGAGAGTCCGCCGACTTCGGGGAAATTCACGCGCGAAGGCGATGCGCGGGATCAGAAAGGCGCCGGCGAACCGGTGCGCTTCCCCTTCAGTGACGCTGTCGCCGGTCACGATACCTTGGTGCATAATCAGGTGAGCTGTTTCGTGTGCGAGGTCGAAGCGCAAGCGGGCACCCGCAACTTTCGCGGTTGAGCGAACGATGATAGGTCGGCGCCGAGCCATAGATAGCGCATCGATGCGGTCAGTGAGATCGTCGAAGTGGACCACCACCGCACCCGCATTCTCCACAACCCGCATCATACTGGTGATTGGACCATCGAGGCCCAAGCCCCAGTGCTGTCGAGCATTCTCGGCGATGCGCTCAATCGCGTCAGGCGAAGCGGGGCGCGCCTCCTCTGGAAAGTCGACGATCGGCATGCGCACTTGGCCCTCGATCGCATCAACCAGGGCTTCCAAAGCTGTCCCCCGGGCCACCGCCTGCGAAATCAGCGCTCGTGGGGCGCTCGCCAGCCGACGGAAGTGGCAGTCTTCTTCACGGACGGGGTTTGTCCCCGGCGTTGCAAAGAACGTAGACGTCACCGCAAGCGCGGCTGCCAAAGCATCACGCATCTCGTCGGTTGGTTCCTTGGCACCCGTTTCAAGCTGATGAACAAACTGTCGGCTAGCGGCCACGAGCCCGCCCAACTCATCAAGCGACAGCCCTGCGAGCAGTCGCGCCAGTCGGAGCTTGTCGCCGTAAAAGAAATGTGCTCGATCCGCCGGGCCTTGGCTCGGCCGGCTTCCCTTCGTTGTCACGCTTACGCCCCGTCGGAAGAAGAGGCGATATCGTCGCCGCGCTCGTCCTCCCTATGATCGCCGACAGACGGCGATGAAAGTTCAATACCCTCAGGCCGCGTGTCGTCGAGCAGCACGATCAAAGGCTCTGCCTCAGCAAGGGGCAACGGCCACACGACTTCGGGCTGGTCGTTCCGCAGTGCGACAAAGCTGGCACCCAGCAGCGCGCCGTCTACGTCGGTCGTCACGCCAATGCGGAACAGCATTCCGGCGGTTGGGATGCCCGGCTCCAGGTCGAGCAACAGCTGCTCTAACGGAGTCGCGACCGAGATCTTTGCGGTCGGCTCAGCTGGATCACCGCGCCAGAAGCGCATCGGAACGCCGCCGATACTGAACTGGAAATGCTTGCCGGGATCAATCACTCCCAGCCACTCAAAACCCAGTGTTCCCGCAGCTCGCGCGATCTGGAAGCAGCCATAGTTGTAGGCGCAGACTCCCAAGGTCCAATTATCGTCGCCGATTGCGGGATCAAAGCGATCGACAGCACTGCCACGACCCAGCGCGAGCAGCTGTGCAACCTTGACCAGCCGTTCTACGGTCAACTCGGGGTGATAGTCCCAAGGCAGCATTGTCATTCCCCCTTTTTCCGAATCGGGCAGTTTTAAGATTCTGTCAACCATCTGGATTATTGTCAACCAGTGCGTGAGACGAGCCTCAATCTACGCTTAGCAAGGTGGGAAAATACGAAACCACCCAGTCGATCGCCGATGTGACCGGCAGCCCGCCTGTTGCCCACTACACGTATGACCCAAAGAGATTTGGTGGGTTCGTGTTTCCCACGCGAAGGCGCGTCCTTCTGCATGATGCCAACGGGCGTTGCAAACCAGGGATTCGTGCCAATCACAATCGACGTCACCGATGTGACGATCGACCGGGCATGATCCGGTGAACGGCGAGGATTGATCAATGGACATTACCAGGGCGTCCGAAACAATCGACCACCGTCGCCGCAATTTCTTCGGCACGGCAGCAGCCACGGTAGCTGCCGCGCAATTGATCTCGATGGGTACGACAGACGCCTGCAGCAAGGTCGCCCCGTCTGGGACAGATCGATGCCGGCCTGCTGAACATCGGTTATGCCGAGGACGGGCCTGCCGACGATCCGGCCGTCTTGCTGCTCCATGGCTGGCCGTATGACATCCACACTTATGTTGATGTCGCGCCATTGTTGGCGTCGGCCGGTTACCGCGTGATCGTCCCCTACTTTCGCGGCTATGGTACCACGCGCTTTCTGTCATCTGCGACACTTCGGAATGGCCAGCAAGCGGCTCTCGCCGCCGACGTCATAGCCCTGATGGATTCGCTGAAGATTCCGACGGCGATTTTCGGTGGTTGTGATTGGGGAGCGCGGACGGCGAACATCGTTGCGTCGCTCTGGCCGGAACGTTGCAAGGCACTTGTCTCCGTCAGCGGCTATTTGATCGGCAGCCGTGAATCCAACAGGATGCCGTTGCCACCCAATGCTGAACTTGCCTGGTGGTATCAATATTACTTTGCCACCGAACGTGGGCAGGCTGGATATGAAAGAATCGGCACGATTTTGCAAAACAGATCTGGCAGATTGCATCGCCGCGTTGGGACTTCGACGAAGCCACATTCAATCGCACGGCGGCAGCCTTCGATAATCCGGACCATGTCGCCATTGTGATCCACAACTATCGCTGGCGTCTTGGCATCGCTGAGGGCGAGCCGGAATATGACGAGCTGGAAAATCGGCTCGCCGCGGGCCGGTGATCACTGTGCCCACCATCACCCTCGAAGGTGATGCCAATGGCGCCCCGCACCCGGAGCCTGGGTTCCTACTCCAAGAAATTCTCGGGCAGATATGAGCACCGGACCATCAACGACGGCATCGGACACAATCTGCCTCAGGAAGCCCCAACGATCTTCGCCAAGGCGGACATCGACGTCGACGCCTTCTGAACGACCGACCGGCCTGGTCAGGAGTTGGTGACAAGTCTCTCGTGACTGCATCGCTTCGAAACAGGCGTCATTGCTGGCGCACGGAACAAGAGGACAAACGACCATGCCCCAGACAACTGGGCCACCTTGGCTGCTGCCGATGCCGCTTAAACGACCGCCACCCTCTTAAATCCTGGCGGCAGGATAATGGTCGAAGCGGTCAGCGCCTTAACGGGATAGAGGAGGATTAGCACATTGTGCTGGGTATCGAACGCCTCAGCGAAGCACTCGTGCGAAGCTCCATTCTTATCTGTGATCGACAAGGAAACAGGACGCGTCATCTTACGGCCGATCGGCAGTACCGAGCCCAAGGTATGGTTCAAGGTAACGACTGTATCTGACGGCCGCCCAAACTGCGCGATGTAGGAAGGGGAAGGCTCGATGCGGCGGACTTTGGCTTCAGCACCGTGCCCAGCAACGAACTCGATGGGCTCCAGAATATAAACAACGCACGCCCGATGATTGGTGCGGGCAAATTCCCGCGTCGACGCGTAGACTGATGCCCCGAATTTTTTCGCAAGCTTAATTGGGGTCTTGATTTCGAACGCGCAGTCGGCGGCATGCCGTCCGAAGGCGTCACCTTTGAAAAGCGCGTAACGCGCGAAGTTGTTTGCCTCGCGCTCGAATTGGTCGGCGATGTCAGGAGCGAGCGTCTTCTCGCAATCTTGAAAGAAGCGAAAGAGCTTGCGGTGCGTTGGCAGGTCGTGATGCGCGGTTTCGTGAAGCGTCAGGAAGGTCTGTTTTGATTTCGCGACCTTGTCATCAATATGGATGAGGCTTTCCCCGGCGTCGTAAAGGCCAAAGACCTTGGCGACCGCAGACTTGATACGCGCGCTCGCGTCAGCCGTTTTACCTTTGAGATAGGCGATGATTGCGGCAGCATCAAACATGCTGGTCGGTGCAATCCTTACCTGGGCGGCGGCAAGAATGTCTTTGAGCGGAACGGGAAAACGATCCCACGCGTCGGCGCGGTCGAGGAGCTTGCGTGCGCGCTCCTCGACCGCCCGAAGATCATCCGGGTCGAGGCTGCTGTCGTCAGGTCTTGTCACCCGGTCGCTTCCTGCTTCGCATGAATTGAAGGAACTGCATCATCTCGGCTTCTTCCTCCGCCGTGAGATTATGCTCGGCAAAAGTCGCGATCCGACCGTGCCTGTCGGTGTCGGCGCGCGCCGTCGGCGATGTAAGGTACCCCGCCATCTCCATCAGTTTTTCGAAATTGATGGCATAGAGCTCGGCGAGCGCATGTAAAATGTTAGGCGACGGCTTTTGAATTTTGTCGTTTTCGATCTGGCTCAAGTAGGCATTCGATACCTGCTTGCTCGTGGCCTCTTCGACCTCACGCAGAGTCATTTTGCGGTCTGTGCGAATCGAGGCGAGATACTGTCCTAGGGTTGGCTTCACGGTACTCCTCTCGTCGGTACGGGCTAGCATGTTGGCGTCCTCCTACAACGCGTTGTTTCTCCTTAGATTCTAGCGCTTGCCGCTCGCACCGTCAAGCTTGCAAAGAGCTTGCTTGATATTCTTAGCATGCTATGCCATATTGATGTGGAGGTAGCCGCTGTGGCTCGCCCGTTCCCAAGGAGGGAAAATCAATGACCGATCATATTGATATGAAGGAGGGCGACTCCGGTGTGGAGGAAGTCCTTGATGAAATTGTCGATCTCGAAGAGTACGCGAAGCTTGGCAAGCGTCCGCCGCTGGCCAAAGGCTACCGCATCCGCGTGAATGGCGAGGCGTTCGTGGTGCACGATCCTAAGCCAACCGGCCGCGCAATCCTGACGCTCGCTGGCCTGATCCCCGCTGAAAACTACACGCTGCGGGTCAAGATGGCCGGGGAGAAGCCTCGCAAGGTCGGGCTCGACGAAACGGTCGACCTGCGTCACCCCGGCGTCGAGAAGTTCAAGGCGCTGCCCCGCGACCAGACGGAGGGCTGACCGATGCCCCCCCGTCGCCAGTTCGACCTGCTCCCCATCGACCGCGAATTCCTGGACGAGTACGGGCTGACGTGGGAAACGATCGTGGACGGCTCCCAGTGGGTGCTGATCCACGATCTTCCGACGCCGCATGGCTACAACCATGCGCGCGTCATCGCGGCAGTACGCATCGAGACAGGCTACCCGAACACCGAACTCAACATGGTGTATTTCTTCCCGGCTCTCGCGCGGATTGACGGCAAGCCGATCGGCGCGACGCAGGCGCAGCAGGAACTCGATGGGAGGTCCTATCAGCGTTGGTCTCGTCACCGCACCGGCGCGAATCCCTGGAAGATCGGGCGTGACCATCTCGGCACACACGTCATCCTGATCGAAGACTGGCTCGAGCGGGAGTTCGAAAAATGCCCGCTCGCATAACCCTGGCGCTGTCGGGCGACCAACACGAACACCTGATGAGTTTCCTGTTTCCGGGCGACGGCAAGGAGGCAGTTGCTATTCTGCTTTGCGGACGCCGCGATGGCGAGCGCTGCCATCGCCTTGTCGTCCGGGAAATCCACGGCATCCCCTATGAGGACTGCGCCGAGCGCACACCCTCGCGCGTTACGTGGCCGCCAGACTACATCGCGCCGATGCTGGACCGGGCCACGGCCGAAGGTCTTTCAGTGGTCAAGATTCACAGCCATCCGACCGGCTATGGCGCGTTCTCCGCAACCGACGACGCAGGCGATGCGCGCCTCTTGCCGATGATCCGCGGATGGGTCGAAGCCGATATCCTTCACGGCAGCGCTGTCATGCTCCCTTACGGCCAAATGTTCGGGCGTGTCATGCTGGATGACGGCCGCTTAGCGTCGATCGACTGCATTTCTGTTGCTGGCGACGATCTGCTTTTCTGGTACGCGGACGCTGGAAGTGTCGCATTGCCGAACTTCGTCGCGTCCCACGCGCAAGCTTTTGACGAAGGGACAATCCAGCGGCTCCGCCGCCTGTCCTTTGCCGTGGTCGGGGCCTCCGGCACCGGCAGCCCGACTATTGAGCAACTTGTCCGCCTGGGCGCCGCCGAGATCGTCATTGTTGACGACGATCACATGGAAGACCGCAACGTCAACCGTATCCTGAACTCAACGATGCAGGACGTGAAAGACCGCCGGACGAAAGTCGACGTGCTCGCCGATGCCGCAGAACGGATCGGCCTGGGAACCCGCATAATCCGCGTTAACAAGAATCTCTGGCATCCCGATGTGATCCGGGAAGTCGCGCAATGCGACGTCATATTTGGTTGCATGGACACCGTAGATGGCCGCTACCTCCTGAACGCGCTCGCCTCGTATTATTCGATCCCGTATTTCGACATTGGCGTACGCCTCGATGCCGTCAGGGACGGTGCTGGCAAAGGCCGCATCCGCGAGGTCTGCGGCACCGTCAATTATCTCCGACCCGGCCGCGCCAGTCTTGTGAGCCGGGGCTTGTTCACGATGAGCGAAGTGGCTGCCGCTGGATTGCGTCGCAACGATCCGAACGCTCACGAGCGCCAGGTCGAGGACGGATATATTAAGGGCGTTGCTACGCACCGCCCTGCCGTCATCAGCGTGAACATGTTTGCGTCAGCACTTGCGGTAGATGAGTTCCTCGCGCGTCTTCACCCGTTCCGGGAGGAGCCGAATGCGAATTACGCGAGCGTAACTTTCAGTCTCGCCAGCATGGAGCTGATCTGCGACCCTGAAGAAGGTATCTGCGATATTCTGGGTGGCACCGTCGGCTTCGGCGACACGACCCCGTTGCTTGGCCTCATGGAAATGGCCGAGAGGCGTGCGTCGTGAACTGGCTCAGCTCATTACTGCGGCGGACGCGAGCCCGCCTCGATCGGTGGCTCCATCGGCCGTACCGCACTCTGATCGTCCAGGAATCTCTCCCTCGGAAACTCAAGCGCAAGATAGTCTACGTCGTCGAGGAGGACGGATTTGAGGAGCAAGCAGCGATGCTTTGCCCCTGCGGTTGCCGCCGGGTGCTGCATATGAACTTGCTAGCCGACGAACGCCCATGCTGGCGTCTGACGCGGCATGATGACGGGACCACTACGCTGCACCCCTCCGTCTGGAGAAAGACGGACTGCGGATCGCATTTCTGGTTTCGACGCGGTCGGGTCGAGTGGTGTCGCCCACAGTGATGGTAGTGCAGCACGGGACACGTCCTGTTTCGCTAACCGATTAAACTCGGAGGAGCCACAAACGAGCCACAGAGCGAAAAAGACTGAATCAGACAATGGCGGATTTCTGCGGGTTTCAATTTCGCTTGAAAACACTCGATAATCGTCTCGAATTTGAAAGAAATGAGGTTCTAACCCGTTGATTTAAAAGGTGGAGCGGGTGAAGGGAATCGAACCCTCATAGCCAGCTTGGAAGTCTGGATATTGGGTGCCTCTCTTATGCAGCAAAATCCGAGAGATCTCGCCGTCTCGTGACACTGTATAGTGTTCAATTGTATGGCAGTGATATCGATCGTTTCGAAGTTTCCTATACGAAGCGCTTTCTCCAGAGCATCAAATTCTACAGAGTCGCCTCAGTTGATGCTCGGATGTCCGCTTCTGGAATTCGCCGGTAGTCCGCTCGACGACTGGTAAGAGGCGCGAAGCTGACGCCAGCGGCGAATTTGAACCGAATACCCCGTCATCCCATGTTCATGATTTGTGCTTCGAAAGTCGCATAAAAGGGCAGTCTGGAATGTGAGGGTTTTCACACCTTTCTCATTTCATACTTGCGTGATAGGTGCCGAACCTTGTTAGCAGATTTTGCCAACGCCTCGGCCGAAATCGTTCCGGACCGAGTTGCTGTTTCAATGGCGTCCGCGATCTCGTCCAACTGGCTGCCGGTGTCAGCGAGAAGTAGGAAATCGCAACCAGCGTTAAGCGCATCAATTGCGACCGCGGCAACGCTATCGCCACGCATGGTGGCCATGGAGTCTAAGTCATCGGCCATAACGACACCATCGAAGCCGAGGGTCTCCTTCAGCATCCGGACCACCGTCTTGGATCGGAGTGCAGCCTTTGCTTGATCGTAGGCCGTCACGATGGCAGGCCCGACCATAATCATTTCCACCTCGGCAGCGATGGCAGCTCGAAAGGGTGCCAGACCCACCTCGACGTCGGAGAGCGCAAGGGGATTGACTGCACCTGCATCGACTGCCGGATCGCCAGTTATCGTGCTGTAGCCTGGAAAGTGCTTGCCCGTCGCTGCGACACGCCCCCTTTGAACGCCGCGGATGTAGGCTGCGGAAAGGCGCGCGATCAGTAGAGGGTCCTTCGACCATGTGCGCCTTTCCAGCCATTTGTTGGAACCGGTCAATACGTCAAGGATAGGAGACAAGAAAACATTGATGCCCATGCCGGCGGCCTCAGTCGCGACAAACATTGAAAGTTCGGAAATCTCGTCTTCCGACGCAAAGGGCAGGTCGCTTGGTGCAGGAAACTGCGGAACCAAATCATGCAGTCGGCAAATCCCCCCAATCTCCTGATCCACTGCCACAAGTAGCATACCCGACCTGCCCCGGGCGTCCTCGGTTATCCGCAGGAAGGACTCCGCCGTTTCTGACCCACGTCTGGTGTTACTCATCTTGCGGGCTAGATATTCTTCTCGGCTTTCTCCCAGCAGAATGGAGATTCCTCCCCGATCTAGAAAGCGCTTTGCCGGATCACTGAGCATCATTCCGTCGAAGGCAGGAAGAATAATCGCGTGAGCATCCTCAGCAGGCGTGAAACTCATAATTCATTCCCCTCGCAGTAGATTCTTCAAGACTCACCTCGACCATTTAGCGCGGGCCGAGGCCAGTCTCGTAAAGGCCCTTCCGCCTGTCTGATGCCGGCGTGTAACCGGCTGAGTTCCGTCGGGAGTGTTTCCGCTGCATGAAAATCCGCGTCCACTTCTGGGTGACGGAGAAGCGAAGGCAGCGCCAGGCGTTCACACCGTCACTGTGATACCACCGTCTACGTAGAGCGTGTGGCCGTTGACGAATGAGGACGCGTCGCTAGCGAAAAACACTGCAGCCCCGATGAGTTCTTCAACATTGCCCCACCGACCGGCCGGTGTGCGCCGCTCGAGCCACGTGGAGAATTCGGGGTCTCGAACGAGAGCCTCGTTGAGCGGCGTCTTGAAATAGCCTGGCGCGATGGCATTGATCTGCAAACCATGCTTTGCCCAATCCGCACACATGCCTCTGGTCAGGTTTCTGACCGCCCCTTTTGTCGCCGTGTAGGGCGCGATGGCCGGACGAGCCAATTCGCTCTGAACAGAGCCGATGTTGATGATCTTTCCGCGCCCTCGGCCTATCATGCCTTTGGCGACGGCTTTGCTCACGTAGAAAATGCTAGAAAGATTGGTTCTAACAAGATCGTCCCATTTCTCTTCCGGGAAATCCTCCAATGCTGATCGATGCTGAATGCCGGCATTGTTGATGAGAATGTCGATCGAACCAATCGAGGTCTCAATCCGCTCGACTCCCTGTCGCGCAGACAGGGCATTCGTGACGTCGAAGGCCGCCACCTCAACCGACAGGCCGTCCTTGAGCAGATCGGTGGCGGCGTCCTTCAACGTGTGTTCACGGCGACCGTTCAGGACAACCCGGGCGCCACACTCCGCCAGGCCACGGGCAAGCGCCAGGCCAATGCCCTGGCTCGAGCCTGTAATCACGGCAATCTTACCGTCGAGGTCGAAAAGCGATCGCATCTGCATTTCGCCCTGCGATCACGAAGCGTAAGATACTGGTGTCGCATGCCAGCCGGCCTTCCGCTTCTCCCAAAAGGCTGTTCTCAGCCGCGCGGAAATCGGACCCGGTCGGTCGTTCGCCAGGATTCTTGTTCCAAGACGGCTTGCCGGCATAATGCCGCCAGCGGTTGTCGAGAAGAAGATTTCGTCGGCGGCTTCGAATTCGTCGCGGGAAATATCCCGGACCTCACAGCGAATTCCAAACTCGTCGCAGAGTTCCAGGACTGTTCTCCGAGTGATGCCTTCGAGCGCACCGCGTTTCGGCGTGATGACCTTGCCATCTTTGACGGCGAAGACATTGAAGCCCGGTCCTTCCGTCACGTTTCCATCGCGATCGAGCAAAATGCAGGTTTCGGCGCCTTGATCGTGTGCCTCGAAATTCCCGCGCGTCAGGTCGCCCCAGTGGAAATTCTTGATCGTCGGGTCGAGTGACTCCGGCGCAATCCGTTGAGGGGACGCGATCATGGCGTGCACGCCGCGCTCCTGTTGCTCGGGCGTGAACACCCACACCCAAGGCATGACATGGCAAATCAAATAGCTGCGGCCGTTTATGGGATGAAGCGGCACGCCGCGCGGGGGGCGGGAGCGCACACAGTCCATCGCCACATAGGCCTCGCGCAAGCCGGTGCGCCGCACCAGTTCGGTGAGAATATTCTTGATCTCTTCGTCGCTTTCCTTCGGGTTCATCCGCAACTTCGTCATCGAGGTGCGAAAGCGGTTGACATGGTCGTCAAGCCGGAAGAATGCGCCGTAGTAGACGCCCGCGACATCGTAGGTAACGTCGGACCGGCGGTAACCCCACTCGGTGATGCCGAGCTTGGCATCCTTGAGAGGCATGAATTCACCATCAATGTAGGCCGCGCCAGCGGACCAATCGACGTCTGTCATCGTAGTTCTCCTTGATCTGAATCGTGCCCGCTGTCGGGCAGCCTGACAAAAAAATCCGGGCTAAACGGCCACCGCCAGTTCGCTCCGGCCGGCGCGCAGGATGCGTGTTTGGACGATGTCCAATTCAAGATTGTCGTCTTCGGGAGACCCCTTGACGGCTACTCCGTAGATGTCTCGTGCGCGCTGCACGCTGATCCACCCTTCGGCGAGATCGTGTAGCACCCGCGCCGCATCGCGTTCCCGGGGCGAGCCATATCCACCGCCGCCTGCGGAGTGAGAGACCATGTGCTCACCCGGCTGCAGAGTGACCCCGTAGCAGGGGGGAAGATCGACGACCGAACCATCAGCCTTGCGCATTGCCGCCCTGGACACACCGCCGGCGCCACCGCCGCGGGCGCCTGCGGCAGGCGTGATGGTACCATCGGCGGTGTAGAGGACGGTCAGGGAGTTTCCGCCCCACGGGCCGTACTCGCTATAGACCGACGGCGCGCCGCGAAACGTGCCTGCCCCCTCGGTGTCGCCGAGGATATGGCGATCCTGGATGATGATTGGATGATGGAGCTCGTCGACTTCAACGCTGTCGATATGGCACATCCCCGCATTGCCGGCATGGATCATGGTGAGGAAGCCGTCGGTGACCGGCGTGCCGGCGCCGCCGCTGATGCCGATATGGACCTGATTGATGAAGGGCTCGTCATTGTTGTAGGGATCGCGCCCGGAGATGACGCCCATTCCTGGCGGTTGGATCGGGCCGGTCGCGGCTTGCCCGAAGCCAGCCGAAAGCTCGGCGATCGCCCGCTGCACCGGATTGGTGACGTGGTCGGCGAGATTGGTGGTCGCCACCGAGCACGAGGCCGGATGCCTCGGTATGCCGACACAACAATTTTCGCGAACCCGAATCTCAATGCGTCGAAAGCTGCCCGCATTGGCGGTAACATGATGATCGAGGATGCCGTTGAAAATACCGATCATCGCCGCGCTTTTGGCAGTAGCTTCCGTAAGATTGAGACCACACGGCTGGCAATCGGGGTTGTCGCGCAGATCGACGATGATCCTGGCCTGGGCCGTATCGACTTCAACGTCCACCTTGACGGGAATGCCGTGCGGGATGCCGGGGAAGGGGTCGTGAGCGGACTCCAGGACGACACGTCCCGAAGACAACCTCCTGATTGCCTCGATCATCTTTTGTTCGGAATAGTCGAACCAGCGGGCGGCGTAGCCCTCAAGCATGTGCCAGCCGATCTCGCGGCCAAGGTTGAGCAGTTCGCGCTCGCCGATGCGGACGGATCCAAGGCTCGCAAGGAAATCACCCCACCATTGGTCCGGGACCCGGATACGGGCCTGGCACATGCGCACGATGTCGTGGTTGGTCTCGTAGTCTTCCTGAATCTTCGTCGCCGAAAAGATCAGCGCGCCCTCTTCGTACAAATCCTTGACGTCAGCGAGATAGCTGGATGGACGGGAATTGCCGCAGTCCGCCTGATGTGCCTTGGCCAGGACGAAGAAGCGCAGGATGCCCTCATCGTCGATGACCGGGACGATCATGCAGTGGTCGGCCGCGTGCGAGTTTCCCTCATACGGGCTGTTGTGGAGGAAGCAGTCGCCGCGCTTGAGCACCGGATGGTGCTTGAGCACCGCCTGGCACATCAAATCAGGGCCGATGAGCGTGTGGTTCGGCAAGCTCTCCGCCGCCGC
This sequence comes from Mesorhizobium sp. M0306, assembly GCF_040321655.1. Taxonomy (NCBI): domain Bacteria; kingdom Pseudomonadati; phylum Pseudomonadota; class Alphaproteobacteria; order Hyphomicrobiales; family Phyllobacteriaceae; genus Mesorhizobium; species Mesorhizobium sp. M0306. The sequence continues at coordinate 129,171 of NZ_JAMYRY010000012.1, read as the reverse complement.
CAGCAGCTTGCAGTCGGCGGTCAGAACGACACACGAGAAATCATGGGCCGTGTTGAGGATCCCGGAGCGGGCGGTTCGGAAAAGAGTGTTCTGCATCTTGCGGGCGATGGTTTCCATGCGGCTGGAAATCATCGCCATCTGAACGCCGTCCGGCGCCTTCTTCAAAATTTGCTCAGACATGGGAAAGCGCCTCCTTAGAATGTCACACGCAGGCCACCGCTGGCCGTGCGTTCTGCGACTGTGCCCGGATCGACCACGACGGTCGTGAACGATGATTCGATGATGGCGGGGCCGGCAACTGGTTCGCCCGGCTGCATGGCTTCGTAGCGATGAACCGAGACGTCGCTCCAGCCGAGTTCGGAGAAGTAGACCGGTCGCCTTGCGCGACCACCGGCAAAATCGCCTTCGGGGGGGATCGTGCCGGCGGCCCGATCGGTCAGTCTGCATCTGACCTTGGCGCGCCATGTCACGAATTCGACATTGGAATTGCGATCGCTGATCTCGAAAATACGCTGGTGGGTGTCATGGAAGGCATCCGAGACCTGCTTCAAATCGCCGTCGCTCTTCACCTGATCAAGCGGGAGAGGAACGTCGATTTCCCAGATCTGATGCGGATACCGCGCCTCTACGGAATACTCGATGTGGTAGTCGAGAGCCCCGGCGCCGGGCCCTTCCGCGAACTCAAGGCATCGCTTCCTCAGCTCTGCCAGAACCTCGTTGATCTTGTCGCCCGCAAATCTGTCGCTGGTCGTAAATTGCAGTTGCGCATAGTCCGACGAAAGCTCCGACATCAAGGCCCCGGCCGCGCTCATGACCGCACCTGCTTCGGGGATGAGGACACCAGCGCATTGAAGGCGCCTGGCAACTGCGACCGCATTAAGTCCGGCGGCACCGCCGCCGCCGATCATGACGGCCGAGGTGGGATCGATACCCTGATTGACCGTGATCTCCTCGATCGCTCCGACCATCTTTTCGGTTGAAAGCCTCAACACAGCGGCAGCGGCTTCCTCAACCTTGATGCCGAGCGGTTCGGCGACTTTCAGACGCAATTGCCGGGTCGCGCCCTCCCGGTCGAGGACCATGGCGCCGCCCAGGAAGAAGTCCGGGTCGATATAGCCCAGGATCAAGGCGCAGTCCGTGACGGTGGGCTCGGTTCCTCTGCGGCCGTAAGCGACCGGCCCCGGCGTCGAGCCCGCGCTCTGCGGACCGACCTGCAGAATTCCGCCATTGTCGACCCATGCGATCGAGCCACCTCCGGCGCCGATGCTCTTGATATCGACAGATGGAAAGCCGGTCATATGGCCGCGCGTGCGCTGGCCAATCCATGTTTCGCGGCTCCAGGGGATGCGCCCGTCACGCACCAGGCTGACGTCAAAGGTGGTTCCACCCGTGTCCGCGACAATCGCGATGGCGTTGCCAAAATCGCGCTCTGCGTAGTAGCGGCCGGCGACGGGCGCCATCGCCGGTCCAGAATTGATCGAGTGGATTGGAGCGCGTGCAACTGCCGAGGCATCCATGATGCCGCCACTTGAGGTAACCATCAGTGTCCGGCCGTTGAAACCGGCGTCCTGCAGCCGGTTGGTCAAGCCATCGAGATACTTGAACATCAGCGGCTTCAGCGATGCATCGATGACGGTCGCGGAAGCTCGGCGATATTCGCGCAGGGTTGGATTGAGCTGGTGCGAGAGCGTGTATGGAACGTCAGGCAGATGCTCCTTCAGCAGGTCTCCGATACGTCGCTCGTGAGCCGAGTTGACGACAGACCACAGAAGGCAAACGCCAACCGCTTCAATTTTCAGAGCCTCCAGTTTTTTGATTGTCGTGATGAAGTCGGCTTCGTTCAAATCCTCGACGATGTTGCCGCGCGCATCGACGCGCTCATTGACTTCGAACGTATATCGCCGAGGCACATAGGGCTCAGGGTAGGCGACCGTGAAGTTGAACGGTTCAATACGCCCGCCCTCGCGCATGACCAGGATATCGCGATGACCTTTGGTCGTGATGAAGGCTGTTTTCGCCGTCTTGCCGGTGATGATCGCATTGATGGCCCGGGTGGTGCCGTGCACGAACATGGCGCCGCGGCTGAGGAAATCCCCGAGGCCTAGTCGATAGTGCCTAGCTGCGAGATCCAAGGCATCGAGCACGCCGCGCACCGGGTCGTCAGGTGTCGTCGACGCTTTGAACAGCCTGATCTCGTTGCCATCTTCAACGACGAGGTCGGTGAAAGTACCACCGGTGTCGCACGCCATCCTGATATGATTTGCGCTGGGTTTGATCTCGGTGGCGTGGGTATCCATAAGGCAAGCCTCTTTCGTGCCGGCGCGGATGCATCCGGCCGGATATTCTGGGGTTGTTGGAAGAAGGGCGCTGTTTGGGACTGCTATTCCAAGTGTCGTTTGCCGACACGCGTGGCGGCATCTTCCTGTGGCGGCGCACATGTGTCTCGAATGACGAGTTCGGGCAGGAAGACCGTGTCGGAGCCGGCGTTGGCCGGCGCCGCATTCGGTTTGAGAACACGCTCGACGGCTGCGCTGGCCATCGCCTCGATAGGCTGACGTATGGTCGTCAGTGCGGGAAATGAGAGCTGGCTGATCCAGGCATCGTCCACGCCAATAATCGACATGTCCTTTGGAACGGCAATGCCGGCGGAACGGAAAGTCGCAAGCAACCCCAGCGCGATCATGTCGTTGAACGCGATAATGGCTGTGGGCCTGGGCGACAGCGCCGCCACATCGGAAGCGGCATCGCGACCGACCTCGACCATCTGGGCGTCTGCGACATCAAGTGCGCTCTGGTGACGCTCGAGCACCACTGCCTGGCTGTCATCGAGCTCGTGATCTCTCATCGCTTTCTTGAAGCCGGACAACCTCATCACCCGGCTGTGGGTGATGAGGGGATCCGTGACATACGCAATCCGCCGATGACCGAGAGCAAACAGATGTTCCACGGCAATCTCGATTGCAGCCTCGTGATCGAGATTGACCGTATCGAGCCGAGCAAGCTTCAAATCGAGCCTGTTGGCGTCCACGGCCACGATCGAGAGGTCGCTCCAGGCCGAGTAATAACCCCGCCTGGTGTTCAGGGGCGCGATCGTGATGAGGTCCGCAACGCCTACGGCGGCCAGATTGTCGAGAAACTCCTTCTCGAGCTTCGGATCGCGCATGGTGTTGCACAGGTGAACCCGGTAACCCGCCTTCACTGCGGCCTGCTCGATCGAGAACACCATCTGCCCGTTGAAGGGATTAACGATGCTCGGCACGACAAGGGCGATTACACGGGCCTTACCGGTCTTTAATTGGCGCGCTGCCTGGTTCGGTCGGAAATCAAGCTCAGCAATTGCCGTCGCAATGCGCGTCCTGGTCTCCGTCCCGAGCCGGTGGAATCGATTGTTCATGTAGTTCGAGACGCTGCTCACGGATACGCTCGCCGCTTTCGCGACGTCCTGAATGGTGGCGCGGTCCGCGGCATCTGTGGGCGATCCACTTTTCGGCGGCATGTCGTTCAAATCTCCCAAGGTCCCAGAGACCCTCATTCTACAACTCCCGCAGGAGAACAAAACCTCGATGGTCGCGAGTCCAGCTCCGCCGTTGTGCGGTCGAGCAAGTTGGTAAAACGGTACACTAAAAATTCTCCCTGTCAATCGATCGCCGATCTGGCGATGTCGCCTATCATGTCGTCGATATCCCGGGTTTTGGCGAGATAGCTCGACTCTGATGAAGGCAAACACGTCAAATGGGAGTTGACAGGTGAAAAAAAGCAGGTGTATCGTTTTACCAACTGTAGCAAGCCGAAGAGCTTCGCAGCAGGCTTAACGGCGCTGAACACGTCTCGCTTGGGGCAACGCCACGCCTGAAACTTGCACGATCGTTTTCTTGTGATGCTGCCGCTAGTCCGACGGGTACCGGGGCGAAGTCGGCAATACAAAGCTTTCCATCATCAAAAAACCGACGGAGACGGAACATGAAAAAGTTTTTGCTGGCCGCCGCATGTCTAACGTTGCTCGGCGTCCCTGCTCAGGCCGAAACAATCGGCTTCAGCATGCAGCGGTTCGACGACAATTTTCTCGCGATTCTTCGCAGTGGCCTGGAGGCGCACGCCAAAGACCTTGGCAACGTGACGTTGCTGATCGAGGATGCGCAGGGCGATATCGCCCGGCAGCAAAGCCAGATCGAAAACTTCATTGCCGCCAAGGTCGACGGCATGATCGTGATCCCGGTAGAGGCCGATGCCGGCGTCGCAATGTCCAAGACCGCCGACAAGGCCGGAATTCCCCTGGTCTTCGCCAACAATCAGCCTTCCAACGTCGATCAGCTGCCGGAGAAGCAGGCTTTCGTCGGCTCTGACCAGATCCAGGCAGGCAGCCTGGAGGCGAAAGAGGTGTGTCGCCTGCTGGGCGGCAAGGGCAAAGCCGTCATTCTGATGGGCGAACTCGGAACCCTGGTTGCGCGTGGCCGCACCGAGGCGGTGCACGAGGTCTTCAAGTCCGATGACTGCAAGGGCATCGAGATCGTCGAAGAGCAGACGGCCACCTGGTCACGCACGCAGGCGCTCGACCTGACCACAAACTGGCTGTCGGCGGGTCTCAACTTCAATGGCGTCATCGCAAACAACGACGAGATGGCGCTGGGTGCGCTTCAGGCCATCAAGGCAAGTGGCGGATCAACCGGCGACTACGTCGTTGCCGGCATCGATGCAACGCAGGACGCCTTGACAGCCATGAAGTCAGGCGACCTCAAGGTGACCGTTTTCCAGGACGCGATCAGCCAGGGAAAAGGCGCGCTCGACACGGTTCTAAAGCTGGCCCGAGGCGAGAAGACCGACAAGAAGGTCTTCACCACGCTCGAACTCGTCACCAAGGACAATATGGACAAGTACCTGAAAAGGAACTGACCGCCAGCATCGCGCGCCGGTCATTGATCGGCGCACGGACTGTTCCGTTCGATCTGGATTTGGGACGACTTCGATGCAGACCACAGTCGCCGCTACGCCAATCCCACCTGGTCTTGAGGACAAGCGTCAGCCCTGCCTGCTGAGCGTGACCGGAATCAGCAAGTCGTTTCCGGGCGTGATGGCTCTCGACGACGTGAGCTTTCAACTCAGGCGGGGTACCGTCCATGCGCTGATGGGCGAGAACGGCGCCGGCAAATCCACGCTGATGAAAATCCTGGCGGGGATATACCAACCCGATGCAGGAGAAATCTTCCTCGACGGCATTTCCGCCCAGTTCAAGACCCCGCTCGACGCGCTGACACAGGGTGTCGGGATGATCCATCAGGAATTGAACCTGATGCCCTCGATGACGGTCGCGGAGAACATCTGGATCGGCCGAGAGCCACGCAATCGATTTGGGATCGTCGATCATCGGCGCATGAATCGCCTATCGCGCGATCTTCTCGCGGAGCTGAAGATCAGCCTGGATCCGGAGGCGGAAGTTCGCCATCTGTCGATTGCCAGCAGGCAGATGGTGGAAATCGCCAAGGCGGTTTCCTATCGCTCGCGTGTCCTGATCATGGATGAGCCCACCTCGGCACTGACAGAGCGCGAGTCGGCCCATCTCTTCGAGATAATCGGGGATTTGAGAAAGCAGGGCATCGGCATCGTCTACATCTCGCACAAGATGCACGAGATCTTCGAAATATCGGACGAGATCTCCGTTTTTCGTGACGGCAAATATATCGGCACCCATGCGGCAGCAGCCACCAGCCGGGACGAGATCATCCACATGATGGTCGGCAGAGACATCTCGACGCTGTTTCCGAAAGAGAACGTGCCGACCGATGATGTCTTGCTTTCGGTTCGGGACCTGACTTTGCGCGGCGTCTTCTCGGGCGTCTCTTTCGATCTGCGGGCGGGCGAGATATTGGGCCTCGCCGGTCTGATTGGGTCGGGGCGGTCCAATGTTGCCGAAACCATCTTCGGGGTGACACCCGCCACCAGCGGCGAGATACGGATAAGGGGGCAACGCGTCGATCTGAGATCGCCACGCGATGCGATCGCCAACGGAATGGCCTTCCTGACAGAAGACAGAAAACAAAGCGGCTGTTTTCTCGTCCTGGACATTCTCGAGAACATGCAGATTGCCGCTCTTCAAAGCCAATTCGTCAATGCCGGTTTCGTGCACGGCAAGGCGATTGCCGCGGCATGCCGCGAGATGAGCAGGACGTTGCGCGTCAAAAGCTCAGGTATCCACACCACGGTCGAAAATCTCTCCGGCGGCAACCAGCAGAAGGTGCTGATCGGACGCTGGCTTTTGACCAGACCGGGCATCCTCATCCTCGACGAGCCGACACGCGGCATCGACGTTGCCGCCAAGGCCGAGATCCACGCTCTGGTCTCAGCGCTCGCCAGCGCGGGCGCCGGCGTCATTCTGATTTCCTCGGAGATGCCGGAGATCCTCGGAATGAGTGACCGCATCATGGTGATGCATGAAGGCAAGATCACCGGCGTTCTGGACCGCGATGAGGCGACGCAGGTCAAAATAATGGAACTCGCTTCGAAGTAGGCGAGGAAAGAGGAACTGTACGATGGGAAAAGACACAACAGCCGCCGCCATGCCTGAGTACCGTGGCGGCCTTGGCGGTTGGCGAAAACCTCAGGAGCTCAATATCTTCCTGGTCCTGGTGGGGATCGTTGTCCTCTGCGAGGTGTGCGGCTGGCTGTTGATCGGGCAGAGTTTCGTCTGGAATCCGCAGCGCCTCACGATCACCATCCTCCAGGTGTCCGTGGTCGGGATTATCGCAATCGGCGTGACGCAGGTCATCATCACCGGCGGCATCGACCTTTCTTCGGGGTCCGTCGTGGCGGCAAGTGCGATGCTGGCGGCTGGGTTTGCCCAATCCGCGGAATGGTCGAAAGCGCTTTATCCTTCGTTGACCGATCTGCCGGCCATCGTCCCGATCGGCGTTGGTGTCCTGGTCGGTTTGATTGCAGGGATAACCAACGGTGTTTTTGTCGCCTATGCCCGGATCCCGCCGTTCATCGCAACGCTCGGCATGATGGTTTCAGCTCGGGGCATTTCGAAATGGTATACAAAAGGCCAGCCCATTTCGGGGCTGACCGATCAATTCACCGCCATTGGCTCGGCTGCATGGCCGGTGTTCGTCTTCATAGTCGTCGCCATAATCTTCCATGTTGCGCTTCGCTACACCCGCTACGGCAAGTACACCTATGCCATCGGCGCGAACGTCCAGGCAGCGCGGGTCTCCGGCATAGATGTCGAAAGGCATCTGGTTAAAGTCTACGCGATCGCCGGAATGCTTGCCGGTCTCGCCGGCATCGTCACCGCGGCGCGCGCGCAGACGGCTCAGTCCGGCATGGGATACATGTATGAGCTCGATGCGATTGCCGCAGCCGTGATCGGCGGAACGTCGCTTGCCGGCGGGGTGGGCCGGATAGGGGGCACCGTAATCGGCGTGGTGATCCTGGGCGTGATGTCGTCAGGCTTCACGTTTCTGCGGGTCGACGCCTACTACCAGGAAATCGTCAAGGGCCTGATCATCGTCACGGCCGTGACCATTGATGTCTACCGGAATCGGCAGAAACGCTCCTAGATCGAGCCCGCTCGCGGGCGCCTACTCCAAAACAATAAAAGCCGCCAGACAAAAATCACAAAGGCAGGAATGTTTCCGCAAGCGCAAGAAGACTTCAGGTCAATTCTGAAAATTCCATCGATGGAGATCGAAAATGCAAATAAGAGCACTGCACAGCTTGACATTGCAGCATTTTGACTTCGGCGCACTCGCCGAATGCGTATCTCAAAGGTGGCGATATCTGGCCAGGGTTCACGACTTTGCTCGCCGCCTTGTTGACAAACATGGGGCGGGCCGTGCGTCGGATCTTACAAAAGGGGCCGCCGCCAGAGCGTCGGGGAGGCGCGGGGCGATCCTGCGGGCCATTGCCGAGTCAGTGAACGATCTGACGCGGTTGGACATTTTCTACCATTGACTGGACGGTTCGAGCTTACGGCAAAAACCGCCCACAGTCGCTCACCACGCAACGATCAACTCAGCCGATCGGGTGCAGTTCTATGGCCAACCAAACCGCATCGGTGTCGGCGAAATAGCGATGCCATGGATATTTCCACTGGTTCGTTCCGCTGACCCGGCAAAACGCCTCATGGGTAAAGCCCGGCGCCATGAGGACATCTTGATAAAGCGTCGCCTGGTCGTTCTCCCGGAATTTCTGCATGCGGCCGGTTCCGAATATCTGCGTGTGGATCTCCAGGAAGGGATGGTTTGTCGTGAATGAAGCAGTCGGTTTCAGCAGGTGACCACCAGAGGTTCATTTGAGCACGAAGCGCTGCATTTGCCGTTCCACGGCGACCTCGCCTGTAAAGAACAGCGGGTCGAGCTCGACTTCGCCGATCGTGTCCGGCGGCGAGATGAAGAGCGGGGTCTGGCGCGGGAAAGACCGGATGCGGTTGCCGAGCCAGTCCCAGCCGCGGAACATGACGCCGCCCAGGTCGACTGTCTTGCAAACTTTCAGGACAGCGATCCGGCCGCTCTGTTCGATCGTCGCTTTCGACAGCATAGCCGAGCGCCACGGCGCAATTGAAGTCTTGATCGCATCGTCGATGATCAGCCGGTCGCTCGACAGGTTGACGACGATGCTGCTTTCGACGTGCAGGCCGGCGCCATTTTCGAAGAAATCGGCGGCGACGAAATCGTCCGCGAAATTCAGAGATCGATGCTGCAGCAGGCCGGTGCCCCGATGAACACTCATATCGTTCCTCCACCCATCGCGACCGTAGGGCGATGCCGTCCTGCGACCGCTGTCGCCATGTCACATCGACTGACGATCAAAAGGACAGAAAGGGCGGGCTTCAGCAATTTCGCAGACGCCCTTCGATCAGCGCGATCTGACGCAATGCCTGCGTCACTGGCTGGCATTGCCCTGTCAGCGGCAATGGTCGAGCCGTCGATCCAACAGCGGGCAGAGGGTCTGGCGCCGAAATTTCAACGGCCGATTTGGTTTCGCTTCGCAAGCCCGGCGCCATCGCAGAACGGGCGGCAGCATAAGCTGACAGCATTTTACGCACTGGCAGCTTCAGCTTGCGTCACATTAGACATCATTGAGAAATTGCGAGTTGGCTGTCGGCGAAGTCATATCGCAGGACAATCAGCCGATCCGGACCGACCTCCCAGAGGAGTGGTCGTGCATACCGGAGGCAAGCCAGAAAAGAGCGGAGCAAATGCATGCCGGCGCACGAAGACGTGCGACGGCCGACCGCTGACGAGGGGAGTTCTGCAGACATGAAGCTTACTGGCGGCCAGGTCATCGCGACCGCATTGAAGAAGTACGGCATCAAATACGTGGCAGCCATCCCGGGGCATGGATGCTGGGCGATGCTCGATGCCTTCCTGCAGAAGGGCAGCGAAATCCCGGTCATCCAGGTGATGCATGAGCAATGCGCCGTCCACATGGCCGATGGATACTGGCGCGCCTCGGGCAAGCCGATGGCGGCGATGACTTCGATTGGACCCGGTGCCGCTAACACCATCATCGGCCTGGCGACAGCCTACGCCGACTCGACGGCGGTGCCGCTCTTCACCGGCGGGCCGGCGACGCATATGCGCGGCCACGGGGTCATGCAGGAGCTCGATCGCCACCGCACCAATTTCTTCCCGCAGATCGCCAGCGGCGCCGTCAAACGATCTTTCGAAGCTGGTCGCGTCGATGAATTGCCCTTCATCATGCATCGCGCCTTCAACGCCATGCTCAGCGGTCGTCCGGGTCCGGTGCATGTCGAAGTGCCGATGGATATCCAGTCGCAGGCAGCCGAGGTGGACATCCACGACCTAGATCTCAGGATGGCGATGGGCCGCGCCCGACCTGACCAGCGGGCAGTCGAGGCTGCCGCCGCGGCGTTGCTTGCGGCAGAGCGTCCGGTGATCGTGGTTGGCGGCGGTGCCATCACGGCGGAAGCAGCACCGGAAGTGAGGAAGTTGGCCGAAAAGACCGGCGCCGTGGTTGTCACGACCTGGAACGGCAAGAGTGCCTTCCCGGAAGATCATGTGCTTTTCGCAGGAGCGGTAGGCCAGACGGGAACTTCGGCCGGCAACAATATCGCTGCCGGGGCGGACCTCGTTGTTTCCGTCGGCTGCCGCTTCACCGATTGGTCCGCGTCCAGCTGGCGCAAAGGCGTCAGTTTCTCGATCCCGCCGGCGAAGCTTGTCCACATCGACATCGACCATCAGGAGATCGGCAAGAATTACCCGACTGCGGTCGGGCTTGTCGCCGACGCCAAGATGGCGCTTGCCGATATCATCGATGCCATTTCGTCCGAGCAGTCAAAGAAGACGCTTGCCCGGCGGGAAGCATTCCACAATGCGGTCGCTCGTGAGAAGGCCGATTGGGAAACGCAGCTCGCCGTACGTCGCGACAGCAACCAGTTCCCTTTCACGACGCAGCGTCCGCTGAAGGAACTTCGCGAAATCATGGGTCGCGAGGACATTCTTCTGGTCGGCTCAGGCAACACGCAAGGCGTCGTCAAACAGACCTATCCGGTTTACGAGCCACGCACGCACATCACCTCCGGCAGCTACTCCTCGATGGGTTGGGCGCTGCCTGCTGCCCTCGGCGCCAAGCTCGCCTGCCCGGACCAAAAGGTCTGCGTCATCCTCGGTGACGGCGACTTCATGATGTCGATGCAAGAGATGGCGGTGGCAGCGATGCACAACATCCCGATCGTCATCGTCGTACAAAACAATTCCGGCTACATGTCGATCCGCGGCGGACAGCGCAAGATCCTCGGCCGCCATGTCGCCAGCGAATTCAATATGGGCAATGGCGGCGCCTACTCGCCGCAATTCGCTGAAATTGCCAAGAGCTTCGGCATCGACTCCTGGCGCGTCGAGAGCGCCGACAAGCTGAAGCCGGCCCTCGAAGCTGCATTTTCCTGCGGCGGCCCAGCGCTCGTCGAAGTGCCGACGGCGCGCGATGCGGCAGGCGCTTTCGTCCCAGGCTGGTGGGACTTCCCGATCCCCGCCTATCACGACGAAGGTCAGGACGACTATTGGCGAGAACGTGCGCAAGAGCAGCATCTTTGACCGCATGGTCAGGGCAGCAGCGACAATACCGCCACCAAACCTGAGAGGCCCAAGAGCCACGTGACGACGAATAGCCCCCGAGCAACGATCACAGAAATTTTGACCGGCTGGCCCTCGAAATGCTGGCTGGTGTTGCTGCCGACTTTGCTGGTCACGTTGCTGGTCGTCTACGGCTACATCCTGTGGACGGTCGTCGTTTCCCTGACCTCGTCGCGCTTCTTCCCCAAGTACGATTTCGTCGGCATCGAGCAATACGCAAAATTGTGGAAGGCTGATCGCTGGCAGATCGCGGTCGACAATCTTTGGATCTTCGCATCGCTCTTCATCGGCCTTTCAGTTGTTGCCGGCCTGGTGCTTGCGATCTTCCTTGACCAGAAAGTGCGGCTCGAGAACGTCATCCGCAGCATATACCTCTACCCGATGGCGATCTCCTTCATCGTCACCGGCATCGCCTGGAAATGGATACTCAACCCTGGCCTCGGCATCCAGAAACTGGTGCGCGATATGGGCTATGTCGATTTCAAGTTCGACTGGCTGATCGACCCGAAGATGGCCATCTACACCATAGTGCTTGCCGCCTTCTGGCAGTCCTGTGGTTTCGTCATGGCGATTTTCCTGGCGGGCCTGAGAGGTGTCGACGCGGAGCTCTTCAAGGCAGCTCGCATCGACGGCGCTGGCCTGCCGAGAATCTACTGGTCGATCGTTCTGCCGATGCTGCGCCCGGTCTTCTTCAGCGTCATCGTCATCCTGCTCTACCAGGCGCTACGCTCGTTCGACCTCATCGTGTCTCTGACGAATGGCGGTCCGGGGTTCTCCAGCGATCTGCCGACGACCTTCATGTACCAATACACTTTTGGACGTGGCCAGCTCGCTCAAGGCGCCGCAAGCGCGGTGATGATCACGATGACGGTGATCGCCATCATTGTCCCTTACCTCTATTCGGAAATACGCCATGAACGCCGCAACGCTCGCTAGCCCGGTGCCGCGTTCGGCGGCGCGTATCGATGTCGCACGAGTCCTGGGATGGGCCGCGGTCTACTTCACCCTTCTCATCTTCGTCCTGTTCTTTGTCGGGCCATTGTTCGTGATGATCACCACGTCGTTGAAATCGATGGAGGAGATACGTCTCGGCACTTTGGTCGGCATCCCGCGCCACCCAACCATTCAGCCCTGGATCGATGCGTGGTCGAACGCGTGCGTGGGAGTCGAATGCACCGGCCTCAGCCCATTCTTTCTCAACACCATCTACCTGGTCGTTCCGGCAACGCTCATTCCCACGGCAATCGGCGCACTCAACGGCTACGCCCTCACGCAGGTCAATTTTCGCGGGCAGAACATCGTCTATGCGATCATCTTGTTTGGCTGCTTTGCGCCCTACCAGGCAATTCTGATTCCGCTTGCTCAAACACTCGGCAAACTCGGCCTCGCCGGCACGATCAACGGCCTGATCCTTGCACACGTCGTCTATGGTCTGCCGTTTACGACGATGTTTTTCCGGAACTTCTTCATCTCTGTGCCAAGCGATCTCGCCAAGGCCGCCAGGATAGACGGCGCGGGTTTCTTTCAGACATTTCGCCACGTGATGCTGCCGATGTCGCTGCCGATCATGGTGGTGGTGATCATCTGGCAGTTTACCAGCATCTGGAACGACTTCCTGTTTGGCGTGGCTTTCACCTCGGGACGAAATGTCCCGATCATGGTGGCGCTCAACAACATCGTCTCGAGCAGCACCGGAGAGCGTCCGTACAACGTCGACATGGCTTCGGCCATGCTCGCCGCGTTGCCGACGCTCCTCGTCTATGTGTTCGCCGGAAAGTATTTCGTCCGCGGTCTGATGGCCGGATCTGTAAAGGGGTAGGGCCGTGGCACAACTCAACATCCGCAGTCTTCACAAGTCCTACGGCAACCTCCCGGTGCTCGAGAACATCGACATCGAGGCAAGGGACGGCGAATTCCTCGTATTGCTCGGCCCGTCGGGTTGCGGCAAGTCGACCCTGCTCGGCGCCATCGCAGGCCTCGAACCAATCAGCAGCGGCGACATTCTGATTGACGGGCGCTCGGTCGCCAGACTTGAGCCAAAGGATCGCGACATCGCCATGGTGTTCCAATCCTATGCGCTTTATCCGACGATGACGGTTCGCGATAATATCGCCTTCGGCATGAAAGTGCGCGGCGTGGCAAAGCCAGAGCGCGACAAGGCGATCGCCCGTGTCGCGGAGACGCTGCAGATCGGCGCTCTGCTTGACCGGAAGCCGGGTCAACTGTCGGGTGGTCAGCGGCAGCGTGTCGCAATGGGCCGCGCGCTCGTGCGCTCGCCCAAGATCTTCCTGTTTGACGAGCCGCTATCGAATCTGGACGCAAAGCTTCGCGTCGAAATGCGCGCCGAGATCAAGAAACTCTACCAGCGTCTCTCGGCGACAATCGTCTACGTGACGCACGACCAGGTCGAAGCGATGACGCTTGCGACCAAGATCGTGGTGATGAAATCGGGGGTGATACAGCAGATCGGCTCGCCCGACGAAATCTACGGCCGCCCCGCCAACACCTACGTCGCGGGGTTCATTGGCTCGCCGCCAATGAACCTGATCCCGGCTCGCATGCGTCGAAAGGATGGCCGTGTGCTGCTTGAAATCGAGGGCGCTGGCGACAAACCGATCCACCTTGCGATCTCGGGTCCTGCCAATCCATCTGCCGCCCCAGAGGGGACGGCGGTCATTGCGGGTATCCGCCCCGAGGCGATTTTTCTGCCGCACGAGAAAAATCATGAACACACCCAGAAAGTCGATGCGGTGGTCGACCTTGTCGAGCCAACGGGCTCCGACACTTTCGTCACGCTTACCCTTGGCGGCAACAAAGTCATTGCGCGGTGCCATCCGAAATCGGCGCTGAGGGCAGGCCGCGAAACCTTCCTGGTCGATATCGATGGCATCCAGATATTCGACGTCAACACAGGCATGCGCATCGAGCAGGCTGGAGAGGACGCGGGCATGCCACCGATCGACGTGACGCGGTTCGCGACCGGGTAGATCAACCCAGGGCCTTCGAGGCAACACGCCACAACCGACAATGAAAAAGGCGGCAGACGTTTCGGCGCGTCTGAGCCTTCGTGCACCAATGTCTGCCGAACAAGGAGCAACCATAATGAGCATCAAGGGGAAGCGGAAATATTTCGGGCCAGTTCTGCTGAGTGCAGCGGCCGTCGCGTCAATGGCAATCAGCATACCGGCCTACTCCGCCGAAAACGAAATCGAGGTCGTCCATCAATGGACCGCCGCGGGCGAAGCTGCGGCAATGAAGGTGTTGAAGGACGCTGTCGACGCGCAGGGTCTCAAGTGGGTGGACTCGCCGATCGCCGGCGCCGGCGGCAAGAACATGACACAGGCGCTGCAGGCGCGCTTCGCGGCCGGCAATCCGCCCGCCGCATCGCAGATGCCAGGTCAGTTCGTCTTGGAATATGCGCAAGCCGGTTCTCTCGGCGATCTGTCGGCAACCGCTGAGAAGGAAGGATGGGAAAAGCTCGTCGCTCCCGCTCTGCTCGACTACATGAAGGTCGATGGAAAGATCGTTGCGGTGCCGCTCAACCAGCGGCGCGAGAACATGCTCTGGATCAACAAGAAGGTTCTCGACCGGTTCGGCGGAAAGGTACCGGAAAGCTGGGACGAGTTCCTGACGCTTGCCGAGAAGATCAAGGCGGGTGGGATAATACCGCTGGCGCTGGGTGGTGACGACTGGCAGGAGGGCGAAATCTGGACAGACATCCTGATCGGCCAGGCCGGCGTCGACTTCTACAAGAAGGCAGTGATGGCGACCGACCACGCAGCCATCAAGAGCGACACGATGGTCAAGGTGTTCGACACCTTCCGCAAGGTGCTCGCCTATGCCGACCCCAACCGCGCCGGCACCGACTGGGCGATCGAGACGGGCAAGGTGATCAAGGGCGAAGCCGCAATGCAGTTCCAGGGTGACTGGGCAAATGGCGAGTTCGTCGCCGTCAACATGAAGCCTGGCGTTGACTATCTCTGCACGGCGGCGCCCGGACACGGCCACACGTACGTCTTTCTCACCGACTTCTTTGGCATGTTCAAGCAGCCGAATCCCGAAGCGCAGAGGAAGCAGGAAATTCTCGCCAGCGCGGCGATGTCGATCGAAGTTCAGGAGAACCTGAACCTCAAAGGTGGCTCTATTCCGGCACGCCTCGATGTACCGCGTGACAGGTTCAATGACTGCTCCAAGCAGGCCTTTGCTGACCGTGAGGAAGGCATGAAAGACGGCACGCTCATTCCCTCGTTCGTCGAAAACAATGCGCTGCCGCGCGACATCCGCGCTCCGTACATGGACGTCATTACACAGTTCGCAAATACGCCCGACATGACCTCGCAGCAGGCAGTCGACAAGCTTGTCGAAGGGTTGAATTCCCTCTGACCCTCCTTGGACGCCGCCGGTGCGAAAGCCGGCGGCGTCGCATCCTGCCAACCGGAAAGACGAGATGACCATGGCACGCCATTTGAAGCGAGCAGACGAGAACTTGCGCCCCGCTGTGTTCGAAGGCGAACTGCGCGCGACGGTCGAGGCGATCATCACCGACGTCGCAGAGCATGGTGACGCGGCGGTGCGGGCGCTCTCGGCGAAATTCGACAGCTGGGACCGTGAAGATTTTCGCCTGAGCGAGCAGGAGATCGAGGATTGCCTGTCCCAGCTTTCGATGGGTGAACTCAGCGATATCCGTTTTGCTCAAGCACAGGTGCGCAATTTTGCGGAGAAACAAAGGGCGTGTCTGCTCGACCTTGAGGTCGAAACGCTGCCGGGCGTTTTCCTCGGTCACAAGAACATACCGGTCGAGAATGTTGGCTGCTACGTACCGGGAGGCCGCTACCCATTGCTTGCTTCCGCACATATGTCGATCATCACGGCAAAGGTGGCGGGATGTCCGCGGGTGATCAGTTGCGCGCCGCCCTTTCGAGGCAAGCCGGCGCCGGCGATCGTGGCCGCACAGCATCTGGCGGGCGCCGACGTCATTTATTGTCTGGGTGGCGTGCAAGCCGTTGCGGCGATGGCCCTCGGCACCGAGACGATCGCCTCCGTCGATATGATCGTAGGCCCCGGTAACGCCTTTGTCGCGGAGGCCAAGCGGCAACTCTTCGGGCGGGTCGGCATCGATCTCTTCGCAGGCCCGACCGAGACGCTTTTGATCGCCGACGAAACCGTGGATGGCGAACTTTGCGCGACCGATCTGCTTGGCCAGGCCGAACATGGCGTCGATACGCCGGCGATTCTGATCACGAATTCCGAAAAACTCGCTCGAGACACGCTCAACGAGATCGATCGGTTGCTGGCCATCCTGCCGACGGCGGCGGTCGCGGCCAAGGCGTGGGCCAATCATGGGGAGGTCATTCTGTGCGAGGACGCAGTGGAAATGCTCCAGGTGGCCGACAGGATCGCCAGTGAGCACGTGCAGGTGATGACAAGGGATGACCGCTACTTCCAGGAGAATCTCACCAACTATGGCGCGCTGTTTCTCGGGCCGCGCACGACGGTCGCCTATGGCGATAAGGTGATCGGCACCAACCACACGCTGCCTACGAAGCTTGCGGCGCGCTACACCGGTGGGCTGTGGGTGGGCAAGTTCCTCAAGACCTGCACATTCCAGCGCATCGACACTGACGCTGCTTCCGCGGAAGTCGGAGCCTATTGCTCGCGTCTGTGCATGCTCGAAGGCTTCGTTGGTCACGCGGAACAGGCCAACATCCGTCTTCGGCGCTATGGCGGCTTGAATCTGCCCTATGGGACCGGCGCCCGGCGCTACGCCTAATTCGGAGAGGAAATCCGTTCTCACGCGTGGCGCTACTATTGTTTCTCACGCGTGGCGCTACTATTGTTTGGAGGGAGTATGGTCGATTTCATCGTGGTTGGAGGAGGGTCTGCCGGTTGCGTGGTGGCTTCCAGGCTCAGCGAGAATCCCGATGTTTCGGTGCTCTTGCTTGAACAAGGCCCCCGAGACAACAGCCCCTACATCCATATGCCGGTCACCTACTACAAGACCGCACAGGGCAATCTGCTGCAGCGCTTTGAGCAGGTCCGCAGCGAGGCGGACAAGCATCTTGGCGCTCAAACAATGGTCCAGCCCAGGGTTCTTGGTGGCGGCAGTTCCGTCAATGCCATGCTCTACATTCGAGGCGCGCCGGACGACTACGAACGCTGGGTGGAGCAAGGGGCCACGGGTTGGTCCTACAAGGAGGTCTTGCCGTTTTTCAAACGCTCCGAGGACAATGACCGGCTGTCCAACGAAGCTCATGGTGAGGGCGGCCCGCTGGGCGTCTCGGATCCCTGCTATGTCCACCCGCTGAGCCGTTCATGGCTGAAAGCCTGTCAGGAGGCTGGCCTTGCCTTCAATGCGGATTTCAACTCCGGGGAGCAGGCTGGATGTGGTTTCTATCAGCTGACAATTCGCAACGCCCGGCGCTCGAGTGCAGCCGTTGCCTTTCTGAAGCCGGCGCAGAGGCGATCAAATCTGAAGGTGCGAACAGATTGTCGCGTCTTGCGCATCGTCTTCAAACAGGGACGCGCCGTAGGGGTAGAGATAGCCGACGGGCAACGGACGTCGACTATCTATGCCGATCGTGAAGTCATCATATCCGCGGGAGCGATCAACTCACCCCACCTGCTGATGCTTTCCGGCGTCGGTCCCGCGGCGCATTTGCGATCCTGCGGTGTCGACGTGGTGCACGATTTGCCTGGTGTCGGACAAAATCTCTGTGATCATGTCGACATCTATATGACCTATCAACTGTCGGGACCCTACAGCTACGATCGCTACAAAAGCCCTCTGTGGCAGTCTTGGGCAGGCCTGGAGTATCTGCTTTTCCGACGCGGGCCGGTTACGTCGAACGTCATGGATTCGGGGGCGTTCTGGAGCACGAGCCAATCCACCGATCGGCCGGATATTCAGTACATATTCCTGTGCGGCAGCGGCATAGAATCCGGCGCCCCGGTTCCTGGCGGGTTCGGCTGCACCTTGAACGCGACCCACATCCGACCGAAGTCCAGAGGATGGTTGGGGCTACGAAGTTCCGACCCCGCGCAGCCTCCGCATATCGTGCCCAACTATCTTTCCGAGCCTTCCGATCTCGGTTGCCTGGTCGAGGCAGTTCAACGCGGCCAAGAGATCATGTCCCAGAAGGCGCTCTCAAAATACATCGAACGTGAGCATATGCCGGGCAAGCAACTTATGACGAAAGCCGATTACGAGCAGTACATACGGCAGTATGCGCAGTCGTCCTTGCATCCCAGCGGCACCTGCAGAATGGGGACCGACGACCTCGCCGTCCTGGATCCGGAACTACGCGTCCGCGGCCTCGACGGCCTGCGCGTCATCGACGCTTCAGCGATGCCGTCCGTGGTGTCGGGCAACACGAATGCTCCGACAATAATGATCGGGGAACGAGGGGCGGACTTTATCTTGCGCTCATTGACCTGACACGCCGGTTGCTGCGCCTTTCTGCCACCATTCCATGAAGGCGGCGCGCCGGGAAACTTGATCTTTCGGATTCAAAAAAGGAGACAGACATGAACAATCAGACGAAGGGCCTCCCTGGACTGGCAGGGATCGATCACGCCGGTTTGGTGGTGCCGAACATGCAAGAGGCGATCGCCTTCTTTCGAGACATCATCGGATGCGAATTCATCTACTCCGGCGGATCGTTGAAGGACGACACCGGGAATTTCATGCAAGACAAAATGAATATCCACCCGCGCGCACACATGAAAGAGGTCGTCTTCATGCGCTGTGGCAATGCGAGCAACATTGAACTTTTCGATTTCGAGGCCCCTGATCAAAAGACAGTATTCCCCCGAAACAGCGACATTGGCGGCTATCATCTGTGCTTTTATGTGGATGATATCAACGCAGCCAGCGAACATCTCCGCAGCCATGGGGTTAAAGTCTACGACAAACCGGAGTTCGAAAAACACGGTCCCGGAGCGGGCGAGTCGTGGGTCTATTTCGAAGCGCCATGGGGCCTTCAAATGGAACTTATCAGCTATCCATCCGGCAAGGCCTATGAGGCAAATGCAGGAATGCGGCTGTGGAACCCGACACAATCTAGCCACTAGGTCCACCGCTATCTATCCGCCACCCCGATCCAAATCGGGTTCGATTGCCTCCCAAGGCGAAGTGCGCTCCGTAGTCCGGACAGCCCGGCTGCGGGGCGCATTTGTGTGTGCAGATGGGCGGGCGCAGAAGAACTGGGCGGCGACGAGTGCCCTCCGACTTGTCCACAAACTACTCCACGACCCAATCGCGGATTCAGTCAGTCAGATGGTTTGGATTGGGCGCACCCGAGCAAGTGTCGCCTTCAGACAAACGGGTCCGCGTCGACCCGTCGCCCCAGCATGAAGCAGTCGGAGACCAGTTGTAGCGGCGTTGAATCTACATCCGATTTCCCGGACTTCAACAGCTCGGCGAAATGGGCATAGATGCCTTCGTATTCCTGGGACGATGAACCGGCGAGAGTAACCTCGCCATTAACACGGAGTTGCGTCCCGCCGTTGCTCAGCTGAAGAGTCGTGCCTTCGTTGGTTTCGACGTCTATGTCCCAGGATGGTTCACCGGTTTGTTGCCAGTCGAGTTCGGCGGTCAAATCGGCGTCAATCCCAATGGGCGACTTGAAGCGAATGGAGGCAGCAATGGGTGTTGCCTTGTTCGACGGGATCATCAGGAGCGCATCGGCTACAAGGATCGGAACCGGCATGATTTTCGAGATGATGGAGAATGCGTTGATGCCAGGATCAAACACGCCGAACCCGCCTGGCTCCCAGATCCATTCTTGACCAGGGTGCCAGTAGCGGACGTCCTCCTTCCACGACACATGCAGACGGCGGACCGTCAAACCAGCAAGGAGGCGTTTTGCCTCGTCGACCGCCGCGTTGTGTTGCGAATGCCATGCTGTGAAGACAATGCGTTTGTGGGCGGCAGCATGGGCCAGCAGTGCCTCCAGTTCACCGATTGTCGATGTCGGCGGCCTCTCGAGAAGAAGGTGAAATCCGGCGTCGATTGCTCGGTGTGCGATATCGAAGCGCGGTTTCGGAGGCATACACAGCGTGACGGCATCGAGTTTGATCCCGCTTGCGACGAGTTCCGAAAAAGTCTTGAAGGTTTTCACATTTCCGTAAGAGCCGCGCGAACTGACTACCGCTGCGAGGTTGAAGTCAGCGTTCTTGGCAGCTACCGGCAGATGCTGATCCTGTGCGATCTTGCCCAGGCCTACAACGCAAATTTGAATTGTCACAAATCCTCCTTCCAAATGGCCGAGTTTTTCGTCGCCATCGTTTGCACCGCTGTTAAGGAATGCCAGATTGGAGCCTGATTGGGTCGCTCTTGCCGTTTCAACGAAACACCTCGTCCAGTCAGTGAGTGGGGCGTGGCGTCGGGTCGAACCCGTCGGGCCTTTTCTCAAGCTCAGACCGCCAGACCTGCGGCCAGAAGCACGTTTCGTGTCGATTCCGCAGACTTGCGCGCCACGTCCTCGACGCTCATTGACGTGAGCGTAGGCGAAAACACCTCGGGTCCGACCTGGTTGAGGCCGCCTGTGTCCGCCAGGATTCGCAGGATTTCGGCATTCGGGAATTCACCGTCGCCAGGAAACTGGCGGTCGTAGCAATTGTCTTTGATCGTCACCCCCTTCGGCAGCGCCAGAGGGCCATCGTTGACCTGCACGCAATGGATCATGTCGCCGGGGATCGTCTTGAGGAGCCCAATGTCGGAGCCTCCGCGCACGAAATGCCACACGTCGAACACCAGCCCTCCATTCGACGCGCCGGAATCACGGACGACATTCCATGCCATTTCCAGCGTTGGAACGCCCCACAGCGGGATGAATTCGAGATCACACTTCAGGCCATGCGCAGCCGCGCGGGCGCAGATCGCCACATAGTGCTCCGTGATCTCGTCTGTCGACATTGCATTCAACGGAAAGGTGGCGTTCAGGCTCGCATGGGTGCAGCCGAGCGCGTCGGTCAGGCGAAAAAACTGGTCCGGTGGCGTGTTAACTGTGGCGATGTAGGCCTCGTCCATATTATCCGGGCGCCAGATCCGCGGCCAGGTGTTCAACGGGTCGAGCCGGGTGATGCGCACACCATGATCCGCGGCCTCCGCGACGATGTCCGATGCCGGTTTGCCGCCCTCGATCAGTCTCTCGACGTCACGCGGCATGAGCGACAGCTCCTTGAAGCCGGCAAGTTGCGTCGCCCGGAATTTGTCCGTTAAAGACAGATGCGCTACGTTCGAGAACGGCATCATGTAGGAATTGACGGTTCTCGACATATGCGGCTCCGGCACGTCTGCGATGGTGCTTACCATCTGCACCCACCAACTGGCGTGGACGCGCGCGGCTGACAGGCATCGACGGCAGCTGACTTCACCCGCAAGCAGCGCTCAGCGCAATTTCGCAGGCGGCATGACACTTGAGCACTCTGACGCACTTCGCTTGAGCGGTGACGGTCAATCTCAAATGGAGTCTATCGTCGACGTTCCGGATGTAAGATAGGTGATCACTTCCTTGGGTATCGAAGCGTCGCTCGGTGAAAGCACCGTGGCACGGCGCAGGTCGCCTTTCCGAGTCTTCCGGTCTCCCACAAAATGCATGGCCACCTTTTGCGCAACCGGCTGTCGCACCATGCTCGCCGCGATTCCGCTGGTTACCCCGAACATGAACTTCTTCGAATTTCGGTCGATTGAGGCGAGATTGCTGAATGTCATCTCGTTACGTTGGATGGTCTCGAAATCGATTGAGAACAGGCGATTGGAAATATAGAAACTGAATCCGTGGTATTTGAAAATATAGTCAATCTTATTAGAGCCATCGAGGTTCGGGAACCGTTCAACGTAGCTATGCATCAATATCCCGTCTTTCGAATAGAGATAAAATATTGACCTGAGTATCTGACCTTTGTAGATCGAGGAGTAGTGGTAGCGTTCGTAGGCCCCAAGAAAATCTGCCGCGTCTGTCGCATTCGCGGACAGTATTTCCGTGATAAACATCATCATCTTAGGCGATTTTTGTATCCGCTTGAACAGATGGAAGTGGTTTCCCTCAACAAGCGATTGAAAGTCATGCGGATTGTATGTCATGACATCGACGCTCAATCCGAAGAAATTCGCGATCAAGCGGAGATTCTTCTGCGACGGCGCGTGAGTTCCGGCGAGATACTTATTGAATTGCTGACGATTGATGCCCAACTTTCGGCATGCTTCCGATACGGTGCCGTGCTGCTCGCATAGAGTTTTAAGATTATCGGCTAGGTTCGCCTGCTGGTTCATCGCGGTTCTCCTGCTGCGCTCTGCGCTGAGCGTTGGCAGCGATATGCCCTCTATTTTGAAGCTTGGTTGCCGCGAATTGACGCTAGATTACACCGCAGTCGCGTCAGTTTGAATAGCGCACGTTTAGTTGGTGTGACAAAAAGTGGAGGTCGTGTATCACGTCCCGTGTGGCCTCCCGCAGCCTGTGTCGTCCGTGACCTCGCCATTCCATTCGCCGCCGACAACGTCGGACTCGGCGGTGGTGATGGGGCAATCTACCCGTTTTGAGTGTCGGATAATCTGCAGTCTGGAATTGTCAGCGCATATCCAGATCCAGCGTGCTGATCGCGACCAGCCGGTCGTAGACGATGTCGGTGCGGCCCACTGGTCCGCGAATGTTTCCCTCCAGGAAATGGTCGAAGTTTGGATCAGCGAGCAGCATGGTAACCTGTTCGGCGATGTAGGCCCGGATCTCCGGCTCGCCGTTTGCGATTTCCTCGACGATCTCCTCCCGCCCGTCGACCAAAAGCAGAATGTCCTCGGCATCGCGGCTGGCGATGAGATCGCCTTGGCCGCGTCCGCGGTATGCCTCCAACTTGGTCGCGACAAACAGCTGCGGCGTGAGGCGCCGGATCTCGAGCGCCTCCTCCAGCTGTTCTGGTACGGCCGTCGCGATCCCCTCTGCGTACCAGCGATTGCTGAACCCGAGGATCGCCTCGTCATCCGGCATGAAGTCGACCTTGATCTCGCCGAGTTTCATACGGCAGATGACGGAATCGTCAGCCGCCTCGGTGAAGCCGCGTGCGCGCAAACGCTCCGTCAGCTCGACCCATTCTGCGAAACCAGCGAGATCGACGATAAGGTCGACATCATCGGTCGCTCTCACCCCTTCGAGAACGATGGGGTCAGTAATGTAGAGCGCGGTCGTGCAGCCGCCGACGAAGACCAGGCGCGCGCGCAACTCCTCGCCGAGTGCCTCGGCGACGGCCTTCAACATGGCCTTCAACTGATCTTGGACAGTCATCCCAGCCTCTGCGCGAGCAGGTCGGCGGCGAGCTTGCTTTCGCGTTGATTGCCGACGCGGATCGCGTCGATGAGGGCCAGATAGGCGTAGAGCCGCCTGTCTTTCTCGCAGGCCTCCGGCACGCTTTTGAACAGCGGGTCGACCGACTGACCCATTTCTTTTGCATGCGCGTAGGGCCAAACGAAGATGAGATTGCCAGCGCTGTGCAGGGATTCACGTAGCACGGGGGCCGCGAATGCCGTCGGCAACCCGCGCTGCATGGCGCCTGGTTTCGCCGGAAAGACGAATTTCACACCGTGGACAATGAACTCGCGGAGATGGCGCCGGCTCGGTTTAGGCCGGTCTGTCTTCCTGTCCTTGATCGCGAGGCCCGCCGCAATGCTGCGCTTGAGCGAAGCGCCGATCTCCGTCTTGCTGATTCCGAGGGCTGCCTCGAGGCCGCGCACAGAATAGGGATCCTCGCCCGTGGCCAGCCCGAGCGGCGTAGATTCGTCACCGATATCCTTTGAGTAGTCCTCCAAGCTCGCCAGCTTGAGCAGAACGACAACATCCTGGCTCTTCATCATGTCCTCTGTCCTCGGACAGAGGACACCTAATCATCGTACACACTGAGTGTCAACGATCACGGCTGCAACTGGTGGTCTCGGCGGTGGGTCGACCGTTTCCACAACCGCTCGGCATGCCGCTAGCAACCGCAGTCCTCGAGTCTCGTCCTCAGTCCCGGGACAGTGGACAAGCGCGGATCGATCCCGCGCACCACAACGGGTTAATACTCCGAGGTGCTGGAGGAGCCCGGTCTCCAAAGCCAGATCAGCGTCGCTCCGCGTGCCAAGGCGGGCGGCTGCAAACCACCCACCGACTTGCACGCTCCAACCCTCATTGGCGACTCCGCCAGTGAGCCGCTCCAGGCGTCCCAACCAAGACGCACGTGTTGAACCTGCTGCACCGCCTGGTTGACGGCAAAGCCATCACGCCGCCGACCATCGATGCGCCCCAAGCCCTGATGCTGACCAATGAGCCAAAGGTCAATGTCGAGCGCTATGACGCTCTGCGCAAAGCCTCGGAGGCCCGCCATGCGTCATAACCCCGCCGCCGGCGCGATCATCATCATGCTCAAGAGCCTCAAGATGCACGGCATGGCCCAGGCCGCAGGCGAGTTGACCGAGCAAGGTGCTCCGGCCTTCGAGGCTGCCATCCCGATCCTGTCGCAACTGCTCAAGGCCGAGACGGCGGAGCGTGAGGTTCGATCGACAGCCTACCAGTTCAAGACCGCCCGCTTCCCGACCTATCGCGACCTCAATGGCTTCGACTTCTCCAGCAGCGAGATCAATGAGACCCTGGTGCGCCAGCTTCATCGCTGCGACTTCCTCAAGGAAGCCAATGACATCGTTCTGGTCGGTGGCCCTGGTACCGGCAAGACCCATGTCGCCACCGCCATCGGGGTGCAGGCCATCGAGCATCATCAGAAACGCGTCCGCTTCTTCTCGACCGTCGAGCTGGTCAATGCGCTCGAGCAGGAGAAAATGCAGGGGCGAGCTGGTCAGATTGCCGGCCACCTGGCTCACTGTGATCTGGTCATCCTCGATGAGCTCGGCTACCTGCCGTTCAGTGCCTCAGGCGGCGCCTTGCTCTTCCACCTGCTCAGCAGGCTTTACGAGCATACCAGCGTGGTCATCACCACCAATCTCAGCTTCAGTGAATGGGCCAGCGTCTTCAGCGATGCCAAGATGACGACGGCGCTGCTCGACCGGCTCACCCATCATTGCCACATCCTCGAGACCGGAAACGACAGCTTCCGCTTCAAGAACAGCTCGGCCCATGCGCCGCCAAAACCGAAGGAGAAACCCAGACCCTTGACCACCACATTTGACCAAGAACACAATTAAAAGGCGGGTCACTTCTCAGTGGAAAGCCAGGGTCACTTCTCGGCGGAAATCAACAGGCATACACAAGTATGATGCCACGAACCACTCGTAGAATGGTGCCAAATCATCGTCTGGCCGATGCTCTCCCTATCAACCGGCCGCACCGGCGGGTTCGCGACAGTGGAGAGCAAAATGAGCATTTTTCAGGTCACCGACGGCACGGCAATTTCCTACACCGACTGGGGCACGGGTCAGCCGATCCTGTTCTCGCATGGCTGGCCGCTGGCCGGCGACGCGTGGGCGCCGCAAATGCTGTTCTTTGCTTCGCAGGGCTACCGCGTGATCGCCCATGACCGCCGCGGCCACGGCAAATCGGGCCAGCCATGGGCCGGCAACAACATGGACCAGTATGCCGACGATCTGGCCGAGCTGATCGAGGCGCTCGATCTCAAGGACATGATCATGGTCGGGCACTCGACCGGCGGCGGCGAGATCGCCCATTACGTTGGCCGGCACGGCACGGCACGGGTCGCCAAGATGGTGCTGGTTGGTGCCGTGCCGCCCTTGATGCTCAAGACCGAAGCCAATCCCGAGGGTACGCCGATTGAGGCGTTCGACGGACTCCGCAAGGGAACGGCCACCGACCGGTCGCAGTTCTTCAAGGACCTGTCGATGCCGTTCTACGGCTTCAACAAGGAAGACGCCAAGGTCAACCAGGGTCTGCGCGACACCTTCTGGCGGCTGGGCATGCAGGGCAGCATCAAGGCCGAGTATGACTGCATCCGCGAATTCTCCGAGGTCGACTACACCGAGGACCTCAAGAAGATCGACAAGCCCACGCTGGTCGTGCACGGCGATGCTGACCAGATCGTGCCGATTGCAGCGGCCGGCCTCAAGACGGCCAAGATCGTCAAAGGCGCCGAGCTCAAGATCTATCCCGGCGCGCCGCATGGTCTGGCCGAAACCGAGGCCGAAAAATTCAATGCTGACGTGCTCGCCTTCATCAGGGCCTGATCAGCGCCCGGGGCCACGCAGCCACTGTGTGGCCCACTTTCTTTCGGCCCCAGGAGAGACCCCATGTCTAGCCATTGCACGCATGTACAGACCATACGCGAGGTGACGCCCGGTAGCCGCGGCTGCGAGGAGTGTCTTAGGACCGGGCAGCGCTGGCTGCACCTGCGCATCTGTCGCACCTGCGGCCATGTCGGTTGCTGCGATCAGTCGCCCGGACGCCATGCCACCGCCCATTTCCACCATACCGGTCGCCCGATCATCGAAGGCTATGATCCGCCCGAGGGCTGGGGCTGGTGTTATGTCGACGAGATGATGATCGATCTGCCTTCCCAGACGCCGCAGCTGGGGCCAATCCCCCGCTACTACTGAATTATTGCCAAGAGGGTTTGGGCCATGGCTACCAGCGAGACCACTGAGGATCGACGCTTTCCCACCCTGACGGCTGATCAACTCGCTGTGGTCGAGCGGCGGAGCGGCGGTGCCCCGGCGACATTGACGCCAGGTGCCCTGGCCTATGCAGTGGGCGCGACAGACGCGCCTGCCTGGTTCATCGTCGCCGGCATGATGGACATTTTTTCCCATGCGGGCCTCGACGATGAGCGCCTGATCCAGACGCTTGGCCCCGGGCAGTTCAGCGGGGAAATCAACCAGCTGACGGGGCAGCCGACGCTGGCCGGCGGCCGCGCCGGTGCGCAGGGGTGTCAGGCGGTGCTATTGACGGCGGCGCAGGTGCGGGCGCTGGTGATCGGTTCGGCCGATATTGGCGAAACGGTGATGCGTGCGGTCATGCTTCGGCGGGCTGCGCTGATCGACGCCGGCAGCGGGGGACCGATCCTCATCGGTGATCCCAATAGTCCGGACATGGTGCGCCTGCGTGGCTTTCTGGCCCGCAATGGCTTTCCCCATGTCGTGCTTGACGTATCAGTTGATGAGAGGGCTCGGGCCTTCGTTGCGCAGATGCAGCCCGGCGGGGCCACTCTGCCGCTGGTGGTCTGCGCCGACGGCAGCACGCTGCGCCGTCCGGACGACGCTGCGCTGGCGCATTGCATCGGCATATCGCCGACCATCGACACGGACGTCGTCTATGACACAGCCATCATCGGTGCTGGTCCCTCGGGACTGGCGGCGGCGGTCTATGCCGCGTCAGAAGGGCTCAGCGTAGTCGTGCTGGAGGCCAATGCCATTGGTGGGCAGGCCGGCGCATCGGCCCGAATCGAAAACTATCTCGGCTTTCCCAGTGGCATTTCCGGCCAGGCGCTGGCCGGGCGCGCCTTCAGCCAGGCGCTCAAATTTGGCACGAAAATAGCGCTGGCGCAGTCGGTGACCGCCCTGAAGTCTCTGACAGATGAGCGCCTGACCGCCCTGACGTTGTCTGACGGGCAGGTCATCCGGGCCCGGACCACGGTGGTGGCCTCCGGGGCGCGCTATCGCCATCCACCGCTTGCCAATCTCAAGACCTTTGAGGGGCGCGGCATCGCCTACTGGGCGTCCCCCATTGAAGCCAGGCTGTGCGAGGGCGAGGAGATTGCGCTGGTTGGCGGCGGCAATTCCGCTGGCCAGGCTGTGGCCTTTCTGGCGCCGCGGGTGAAAAAGCTGCATCTGGTGATCCGCCGGCCCGATCTGACGGCCACCATGTCGCGCTATCTGATCGACCGCATCGCATCGCTGCCCAATGTGGTGCTGCATGCCAGCTCCGAGGTGTCGGCGCTGGAGGGCGATGAGGTCGCCGGGCTCGATGCAGTGGTCCCGCGCCATCGGAAGACTGGGCAGGACAGCAGGCTGGCGCTGCGACACCTGTTCCTGTTCATCGGCGCCGATCCCAACACTAGCTGGATGGACGGCTGTGTCGAAACGGACAGCCACGGGTTCATTGTGACGGGTGCGGGTATGGCTGCCATCCCGCCGCCGGCCGGTCGTTTGCCGCTGGAGACCTCCATGTCGGGCGTGTTTGCCATAGGCGACGTGCGGGCAGGCTCCACCAAGCGCATTGCTGCGGCGGTCGGCGAAGGGCTGCCGTAATCGCCCAGATCCATGCCGCGCTGGCTGCCCGCTCTTCTGCCCCTTGATGGGTCAAAAGCCGTCCGGCCTAACCGATGCTCGGCAGGCCTTGCGGCCGGGCGACCTCCTGCCACGGCGGGCGACCCATACCTGCGTATGGGGCAATCAAACCAAGACACGTCCGGGCCGCCTACACGTATGACAGACCCCACGATGGTGCCCATGCGATCCTTGTAGTCATCGAGAGGACGGTATGTCGGGGCGGAGTTCATCGCCGCCGACGCGGGCTGATCGCGGGTACGCATTGCACCAGACCGTCCCTCCAACCCTTGAAGACAGGACATGAAAATGGACGACATATCCACCTCAACCGCCAGCAGCATTGTTTCCGACAAACCCCGCAACGGCCGGATCTGGCTGGCTACGCTGGGCTTGGCCCTGCTGGTCGCCGGTCTGCTGGCCAGCGCAAGCCTGATGCTCGCAACCGTCTTTTCGATCATCTATATTGCCGCAATGATGATCATTGCCGGTCTTGCGCAGGTGGGCTTTGCCTTCACCGCCCCGGGCTGGCAGGCCAAGATCCTTTGGACGTTTGGCGGCGTGCTCTACACCGTCGCGGGCGTTTTGGCATTTACCAACCCGCTGCTGGCCAGTGCCGGGTTGACGTTGCTGATCGGCGTGTTGCTGGTGATTGGCGGCGCATCCCGCATCGGCTCGGCCGCGCTTGAACACAAGGGCAGTCCTTCCTGGTCGCTCGCTGCCGTGGGAACGGTGACCGCCTTGGCTGGTCTGGCGGTCCTTCTGGCATGGCCCGGGGTCAGCCTGTGGCTTCTGGGCGCCATCCTGAGTGTGGACCTGATCTTCCAAGGGCTCAGCGCGCTGGGCATGGCCTGGGCGCTGCGCCAGCGCTAGGCAAGTGCTGCCAGTATCGCAGAAAGGGTCGCCCCGTGTCGGGCGGCCAATTTTGCATGTGGAACACGCGTCAGAGGGAAGCCGACCTCACGCCGCAAGGGCGGTTTCGATGCAGTCGATCAGCATCTGGCTCTCGAAGGGCTTGCCCAGGAAGCCAATGGCGCCGGCGGCCATGACCCGTTCGCGGATACGCTCGTCGGGGAAGGCCGTTATGAAGATGACAGGCGTTGCATTGCCCCGGTCGCGCAGGATCTGGGATAGTTCCACGCCGCCGATCCCATCCATCTGGACGTCAGTTATCAGGCAGTTGACATCGGACGTGCCGAGCGCGGCAAGATAGTCCTCTGCCGAGGCAAAGGTGGTGGCGTGCATGCCCAGCGAGCGGATCAGGCTGGATGTCGCCTGACGCACCGAAGGGTCATCGTCGACAATGGCAATGGTCTTGACGTGTGACATTGAAATTCCTCGCGCAGCATACTGGAGCGCGCTGCGCTAATGCCATCCAAATGCGCCCACCGGGGCACCAATTCAATCATACACAGGTTTAGTGTCGCCGGCGCTACCCTGACGGGCGCAGGGCCTCGCCCATCTTGACCAGCTCGGCAAGCGAACGCGCGGCCATCTTTTCCATGACATGACCCCGGTGGATCTTGACGGTAATCTCGCTGACGCCCAGTTCGCCGGCGACCTGCTTGTTCATCAGGCCGGTGGTGACCAGATCCATCACCTCGCGCTCGCGCGGGGTCAGGGTGGCGTGGCGCGCCCGGAGGGAGGCCAGTTGGGCATCGCCGGCACGGCGCTCACGATCAAGCGCTAGGGCCGCCGAAACTGCATCGAGCATGTCCTGATCGCGGAAGGGCTTGGTCAGGAAGTCGAGGGCGCCCGCTTTCATTGCCTTGACCGACATGGGAACGTCGCCATGGCCGGTCATGAACACGATAGGGATGGCGTTGCCCATCTGGGCCAGCTGGGTCTGGAACTCGAGGCCACTGACGCCGGGCAGGCGGATATCGAGCACCAGGCAGCTTTCCGAGATGACCGGGCCCCGTGCCAGGAAGTCGTTTGGCGAGGCAAACTGCTCTACCCGCATGCCCACCGAGCGGAACAGGCTATCGAGGGCATCGCGGAGCGAGGCGTCATCATCAACGACGAAGACCGTGGGTGCGACAGCCGTCATGGTTGTGTCTCCGTATGTGCAGGTAGATTGAACTCGAACGCAGCGCCGCCCTCTGCAAGCAAGTGGGCCCGCAGGGTGCCGCCATGGGCCTCCACGATCGAGCGGCAGATCGGCAAGCCCATGCCCATGCCTTCGTCCTTGGTGGTGAAAAAGGGCGTGAAGAGCTTTGCGGCGGCATCGCTGCTGAACCCCGGGCCGGTGTCGGTGATTTCAACGGACAATCCAGTGTCCGTGGGTCTCGAACGGATGGTCAGATCGCGCTGGGTGGTGCCTGTCGCGGCCATGGCCTGGATGGCGTTGACGATCAGGTTGATCAGCACCTGCTGCAATTGCACGCGATCGCCCAACGCCGGTGGCAACCCGTCCGCCAAGGCCAACTTGAGGCTGACCTGGTGGCCGGCGATCTCGCGCTGCACCACTCCCAGCGTGTCGTGCACCAGCTCGTTGACATCGACCGGCGCAGCCTGGGGCACGGCTTTGCTGGCGAGCGCGCGCAGACGCTTGATCACTTCGCTGGCGCGGCGCGCATCGGCGATCATGCGTTCGATGGCGGCGGAAGCCTCGGCAAGATCAGGCTCGGGCCGCCGCAGCCAGCGCAGTCCGGCTTCGCCATTGGTCACCACGCCCGCCAGCGGCTGGTTCACCTCATGGGCAATCGAAACGGTCAGTTCGCCCAGGGTCGCCACGCGCGACACGTGCGCCAGCTCGGCCTGCGCCTGGTGCAGATCGTTCTCGGCCTGATGCCTGGCTGTGACGTCCATGAAGCTGACCAATACCCTGTCGAGCGCCGGACGGTCTGTTGGCATGGCCACGGTATACAGAACATTGAGCCGCTTGCCGTCGACGGTATCGAACACGCTTTCGGTCTCGAAACTGGATTGTTCCGACCAGATGGCCTCGAGAAGTCGCCAGGTCGATGGCGCTATCTCGGGCGGAATCAGCGACGGCAGGCGCTGGGCAAATACTGCCAGGGTGGGGGCGCGGAACATGGTCAGCGTCCGGTCGTTGGCATTGATCAGCCGCATCAGGCCAGTGACCTCGCCAACTAGATCGGGCCTTTCGCGCGCGATGGCCGCGATGCTGGTGAAGCCTTCGGCCCGCAGGGCCTCCAGTCGCGCCTTGAGGGGCGAAAAGTCCATCTCGAGAATGGCCACGCCGGCCGCCCGGAAGATCGAGCGATAGCGCTGTTCGCTGTCGGCGATCACCGTGATGGTCGAGGCCAGCCGCAGCGCCAGAAAGGTTGTGACGCCGATGGCCGCCAGGCTGAACAGCCCACGTGCTGTGGCGCCGGCCTCGAAATCGGCACTGTGGGTAATGGCAAAGCTGAGGATGGTCAGGCCCATGCAGCCGGCTCCGACCAGCAGGGTACCGCGCCGGTTGGTGAAGTTGAGCGACAGCAGGACGACGGCCACATAGAGCACGGCGACGGCGATATTGAGCGGTGTCAGCGTATCGAAGATGAAGATGCCTGTGGCCAGAACGATAGCCGCGACAAAGGCATAGCGTGACATGGTGCCCCCAGCCGGAACATATGGCCGAGACATATCATAGGCTTCCGGCGTGGGGACGCGTTTTTGCGGTGACCACAAGAATTTCGCGGGCCACCAGCGCGCAGAGCGCCAGCGCTGCAAGGCCAAGGCAGGCGAGACCAGCGACGCGATGGGCGAGAGCGCCTGCGATGATGCCGGCGAGAAACCCCAGCATCACACTGCCGGTCTGCAGCAGCCTGACTGTGGGCCGGCGGCTGCGGCAGCTGTCGACAAGCTCAATCGCCATCTGGGTGGTATTGCTGGTCATGACATTGGTAGAGGCCGAGCTGGGGAGCAGCAGCCGCACGGTCGCGCTCTGGATGCCCATCGCCGCCAGACCAAACAGGGCCGGCCCGGCCGTGATGGGGTCCGCGCCGTCGTGCAGGCTCGCAATGGTGAGGCCGCACAGGAGCGCGGCCTCAAGGCCGAGCGAGCCGACCATCGCCAGGTGCTGACGCGGTCCGGATAGTCGAACGATGGCGGTGGTCACCATGCCAGCGAGGAGGAAAACGGGGATGGCGAGCACCTTGACGCCCAGACCGTCACCGTCGCCGAACAGGCCTGATCCAGCCACGACGTAGCTGCCTGTCACCTGGGCGACGAAGAAGCCCGCGAATGCCAGAAAGGTGCAGACATCGACATAGCCGGCGACGAGCGCCAGCATCACCGATAGTCCCGTGTCGCTGCGTTGCGCAGGGCTGGCGTCGTTCTTGGTCAGCATCAACATGCTCCTGGGCGCGCAGCGCCCCGCTCGGAAATAGCTGGCCAGAACCTAGCCGCAGCAACCGCAAGCCGTCGCCCTATACGCACGTATGAGCCGGCCAAACCAGCGTCCGATAGTGCGCTGAGTGGGGCCGCCGTAATTTGTGGCCATCGGGTTTGAAACCAGCAGGGGATGAGACGATGACCATGACCAAGAGCACCAGCCGCCACGTTGCAACACTATCGAGCCAGTCCCGGTTCGACGGCCCGATGGGTTCGATAACCCATGTAGATGCAGGCGATTTGCCGATCATGCGAGGCCTGTCGATCCGTGGGTTGCGCCTGGCTCCAAACGGGGTGCGCGAGCCGCACTGGCACGCCAATGCGCACGAATTGGGTTATTGCCTGCGCGGCGAAGCACTCATCACCATCGCCGCCAACCACGCCCAGCGTGAGAGTTTTGTGGTTGGCCAGGGCGAGATGTTCTTCGTGCCCAGCGGGGCGATGCACAGTATCGAAAACATCGGCAGCGAACCTGCCGAGTTCGTCCTAGCTTTTTCCCATGAACATCCCGAAGACTTCGGCCTAAAGGCCGCCTTCGGCGCCATGAGCAATGCGGTTCTGGGCAATACCTATGACCTGCCCAGTGCTGCCTTCGAGGACTTTGATCGCCAGCGGGCTGACCTTGAGATCGTTACTGTGCAGGGCCACACCCTGGTCGAGGGCCAGGCGCGCCATGTCAATGCTTACAAGTATAGCGTTGAGGCCACGCCGCCGCAGATCGATTTCCCGGCCGGCACCGCCCACACGACCAAGGCCGCCCTCTGGCCAGCGCTGCGCGACATTGCCATGTTCTCGGTACGGATAACCGATCGGGGCGCGCGCGAGCCGCACTGGCATCCTGAGACCGCCGAAATGGGTTATGTCGCGGCGGGCACCGCCCGCATGACCATTCTGGATCCGGATGGAAAGATCGATACCTACACGGTGACGCAGGGCGACGTGTATTTCATCCCGCCGGCCTATCCCCACCACATCGAAAACGTCGGAGCGGGCACGTTCCACGCCCTGATCTTCTTTGACCAGGTATCGCCCGGGGACATCGGCTACCGGTCGCTGATCAATGTGTTTCCGCGCAGCGTGCTGGCGCAGTCCTTTGGCATTGCGGAAGACCAGTTGCCGCATTTTCCCTTCACCGAGATCGACCCGCTCCTCGTGCCGCGCACCAATCCCATCGACCCCGTGATCTAGCCGCCGTTCCCCTTTCAAACGCCTACCCAACCAGAAGGAATTCAACATGAGCAACCTGACCGCACCCCTGCTTACCCCCACCGACCTGGGCAATGACGCCAGCCATGATATTTCGGCCGCCCTGACGGGCCTGCTGGCCGATACGTTCGCGCTCTATCTCAAGACCAAGAACTTCCATTGGCATATGTCTGGGCCACATTTCCGCGATTATCACCTGATGCTCGACGAGCAGGGCGACCAAATCTTTGCCATGACCGATGTGATCGCTGAGCGGGCCCGCAAGCTCGGTGGCACCACCCTGCGTTCGATCGGCCAGATTGCCCGCACACAGCGTATTGCCGACAATGATGCCGCCTTCGTTACCCCCGGCGACATGCTGGCCGAACTGGCCAGCGACAACCAGCAGCTGCTCGTGATCCTGCGGGCCTGCCACGGTGCTGCCGATGAGTACAACGATGTTGCGACCACCAGCCTGATCGAAGTTTGGATCGACGAAACCGAGCGCCGCGTGTGGTTCCTCTATGAATCCAACCGTCGCGCCTGACTTTGCACGGTGGTGCCGGCCAGTCCGGCGCCACTGCCCCTTGAGGGCCTGACCTTTCACCACGCCGCCGCTATGCGCGGCCACCGAGCCGGAGCGATTTGCCATGAGCAGGAATGTTGCTGAACTGATGGTCGAGACACTGGCCGCCGCCGGCGTGAAACGGATCTATGGCGTGGTTGGCGACAGTCTGAACGGGTTTACCGATGCCTTGCGGACCCATGACGAGATCGAATGGATCCACGTTCGGCATGAGGAGGTTGCCGCCTTTGCCTCCGCAGGGGAGTCCCAGGTTACCGGGGAACTCGCAGTGTGTGCGGGGTCATGCGGCCCGGGCAATCTGCATCTGATCAATGGTCTGTTTGATGCCCATCGCAGCCGCACGCCGGTACTCGCGATCGCGGCGCAGATTCCGACCGCTGAAATCGGTAGCGGCTATTTCCAGGAAACACATCCGCAGAACCTTTTCGCCCAATGCAGCCACTATTGCGAACTGGTGTCTGATCCGAGCCAGCTGCCATATGTGCTCGAAAATGCCATTCGCGCTGCCGTGGGCATGCGCGGCGTTGCCGTCGTGGTCATTCCCGGCGACGTCGCCCTGCGCGACGCCCCGGCTCGCGCTGTCGCCAGCCGGCAAAGTCTGCTGCCGTCTCTGCCCCAGGTTTACCCCGCCGATGCCGACATCGAGGCGCTGGCGCAACTGATCGGCGAGGCGCGCAAGGTGACACTGTTCGGCGGTCGCGGTTGTGCCGGTGCCCATGCGCCGCTGATGGCGCTGGCCGAGGCCCTGAAAGCGCCAATCGTCCATGCCCTGGGCGGCAAGGAATATGTCGAATACGACAATCCCCATGACGTGGGAATGACCGGGTTCATCGGCTTTGCCTCGGGCTATGAGGCCATGCACGATTGCGACCTGCTGGTCATGCTGGGGACCGACTTCCCCTACAAGCAATTCCTGCCGTCTACATGCAAAATAGCCCAGGTCGATATTCGACCCGAGAACCTGGGGCGCCGGGTACGTCTCGACGTCGGCGTGGTCGGCGATGTGGGGCTGACGATTGCCGCGCTCTTGCCCCATGTGCCGGCGCGCACAGACCGGGCCCATCTGGATAAATCGCTCAAGCGCTACGCCGCTTCACGCAAGGGGCTCGATGATCTGGCCGCGGGCACCGCAGGGCGCGGGCCGATCCATCCGCAATATCTGACCAAGGTGGTCAGTGACCTGGCAGCCGAGGATGCCGTGTTCACCTTCGATGTCGGCACGCCCACCATCTGGGCGGCCCGCTATCTCGAGATGAATGGCCGGCGCCGGCTGGTAGGTTCGCTGGCACATGGTTCGATGGCCAATGCCATGCCGCAAGCCATCGGCATCCAGGCGGCGCAGCCCGGCCGCCAGGTGGTCGCGCTCGCCGGCGACGGTGGCTTCTCGATGCTGATGGGCGACCTGATCACGCTGCGCCAGCAGAATCTGCCGGTCAAGATCATCATCCTCAACAATGGCGTACTGGGCTTTGTCGCCATGGAAATGAAAGCGGGCGGGTTTCTCGAAACCGGTGTGTCGCTGGATAATCCCGACTTTGCCGCCATGGCACGGGCCATGGGCATCCATGCCATCCGCGTCGAGGATTCGGGCGAGTTGCCCGGTGCAGTCGCCGACATTCTGGCCCATGACGGACCGGCCCTGCTTGATGTCGTCAGCGCCACCCAGGAGCTGTCCATGCCGCCCACGATCACCAGCGCCGAAATGAAGGGCTTCGGCCTGTGGATGATCCGCGCCGTGATGAGCGGTCGCGGCGATGAGGTGATCGATCTCGCCGCCACCAATCTGCTGCCCCGCTAGGATATGACCGAAATGAGCTCTTCTGAAGAGAAGTCCGCTGCGGGCCTATCGGACATGGGCTTCGTCCTTAATCACCCCGAGGTCTTTTTGCCTCGCCCTGTGGGTATTTGGAAGCTACACTCAAATGTATAGGTGCTACATTTTTCTTCAGGCGGCCAACTCTCGAGTGCCGGACTATCGTTGTGAAGATGACCATACAAAATCACGCCGGCTCTCGCGGGCCCTTATGCCAAATCCGCGCAGCGCTCCATCGACATCCTTGATGCTGCGGCGACGGTCTTCGCCACTCACGGCTATCGCGGAGGCTCGCTGCGCGACATCGCTCGTGAGCCGGATTTGAGCTTGACCAGCATTGTCCACCACTTCGGGACGAAGTTTGAACTCCTCGAAGCCGTGCTTGAGCGTGCGGACAAGACCGATGGCAACGAGATGTTCGATTTTGGCGCTGCCTGCGCGCAGTACGGGAGTCGCGCATGCCACCCTGGAGCGGGCCCGCTCGGGCCTCGAACGCCCAGGAACACTCAGGCTGTTCGCAATCCTGTCGGCCGAGTCGTCCGCACCCGAGCATCCCGCACATGACTGGTTTGTCGAGCGATATCGCCGCAAGACCGAGGAGCTCGCCGCGGCATTCGCCTTCGACCAAGCGAAGGGCCGTGTTGACCGCGCTCGTGACCCCCATCTGCTTAGTCGATTGCTTATCGGCGTCTGGAACGGAATTCAAAGGCACTGCCAGGCAATCCTTATGACGGCCACTCGCTGGCAAGCGTCATCCCCGATATGGAAAACACCATCCGCGGCTCCCCCTCAGGCCGTTCGTGGTAGAGCGAATTGAGGGTCCAGCAGACCCAGAAATCCTTTTCGACATTACCCACCGGAGCTCCGATCCGATTGGCCGTGGCGAGGAACAGGTCGAGCCGGTCACGTGGAGATGCCGCGATGATCTGGCGGTAAGCATCAGTACTCATGGCTTCGCCTCGTGCGGGTCCGCCCTCAGGATTTCGCGGAGGAACTCCTGCATCCAGATCGGCACGGCGGAGAGACCGGCGCGCAGGTCCTCGCGGATGGCCTCGCCGTGCTTGGGGTCGGCAAACAGGCGGCGCAACGTCGCCTGGATACGCTTGCGTTCGCCCTTCTGGGCCAGCATGTCCTGCATCCAATGCAAGGCCTGGACGACCCGCATCCCCGGCCGATCCGCCCAATAGAGGCGGCTAGGGGCAGCGTATTTGAAGTGGATTTCCTGCGTGCCGAGCTTGATTGGCTTCAACCGCGCATCGACCAGCACTTCTATTCGGGCGGGGACGGCGGTCGTCAGGCCGAGGTCGTTGGCGGCCGTCATACCATCGATGACGGCACGCGCCCGATCGCGGCGCGTGACGGCGCGGATCACAGCGCGATAATCCGGCACGGTGGCGCGGCCTGTCAGGTTGTTCGTGCGCGGCCGGTCATAGAGGCCTCGGTCGATCCGGCGCAGCTCCCCTGCGGCTGCCAGGCGCTGCAGGGTTTTGTCCACGGCGGCACGCGCGCCGAGATCGGCGAAGTCGCCGGGGGTCCAGACCTCGTCCGGTTTGGACTCAGTGCGGGCAAGCAGGCGTGAGCGAACGTCGGTATCGGGCTCAACTATGGACATGTCCGAAATATGCTACAATTTTCGGACACACTCGTGGCGCCTAAAACTCCAAAAATGGAACTCGCATTTTCGCATTGAGGATATGGCCCCGAGCATCGAATGCCTCCTTCCCCAAGGGCACGACATCATCCCGGTTGACTCTTACCCAAGACGAGAACAAATGTAGAACATATCCAGGCTTTCCGCGTTTCAAGGGTCAGATGAGTGTATCGGCGCCCCCTGTTGCCATTTCCGAGCTTCGAGAACGCATCGCGCGTCTCGAAGGTGGAAATGCGCGCGAGCGTACGGTTTTGCCGTTCGGAGTGGCCGCGATCGACAGGGTTCTGCCTGGAGGCGGGTTGGCTTTTGGCGGTCTGCACGAGGTCGCGGGTGGCGGAAATGGCGCTGTCGATGGCGCGGCCGCGGCACTCTTCGCTGCCGGTATTGCCGCGCGCACGGTGGGCAAGGTGCTGTGGTGCGTTACCCGGCCCGATCTTTTCGCGCCTGCAATCGAACAGGCCGGCCTTCCTCCGGGACGGGTAATCTATGTCGAAGCCGGCGACGAAAAATCCATTCTCGCCTGTTTCGAAGAGGGTCTTCGCGGAGGTTTTGGCGCTGTCGTTGCCGAGATTGCCCGGCTTTCGATGACGGCCTCACGGCGGCTTCAGCTTGCCGCCGAAAGCTCCGGCGCCATCGGCATCGCCATCCGCCGCTGGCGTCGGCAGACGGAGGCAACGGATTTTGGGCAGCCAACCGCCGCCGAGACACGCTGGCGGGTGTCGGTCCTGCCGTCGACACCATTGCCGGTGCCGGGGATTGGACGGGCGCGCTGGCACGTTGAACTGATCCGATGCCGTGCAGGAGAGAGTGCAGATTTCATAGTGGAGGCTTGCGATGCCAAGGGTCGTATCGCTCTTCCTTCCGATGTGGCCAACAGACCGCTTCAGAAGGAAATCGGGCGACGCCGCGCCTCCGCCTGAGACGCCGCTCGTCCTCATCGGCCGTGACGGGCGCCGCCGTGTCGTGCTTGCCGCTGATGCTGCAGCCCACGCAGCGGGCCTGCGCATCGGCATTCCGGCGAGCAAGGCGCAGGCGCTGGTCCCGGGCCTGATCGTCCATGATGCCGAGCCCGATGCCGACGCCATGGCGCTCGAGCGATTGGCGCTGTGGGCGTTGCGCCGCTACGCGCCAATCGTCAAGGCCGATCCGCCGGACGGCCTCGTCATCGACACGACCGGCGCCGACCATCTGCATGGCGGCGAGGCGGCAATGCTTGCCGAGATGGTAGATCGGCT
This sequence comes from Mesorhizobium sp. M0306, assembly GCF_040321655.1. Classification (NCBI taxonomy): domain Bacteria; kingdom Pseudomonadati; phylum Pseudomonadota; class Alphaproteobacteria; order Hyphomicrobiales; family Phyllobacteriaceae; genus Mesorhizobium; species Mesorhizobium sp. M0306. The sequence continues at coordinate 90,076 of NZ_JAMYRY010000012.1, read as the reverse complement.
TGCCGCTGCCCGCATTACAGCCCGGGCGGCGGTCGCCGATAGCTGGGGGGCGACCCACGCGCTGGCGCGCTTCGGCACCCGGGCCACGATCGTTGTGCCAGCTGGCAAGACAGCCCAGGCGATCCTGCCATTACCGATCGCGGCGCTTCGCCTGCCCGCCGCGACGATCGACAGCCTAAGGCGGCTGGGATTCGAGACAATCGCCGACCTCGCCGGCACGCCGCGCGCGTCGCTCGCTCTGCGTTTCGGACCGGAACCCGGTCGCCGCCTCGACCAGGCGTTTGGGAGGGTGAGCGAACCGATCGAGCCGATCCGGCCGGAGGAGATCGTCGAGGTACGCCGTAATTTTGCCGAACCGATCGGCGCGCCAGAGACGATCGCCCGCTATACAGGCAAGCTGGTGGCGGAACTCTGCATTGACCTCGAGACGCGGGGGCTTGGCGCGCGCCGGCTCGATCTTCTGTTCTTCCGTGTCGACAATCGCATCGAGGCGATCCGTGTCGGCACGGCAACGCCGGTTCGCGACACGAAGCGCATGACCCGGCTCCTCACCGACAAGATCGAGACGATCGACCCGGGATTTGGCATCGAGCAGATGCGGCTAGCCGCGACTGCCGCCGAGCCGCTGCGGGCGAAACAGACGATCTCTTCACTTGCCGAGGCGCCGGAACCTGATGTCTCGGATGTGATCGACATCCTCGCCAACCGTGCCGGCGAGGACCGGCTCTATCGCTTCGCCCCCGTGCAGAGCGACGTTCCCGAACGCTCCGTTCAGCGCATTGCCCCGATGGCGCCTGATACCGGCGAGGGCTGGCCGGGCCATTGGCCGCGACCGTCGCGGCTGCTGCCGCGGCCCGAGCCGATCGAGACGGTAGCACTTCTTCCCGACCATCCGCCCGTGACCTTCACCTGGCGCGGGGTGCGCCGCCGCGTGAAACGGGCGGACGGCCCGGAACGCGTCTTCGGAGAATGGTGGAAGCGCGACGCCGAGCTCGCGGCGGTGCGGGATTATTTTCAGGTCGAGGACGAGAACGGCGAGCGCTACTGGGTCTACCGCGCCGGCGACGGCGAAGACGCCGCGACCGGATCGCATAAATGGTTCATGCACGGGATCTTCGGATGACTGGCGCAACCCGATATGCCGAGCTGCAGGTGACCTCGCATTTCTCGTTCCTGCGTGGAGCATCATCCTGCGAGGAGCTGTTTGCGCAGGCGGCACTGCTTGGCATCGAGGCGCTCGCTGTCGTCGATCGCAATTCGCTTGCTGGCATCGTGCGCGCGCATGAAGCGGCAAAGACGACAGGCGTCCGGCTGATCGTCGGCTGCCGTCTCGATCTCGCCGACGGAATGTCGATCCTGGCCTATCCCACGGACCGGCCGGCCTATTCGCGGCTCTGCCGGCTGCTTTCGCTCGGCAAGGGCAGGGCCGGCAAGGCAAAGTGTCATCTCGAATGGGATGATGTCGTTGCCTATGGCGAGGGACTGATCGCGGTGCTCGTGCCGGACGAAGCCGATGATCTTTGCGCCGTCCGGCTGCGGCGGCTGCGCGAGGCTTTCGGCGATCGCGCCTATCTGGCGCTCGCCTTTCGCAGGCGTCCGAACGACCAGCTCCGGCTTTACGAGCTGGCTAACCTGGCGGCCGCGATGCGCGTGCCCACCGTCGTCACTAACGATGTGCTTTTCCACGAGCCGGCCCGCCGCATGATGCAGGATGTCGTCACCTGCATTCGCCACAACGTCACCATCGATGACGCCGGCTTCCGGCGCGAACGTCATGCCGACCGCTATCTCAAACCGGGCGATGAAATGGCACGGCTGTTCAGCAATTATCCTGAGGCGCTAGCGCGCACCGTCGAAATCGCCGGCCGCTGCCGTTTCTCAATGGACGAGCTCGCCTACCAATACCCCGAGGAAAAAACGATGCCGGGCCTCACGGCGCAGCAGGCACTGGAAAAACTGACCTGGGAAGGTGCGGCCCGCCGTTACCCCGAGGGCTTGCCCGACAAGGTGGTCAAGATCCTGAAACACGAGCTGCGGCTGATCGAGACGCTCAAATATGCGCCGTACTTTCTGACCGTCAACTCGATCGTCCGCTTCGCCCGCAGCCAGGACATCCTCTGCCAAGGCCGCGGCTCGGCCGCCAATTCAGCGGTCTGCTATGTGCTCGGCATCACCTCCATCGATCCCGAACGCAACAACCTCCTGTTCGAGAGGTTCGTTTCGCAGGAACGGCGCGAGCCGCCCGACATCGACGTCGATTTCGAGCATGAACGGCGCGAGATCATCATGCAGTGGGTCTACGAGACCTACGGTCGCGATCACGCAGCATTGTGCTCCACGGTTATTCGTTATCGCACCAAGGGCGCCGTCCGCGATGTCGGCAAGGCGCTCGGCCTGCCCGAAGACATGACCAAACTCCTGTCCTCGCAGGTCTGGGGCCATGGCGAGGCGGTCGATGAACAGCGCGCCGGCGAGCTCAACCTCAATCTCGGCGATCGGCGGCTGCGCCTGACACTGGAGCTGGCGTCCCAGCTTGCCGGCACGCCGCGGCACCTCTCCCAGCATCCGGGCGGCTTTGTCCTGACGCATGACCGGCTCGACGATCTCGTGCCAATCGAGCCGGCGGCGATGAAGGACCGCCAGGTCGTGGAGTGGGACAAGGACGACATCGACGCGCTGAAATTCATGAAGGTCGACGTGCTGGCGCTCGGAATGCTGACCGCGATGAAGCGTTCCTTCGATCTCCTGTCCGAGCACAAATGCATCGCCCTCGATCTGGCGACGATCCCGGCCGAGGATCCGCGCACCTACGCGATGATCAGGAAGGCCGATACGCTCGGCGTGTTCCAGATCGAATCCCGCGCGCAGATGTCGATGCTGCCGCGCATGAAGCCCCGAACTTTCTACGATCTGGTCATTGAGGTCGCGATCGTCCGGCCGGGCCCGATCCAAGGTGACATGGTCCATCCCTATCTTCGCCGCCGCGACGGCCAGGAAGAGGTGACGTTTCCGACGCCGGAGCTCGAGCGCGTGCTCGGCAAGACGCTCGGCGTGCCGCTGTTTCAGGAGCAGGCGATGCAGGTCTCCATGGTCTGCGCCGGCTTTTCCGCCGGCGAGGCCGACCAGCTGCGACGCGCAATGGCCACGTTCAAGCACACTGGCGGCGTCTCGAAATTCCGCGACAAGCTGATCAACGGGATGATCGCCAACGGCTACACCCCGGAGTTTGCCGAAAAGACCTTCTCGCAACTCGAAGGGTTCGGCAGCTACGGCTTCCCCGAAAGCCACGCCGCCTCCTTCGCTCTGATCGCCTACGCCTCATCCTGGATGAAGTGCTGGCATCCGGATGTCTTCTCTGCCGCGTTGCTGAATTCGCAGCCAATGGGTTTTTATCTGCCGGCCCAGATCGTGCGTGATGCTCGCGATCATGGCGTCGAGGTGCGTCCGGTCTGCGTCAATGCCAGCCGCTGGGATTGCACGCTCGAGCCGACCGATGCCGAAGATCGCTTCGCTGTCCGCCTTGGTCTGCGCATGGTGAAGGGTCTCGCCAATGATGACGCGGCCGCAATCGTCGCTGCGCGGGCCGACGAACCCTTCCTCTCGGTTGACGATCTCTGGCGCCGCGCCGGCGTGCCGGCGGCTTTCACTTGTCCAGCTCGCCGAGGCCGACGCATTTCTGCCGGATCTGAACCTTGCCCGCCGCGATGCGCTCTGGGCGATTAAGGCGCTGCGCGATGAACCTTTGCCGCTGTTCGCGGCCGCCACGTCCCGTGAACAGAAGACCGTGCCTGAAATCCACGAGCCTGTCATCACGCTCAGACCGATGACGGCCGGCCGCGAGGTTGTCGAGGATTACGGTCATATCGGGCTGACCTTGCGCAGCCATCCGGTGTCGTTTCTACGCGCCGATCTACGCCGGCGTCGCATCGTGACTTGCCAGGAAGCCATGCAGGCGCGGGACAAACGATGGCTCGAGGCCGCCGGCCTGGTGCTGGTGCGGCAAAGGCCGGGCTCGGCCAAAGGCGTCATGTTCCTCACCATGGAGGATGAGACCGGCGCCGCCAACGTCGTTGTCTGGGTCAAGGTGTTCGAGAAATTCCGTCGCGTGCTTCTCTCGTCGGCCATGCTCGGCGTGCGCGGCCGCATCCAGCGGGAAGGGGAGGTCGTGCATCTCGTCGCCCACGAGTTGACCGATCTGTCGGCCGAACTCGCCAGCGTCGGAAACCGCGAGACGCCGTTTCCATTGCCACACGGCCGCGGTGACGAGGCCCATCATGGCGGATCGGGCATCGATCCGCGCGGCATGCCGAAAACGCGCGATATCGTCGATCCCTACGAGCACACCGATCGCATCAAGGTGAAGACGCGGGACTTCCGATAGAAGCTGCAGCGGATATACCGTCATCATGTGGTAGTCTGGCCCGCATGACGACGCTTTATCTCAATTGGCGCGCAAGACGGTGAATCCCACAAGGCCGAATAAAACGCATCCGCCGAAATGGATCGAGCCTCAGCTGACGCGCCTGGTTGACGAAGCGCCCAACGGCCCCGATTGGCTTCACGAAATCAAGTATGATGGATACCGCATGCACGCGCGGATCGACGGCAGCGACATCCGCTTGCTCACCCGCACCGGCCTCGATTGGTCGCATCGCTATCAAGCGACGATAGCGGCCCTCCGCGCGCTCCCGGTGAAAGACGCATATGTCGACGGGGAGCTGTGCGCCGTTCGGGCAGACGGCGTCACCTCCTTCAGCCGCCTGCAGGCCGCTATGGACGAGGGCCGCACGGGTGATCTTGCCTTCTTTGCTTTCGATCTTCTGTTCCTGAACGGAGAAAGCATTGCGAAGTTGCCGCTCATCGACCGCAAGGCGCGACTGGAAGGCCTATTTTCGACCTACATGCCCGGCCTGCGCTTCAGCGATCACGTGATCGGCGACGGGCCTGCGTTCCGCAAGCACGCCTGCCGGCTTGCACTCGAGGGCGCTATCTCAAAGCGGATCGACAGCGCCTATGCATCCGGCAATCGCGGCCTATGGGTCAAGTCAAAGTGTCTCAACAGGGAGGAATTCATCGTCGTCGGCTGGACCGATCCGACAGGAAGCCGGCCGCATATCGGCTCGCTGCTTCTCGGCTACTACACCGATGATGGTCGTCTGATCTATGCGGGCCGCGCCGGCACGGGCATCACGGTTGCAGAGCTCAAGCGATTGGCTGGCCGGCTTGGACCACTTCAGGTAGATCGAATGCCCCTCGACGCCCCACCGCCACGTGAGAGCCGGTTCGGCTCGCCGCTTGAGCTGTCGCGCGTGCATTGGGTCAGTCCTGAAATGGTGGTCGAGGTCGCCTATCTCACCTGGACGGAAGACAATCTCCTGCGTCAGGTTTCGTATCAAGGTGAGCGGCAGGATAAGCCAGCCCGGCAGGTGGTGCGTTCCGTGCCCCATCCCTGATCGGCATCGGTCGCCGACCGGTTCATTCATCCGACTTGCTCCACCTGCAGCGTGCCGGGAAGGGGCTTGATGAGCGACTTCGCCGACACCGAAGAGTCGAGCCAATCCGCCCACGCGCTGCGATCGAGGATGACGATCTGCCGGTCGTGGTAGGGCGCGATGTCGGGTCCTGGCTCCATCGTCAGCATGGTGAATGCCTCGCCAACCTCAGGCGTTTCACGCCAGATGCCGGCGATGCAGAAGATCGGCTCCTCCTTCTTTGTGAAGAGCCACTTGTCCTTGCGCTTCTTCTTGGGGTCTTCCGGATCGGTGAACTCGTAGAAGCCGTCCGCCACGATCAGGCACCGGTTCGACGAGAATTCTCGGCCCTCCGAACGGAAATTATAGACCGGCCGCTTGTTCGGTCCGGGCCAGCTCCAGCGCCGTTGCATCATATCGCCTTCGCCTCGGACGCCATCGACAGTCCTGATGATCGGCGCCACGTCGGTGATCTTGATATCCTCGCGCGCCTCGATGTTCGGCGCGCCTTCGCCGAAACGGATCTTGATCTTGAGGTCGGCGAAGTCCTCCACGATCGAAGCGACATCCACCATCAATCGATAGTCATTGCACATCGGTCCTCCGTTCGATCGCCATCGCAGCGCGACCGTGTTCTTGTTATGTTTGAACGACGATGAGTGCAAAGGTTTGGTCCCGCACAGGCTTGGTGAGAAAATCCACCGCGCCGGCCTTCATCGCTTGGACAGTCATCGGAATGTCGCTATGCCCGGTCAGGAATATCAATGGCTTGGGATTGCCGTTTTGGGCCAGATGACGCTGCAGATCGAGACCGCTCGCTCCTGGCATGCGCACGTCGACGATGAGGCAACCTGGACTGTCCAACACATCGGAGTCAAGCAATTCGCGGGTCGAGGCAAAGGAGACTGGCTGGAAACCCGCCGACAGGATCAATTCCGACAGGGCCTCCCGAACAGACGTATCGTCATCGACAATAATGACGAGCACCGGGTCCGCTTCACCCTTCCGCTGCTGCGATAACGGCGCCGATCTCCATAAGAGCGGCTGGTCAACTCTCATGTCCGTCCTCCGCGTCATGGTTGCGCAAAGTCTCGCCGATGGCCGCAAGTAGGGCGTGGGCATCGAAGGGCTTCCGGAAGAACCCGCTCATCCCCTGCGCTCGGTCCTGATTGACTATCTCGTGACGACCTGTGATCAGGAAGACCGGCAGCTCCGGGCGTGCCCTGTTCACCAGGTCACGAAGTTCAAAGCCATCCATGCCAGGCATTCCGATGTCGGTGATCAGCACATCGAGCCCCGTTAGCCCGCAGATCAACAGTTGTTGCGCCGACGAGAAGCTGCGGGCCACATAGCCAGCGGATTCGAGGAGCTCCTCCATTGACTCGAGAAGTCTTGGATCGTCGTCGACCACCGCCACAATAGGTTTATGCTTACTCACGCTCACTCCCTGCCGCCCGGCGCGAGTGGGTTATCGGTATTTCCAGTCGCTCGGCGATACGCACGAGATCGGCAAGGGACGCTGCCATATCTTCTGCATGACGTTTCTTCTGTGGATTTGCAAAGTGACCTCGCTGATCCCAAGCTCGGCGGCGGCCTGCTTGTTGAGCAGGCCACTCACCACAAGCGGCAGCGCCTCACGCTCGCGTGGCGTGAGTTCCTGATGGCGCTGCTTCAACACGCCAAGTTCAGCGCGCTCCGATCTGATTTCTCGGTCGCGGGCGATCGCCACGCGAATTGCGGCCATGAGATCAGAATCGCTGAAAGGCTTGGTCAGGAAATCTACCTCGCCATCCTTGATAGCCCGGACGGATGACGGGATGTCGCCATGCCCTATTATGAAGACGATCGGTGGATGATCCCTTCCCGCGATCTGCTTCTGCAAATCGAACCCGCTGATATCCGGCAACTCGACATCGAGGATTAAGCAGGCTGGAAGGTCTGGCTTGTCCGCGCTGACATAGTGCCCAGCCGATCCAAAGGCGAGGGCACGCAGTCCGTGTGAAGCGAGCAACTCGCTCAGAGCCTCCCGAACGCGCTCGTCATCATCTACCACGAAGACAATATGATCAGTCACGGCGCAGACCTCCCTTCAGGGGATTGTTGGCGCTTCGTGCAGCAACTTGCTCAGGAATTGAATCTGGACTGATGGACTCACCTCAGTAACCTAGTCCCACCACCCGACTGCACCCTATGGAAATCCATGCATTGTGCGGCCGAGGCCGGCGGCGTCGGCGATCCTGCGCCGGTGAGGTGGCGGATGAGGTCGGATTTGCTTAGCACGCCTGCAGCCGCTCCATTGTCGTCACACACGACGACGAGGCCAATACCGGGCTTCGAAAGCGAAAGAGCAGCGACTTGCACCGCTGCATTGGCGTCGAGCACCATCAGGCGAGCCTTCGTCATCGAGTTGAGTTGTTCGATTTGCATCAAAATCCTCCGAGAGATCGCCTGCTGTCGAGCTCATTTTTCGGATGTCGTCAGGTTGGTGTCGTTCGTATCGACAACGAACACGGCAAGCATGCGCGCGCGTTCCGTCTTGCTGGCATTCTCCTCGAAGGTGTGATGATCACCCGGAAACTCAGAAAAGTTTTCGCCGGCCCGATAAGTCTTTATCGGACCGTGATTGACCTGAGTGTTGATTGCTCCTTCGAGGACCGTGGCATAGATGAATGCCGACTTTGCGTGAGTGTGCGCCTGGGAACTGCCGCCGGGCTCATATTCAACAAGCACGCCCTTGATGCTCTTGCCTGGAACGTTGGGTAGCGGCTGGTCGTAGACCAGCGTGGCCCTGGGGCCGTGCGAATCGTCGGCCAGAGCGCCGGTTGCGGAGATGGCTGCGACAGCAGCGATGAGGAGTGTAGTCCTGATCATTGTCTTGGCTCCTAGTGTGTGATGGGGGATCGCCAGCCGATGGGAGGGGCGGCCGGCGATCAGGCTCTCGCCGAGGGGACGCGGCGCGAGCAGATGGGGTTGATGATCGCGCTTCTCGCGCAGTACAAGTTTGCCGTTACTTCTGCGGCCTCGCATGACCGTGGTTCTGTCAGCCTTTGCTATATAGCGGCCATCAGTCAGTGTCTCGATGTAGTTCGTAGCCTGACAATCTTCGAACCGCGGGCCGCCGATGTATTTCTCGTCGTTGTAGACGTAGAATCCAGAGGAACCATTGCCGTCAGCTTGTTCTCTTACATGGTAAGGCATTTCATCATTTCCTGCATTTATTTCTGCCGGTCTCATAGCTGGACCCGAAGGAGGTTGAGCTTCAGGATTGTCTCATCCTGCTTGACCTTGAGGCGCGCGGGCCACACATCATCCGTGGAGCGAGGCGTGGCTGAACCAGTCTTCGAAGCGCGTTGTGCCGATGCGCGGATGGTCGCTTGGCACGAGCGAGTGGTCGTCCAGCAGCGTGCCAAAATATCGCACATGGGGATCCGCGGTAACTTTGCGCGGATCGTTCGTAGCCTTCAAAAACCGCGCGACAAGCTCGCTCATGCGGACCGGCTCCGGACCCGCGATCTCGATCGCGCCGTTGACCGGCGGCGAGAGCGCAACCTCGGTCATGATGTCCGCGACGTCGTTAGACGCGATTGGCTGAAAATAGGCACTCGGGACTGTGGTGATGTCGCCGACCGTTCCTGACTGCGCGATGCCGCCAAGAAACTCGAAAAACTGCGTCGAGTGGACGATGGTGTAGGGGATGCCGGAGCTCCGAATGAGCTTTTCCTGGGCAATCTTGGCGCGCATATAGCCGCTATCGGGCAGACGCTCGGCCCCCACGATCGAAAGTGCGACGTGGTGCGTCACGCCGGCCAGCTTTTCTGCTGCGAGCAAGTTCCGGCCGGAGGTCTCGAAGAACTCCAGAACTGCCTTATCCTCGAAGGAGGGCGAATTTGCCAGGTCGATGACGGTCTGCGCTCCGGCGAGCACTTTCGCGAGGCCTTCGCCGGTAATGGTGTTGACGCCGCCGTTCGGTGACGCGGCGAAGACTTCATGGCCCTTGTTACGCAGCCTCTCGACTGTTTTCGAGCCGATCAGCCCGGTGCCACCAATAACCACGATCTTCATGACGACTTCCTCGTTGGCGTTTCGGCGTTGATTGCCTGACCGAGCGGACAACCGCTGGCGCATCAGCTCCCGTCGTTCGGACAATGCATCGGGGCGCGGGCCCAGACTATCGAACGGAAGCATCTGTCATGTCATGCGAAGGTCTAGGATAGATGCATCCGTAGATTGGGGACTCTAGTCAGCAAGGAGACAGTGTCTCATCTGCTAGCCAACCGACATGCGGCCAGGGAGCGATCAGAAGGCCACATTCATCAGCAGCGTGAGGTCGGCGGAGAGGGCGACTTTCGGCCAAATAGCAAAATCGAACTCTTCGACCGAGATGCGCAGCGCAAAGCTGCGGCTCCCGTCGTGGAAAACGTAGTCGGTCTACGGTCAGACTTTCCCGTTCGCCACTGCTCTTTAGCAGCAGCGAGACAATACATCATGTCCATGGAAAAATCGCAGGGATCCGCGAGTGTGGGGAAGCGGTAACGCTCTATTAATCGAACCCTCGCGCATTTTGCAGCGCGACAGCGTCCGTGCCCCCTTCGTCAACCCGCGACTCCTTGGCGCTCGAGCAGTTGTTCAAACTCGCGTGTTCGTCGTGGTTCGATCTTGACTCAACAAGCGGCCGTCACTCCCAGAAAGCCGGCCTGCGGCAGCCGAGTCACGATTGGGAGGACCGCGCGCAGCCGTTGCAGGATGCCGCGCACGCAACGGCCGCACTTGGGACTGCAGCCGAGACAGCCATAGACCTGACTAATCGAGCGCGTCCGCCCCGCCTCGACGGCGGAGCGGACATCCTGATCGCTCAACACACTGCATGAACAGATGATCATGGCGCGGTGGCTCTCGACGGAGATTGGCTAGGTTGGTCGTCACCCGGCAAGCGGTCAGTAGTCCCAAACCGCCGGTACGCAACGAAAGGCGTCGCCGTCGACCGCCACATGGCAGACCGACGGGAACGGCAGGTGAGTGGCCACCAGCGGCTCGCGGTTCGCCGCGAGTTCCCGCATAAGACTAACGCGGACGCGGGCCGCCTCCTCGGGGTCGTGTTCGAAGCCGTTGTGCCAGTCGGGATGGTCGAATCCGACCTGGAACACGAGGTCCCCGGCGAACGTCAGCCGGTCGCCGCCTGACGCCAGACGGACCACGCTGTGCCCGGGGGTGTGGCCGCCTGTGCGACGGACGACCACCCCCGGCGCCACCTCGTGTTCGTCTTCGAACGGGCGCAGCTGGCTGCGGTACTCATTGACGAATCGCTTGGCTGCCCGCCGAAGCGCGTCTGGAAACCCTTGCGGCATGGACACGCGGGAGAAATCGGGCGATTCCCAGAACTTGATCTCAGCGGCTGCAACGTGAATCCGCAGGTGCGGATTCAGCCGCTCCTTCACGCCGTCGATGAGCAGCCCGCCAATGTGGTCCATGTGCATGTGGGTCAGCACCACGTCAGTCACTGATGCCAGATCGATGCCAGCGGCCGTCAGTCGATGGATCAACTGCCCAGCCCGCGGCAAGTGCAACTCCGGGTCCGCCCCCAGCCCAGCGTCGACGAGTATGGTTTGGTCGCCGCTGCGCACCACAGCCACGTTCAGCGGCCACTCGAGCGTCTCCGGCGAGAGGAATTCGTCCTCCAGCCAGGCTGTCCGGACGGCCGGGTCGACGTTGTATGCGATGGTCGGGGCTGGAATTGGTAGGATCCCATCGCTGACCACGAGCACGTCAATCTCGCCGATCTTAAGTGCGTAGCGCGATGGAACCAGCTCGTCGGGCCCCGGTCGAGCGGAAATGTCGTCCACGTTCATGTTTGTGCTCATGTTTGTCTCCTGTTGATCGCCTTTGCCACGGCCATATCGGCCGCCTCCGCCGCTGGCCCCGTGGATCGGCGGACGGCCACACGGCGTCTGCACACGAGATTGCGCCGCCGCGGCCTGCGCGACCATCAAACGGAAGTATCGGTCAGGCAATGCGAAGGTCCATGACCGACCGTTGCAAGGGCGGATGATCTCCCGCAAACGTCGAAGAGACCGCTTCGAGCAGGGAATATGCCGCTGTGAGCAACTTGTAGCAATTGCCGGACGGCTCGTATCGTAAAGCGTGATCATCGGCGGATCCTGCTGCCGGTCTCGCAGCCGCATAAGCGCTCTCGCGGCGGCCGTCCGGCCGCAGGCGGGCTGACTGCTTTAGTGACTGCTTAACGAGAAATCAGACTGGCCGCCGGCAAAGGTTGGATAGCGCTGGCGCTGGCAGTGTTCGCGACATGGCGCCCCGCTGCGCGTCCTGCTCGGCGGCTTGACGATCCTGCAGGGACAGGCGCGGTAACTCCGTTCGGGCTACGCCCTCACTGCGTCACACCACCTGCGCCGAGTCTCATCTTGATTGACGCTGAATCTCATCCTGATCGCCGCGCCGCAGGTGAGTGTAGCGCGACAGGTAGGCGAGCACCGCTTGGGGGCCGGCGAAGGGCGGCTTGGCATAGACCACCCAGCGCTTGCTGCGAACAGGCTTCAGATGACGCAGGAAGGCGCGACGGTCGGCCAGGTGTGCCGCCGATCCGAAGAAGGCGAGCCGACCGGCGTCGTGCAGCGCGACCAGCCGGGTCAGGAACAGACGGCGGAACAGCTTGCCCAGTACTCTGACTGGGAGAAGGAAGGCCGGCCGCGACGATATCCAGCGTGACCCGTCCGGCGCGATGCCGCCGCCCGGCACGATCATGTGGACATGGGGATGGTGGGTCATTGCCGAGCCCCATGTGTGGAGCACGGCGGTGATGCCGATGCGCGCGCCGAGGTGCTTGGGATCCGCCGCGATCGTCAGCATCGTCTCCGATGCCGCCTTGAACAGCAGATCATAGACCAGCGCCTTGTTGTGGAACGCGATGACGGCGACCTCGGCGGGCAGCGTGAACACGACGTGGAAGTAGCCGACTGGCAGCAGGTCGGCTTCGCGCTCGGCGAGCCATGTACGGGCGGCCGCGCCCTGGCACCTGGGACAGTGCCGGTTGCGGCAGCTGTTGTAAGCGATCCGCCATTGGCCGCAGTCCGCACAGGCTTCGACATGACCACCCAATGCAGCGGTGCGGCAGTGTTCGATCGCCGACATGACCTTGAGCTGCTGCAGGCTCAGATGCCCGGCGTGGGCGACCCGGTATCCGGGGCCGGCAGCACGGAAGATATCGGCGACCTCCAGGTCCGCCCGCACCGGTTCAGCCGGGAGGCGTCTTGCCTTCCATCAGCGCCATCAGCCGGTCGAGCGGCCCCGCGACCGCGTGGATCGTCCGGGTCGAGACCTTGGTGTAGAGCGCGGTGGTATCGAGCTTGCTGTGCCCGAGCAGCACCTGGATGACGCGGATGTCGACATCCTGCTCAAGCAAGTGGGTGGCGAAGCTGTGACGCAGCGTGTGCGGACTGACGCGCTTGCGGATGCCGGCGACTTCGGCGGCTTCCTGGACCGCGCGATGCAGCTGCCGCGACGAGATCGGCGCTGTGCAGCCGCGCCCCGGGAACAGCCAGCCATGGGGGAGCATCACCCCGCGCCGCTTGCCTTCGCGCCACCACAGCCGCAGCAGTTCCAGCAGTTGCGGCGAGAGCATGGCGTTGCGGTCCCTGCGTCCCTTGCCCTGTTCGACGCGGATCAGCATGCGTGTCGAATCGATGTCGTCGACCTTCAGATGCGCGACCTCGGATACGCGCAGGCCCGCGCCATAGGCGACACCGAGCGCGGCCTTGTACTTGATGCCTGGCGCCGCTTCGAGCAGCCGCGCCGCTTCCTCAACGCTCAGCACATCGGGCAGCTTGCGCGCATATCGCGTGACCACCAGCGCGCGCGCCAGATCGCGCCGCCTCAGCGTCACCGTGAACAGGAATCGCAACGCCGAGACCGCACCGTTGATCGTGGCAGGGCCCATGCCGTTCTCATGTTGGCACAGCTGGAAGCGTCGGATGTCCTCGGTCGTCGCGGTGTCGGGGGCGCGACCAAGGAACGCGGCGAAGCGCCGGACATGACGAACGTAGTCCTGCTGCGTATGCGGTCCCAGACCCCGCAGCAGCATATCTTGCTGCATGCGCTGGCGAAGCGGCGTAGTCGGAGCATCGGTCGACAAGGTAGCCATGGCAAGTTCCTCTCGTTGAAGGGAACTCCATGGTCGGATCGCGGGCTCTACCCGCTCAAGGCCTATGAATACCGCGCCATCTCAGAACCAGGCGACACTCCCGCGCAGCGGGTTCGTGCATGAGGCGCAAAGCCGACGTTGAGTTAGCAAGTTCAGGCTCAACGGATGTTCATGATTTGTGCTTCGAAAGTCGCATAATTGGCAGTCTGGAATTGGGAGGAAAATCTCCAGAAACCGGAACTCAGCCCCATCCATGGCCTCAGCTCTGACATACGAAGCCTATGCCGTCAGCTCCATGTGACACGAATTGCCATCAACGCGCTTTCATGCTTGCTGGGCCGATGTCTCGTCCTCGCCTGCTGCCCGAAAAGAGTTTTCCGACCTATGCGTACCTGCCTGGCAAACATCCACATCCGGTACGTGACCCCTTAGGCCATAGCTACCGAAACGAGCCCGTAACCATCGCCCTTGCGGAAGCACTGGGCTCGGATGTCTTTCGATGGGGAATCGACCTTTTCAACCACGGCTATTACTGGGAAGCCCATGAGGCTTGGGAGCCTCTTTGGCACGCTGCGAAACGAAGCACGCAGCACCGCCTGTTCTTCAAAGGACTGATCCTGCTGGCCGCAGCCGGGGTGAAAATCCGAGAGGGAAAGCGGGTCGCTGCCGTGCGCCATGCGACAAAAGCTGCCGCGCTTTTTCGTCAGGTGGTGACGATGCCGAGCCGGCTCTTTGAGTCCGCACTCGGGATGACACCTGCCGCGCTTGCAGAATATGCCGAAGCAGCCGTAACTTCCCGGGTTTTGCCAGAACCAAAGCCTGACCAGCCCGAGCCCGTTTTCGATTTTATTCTCGCACCAAAACTTGAGAGTGTCTGATCGGCAACCCTTGGTAGCGTTCAACCCAGCTTCGCCTGTGGAAGGCTGGTTACTCCCGCCTATTTTGTGTCCGGGCTACATAGGCCGATGGATCTGCAGCAATCAGGCCGCGGTCTTCTTGCGCGTCCGCTTCACCGGCGCCGGCTTTTCCGGTTCTTTCGGCTTTCGGCCGAGCCCCATCGTCTTGGCCAATGCCGAGCGCGCTGCGGCATAGTTCGGCGCGACCATCGGATAGTCCGCTGGCAGGCCCCATTTGGTGCGATATTCGTCGGGCGTCAGGTTGTAGTGGGTCGCGAGATGGCGTTTCAACGACTTGAACTTCTTCCCGTCCTCAAGGCTGACAATGTAGTCCGGAGTGACCGATTTCTTGATCGGCACGGCAGGCTTGAGAGCCCCGGACTTATCCGGCGCAGCACCGCCGCCGCCGGTGCCCTTCAATGCGGCGTGGATCTGACTGATGAGGGCCGGCAAGTCACCGACCGGAACCGGATTGTTCGAGACATAGGCCGAGACGACGTCGGCAGTGAGTTCGATCAGGTTGTCGGCATTGCTTTCAGCTTCTTCTGTCACGAAACTCTCCTGGCGGCTTGAAAGACAGTCGGCGAAATTGTCCGTTTCATAGTGGCGGTTTGCGCCAAACGCAACGAATGCATTGGGCACTATTGCGATGCCTGTTTCTGCACAGCGGTCATGGCAACGCATCCCGCGTCGTGCGCGTGTTGGTCCGTCCCCTGTTCGTCTGGCAAGCCGTTCCAGATTGCCAATCGTTTTTCTGTTGGCTCCATGCCGATTGCCTATTCGGCATCGGGCAGAGATGCTTCGATGGCCAGAACCTCCAAGCCCTCAATTTCTTGCATCACCTTTCCAGCGATAGCTTGCAAATCGCCGTACATCCCGACGGTCGACTCGATTACGCCTTGTATTTGAGCCTCCTGCTTGGCCCACAGGCGCGTTGTGGCCTTGCGTTCCTTTGCCAGGTCCTCCTGCATATCAGAGAACTTTTCGACGATGGCCTCGGCGAGGTAGTCGGGCTCCATTGGGGCGGGACGGGAGGCACGTATGGTTATGCGAGCGACATAGAAACGACCGCTGCGGAACTGGGTATCTCATTCTTCTGGCCCATCCCGCAGGTGTCGTCGATATCGCCTTCCCAATGCAATTCACAGGGTGGCGATCAGGTGGACATCGACGGCATTGGCTTTCAGCTCGCCTCAGCCGTGTCGTTTGGTGGCGTGGCCGCCCTGTCGTTCGAGGTCCAGAGTGACCAGCGGATCGTCGCTATTGTGCCGCCTGGAAACGGCGTCGCGACGGCAATCGTGAACGCTCCCGGCGGCAGTTCGGACCCGTTGATCAGCGCGTCCATCGCATATTTTTGACCGGAAATTCATTCGCGGGCGCGCGATGAAGCGACCAAGCGATGGGCGTTTCTGAATTTGCGACGGAAGCTCGTCGAGAGCATAGATTTTTAGGCAATACTTAATGAAACGCGCCAACCGACGAGCCTAAACCTTTGTCTTACTGGTATTGCTTTCGCCCCCAAATCACCAACAAATATTTTCTTGGCGATGGATTGACGATTTGGATTGCTCAAACGCCGGATTCTGTAATACGCTTCCCATGGGGAATGTGGAGGGGCCTTTGTTCTTCGTATTGCGGAGAGGCCCATCATGCACCCGAATCTCACTTTCGGCCCGCTGCTCACGCCGCAAGGCAGGAATCTGGCCTCCAGATCAACAAACCCCACGATGCCTTACACCGGCCAGGATTTTGCCGTCCAGTCGACGGACTGGAACGCTAGCATCCTCGTCGCCGGGCCGTACAGCGAGGCCGGCAAGATCACCGGCGACCGCAACGGCAACGTTACGGTTTGGCAAGGAGAGGAGCAGGTCGACGGGCTTGTGCCAGCGTTGACCCTGGCGCACATCGTCAATATTCCGCCGAACGAGATAGCTCCCGGCACATACACGTTTCACGTCTTCATCAACGCACGGTGGGTGGCGGGAAGTTCAGTGGAGTCAAACTCTTTCAACACCTACACCTTCGACGGCGGCATCGGCCTCGGTTTCTGAACTTCGCGTGGAAGCGGTCGCGACAGGCGTGACCATCGTGCAGAGAGGGACAAGTCGCCGTGGCTTCGCTGGTTCAACTGATTATCGATTTCCTCAAGGAAAGCCTCGAGGGGGACCCGGCGGGAGGTGATCCTGCGCCGCCCGGCAAGCTCGGCGACATTGCCGATATCAAGGACAAGCTCACTGCGATCCAGCTCGATCCGAACCACAACGGCATAGCGGACTGGCTTGATACGATCGACGGCGTGCTCAACGACGTAGGGGTCAGGGACACCATCATCGTCCGCGCGCTGCAGATTCGCGCGCCCCGGCTGGCCGAGGCACTGACGTTGGCGGGCCTGATCGAGGTCGAGTTTCGCGATCTCGACCCACGCGCCTTCGCGTTTCGCCTCGCCTGGAACCGGCTTGACGCGTTCTTGCGCTCGCCCGGCGATACGACCCTGGCGGTTCTGCTCTCGCGCATACAGGACCTCGATGACCTGAAAGTCGCCCAGGTACTCACCGGGTTGCTGCTGTTTTCGCCGCGCGAGCTCCTGAAGCTGGAATATGCGCAGCAAGGATATGCTGCGCTGCCCGACCCTCATCCCGCCGGGGCAGTCGATCTGATCCAGCTCGTCCAGGATCTCATCAATTCGCCGCTCAAGCTTGGTATGCCGATCACGCCGCCGTTGGACGTGTCCTCGTTCAAGGCCAAGGCGGCGGAAGGCGCGGCGCTCCTAACGGATTACCTGGCAATAGTCGGGCCGGACGTTCTGGGCGCAAACAGGCTGGACGGCCTCGGCGTCGAGCTCAAATTGAGCAATGCAACGGCCTTCGTGGCAGGTTCGCTCGACCTCGGCAGCGGCATCCGGCTGGTTGCATCGACGACCGATACCGGAGCGCAGACCTACCGCCTCGTCATGAAGAACGGATCCTTCGATCCCGCTCTCGCCTCAAGCGGCGTGTTCGAGGCCGGCTTGCGGTTCGATCCACAAGGCGGGGCGGCGATCATTGGACCACCCGGCGACACAAGGCTGGAGGTGGGTCCGGCGCGGCTGCTTCTTCGCTTGCAACCAAATGTGCTGGCAGGCTCGCCGCTCTTCGGCCTGCGGGGGATCGTCGAGCGTGTGTCCTTCGTTTTTTCGACGAAGCCTTTGGGTCTGCTTTCCAGCATCGTCTCGCTCCCTGCCGAGGTGCGGTTTCAAACGGAGATCTCGATTGGCTACCTGCAGGGCGTCGGCCTGCAGACGATGGGTGGACAAGCGGGCCTGCCGCCATTGGCCACCGAGTTCACCGTTCCTGTCAATCTCAGCGTAGGCGGAGGCGCCGCCGGCCTGACGATCGAGCGTGTTCTGGTCCGCATCGAGGCAAAGCTTGCCGGCGAAAGCCTGCGTTCGCGCATTGTCCTGCACTTCGGCGCGAATGGCGCATTCGGGCCGGTGCGCATCGTGGCCGACGGGATGGGCGCCTGGTTCGGGCACTGGGACGATGGTTTCCTCGGCATTGAGGGCCCTACCGCGCTCGGCGTTTCGCTGGAGGCCGGCCCGGTGGCCGGGGGCGGCTTCCTCGCCAAGCTCGGCAACGACGAATATGCCGGCGGGCTCGAACTGAAGGTGGTCGGCATCGGCGTCGACGCCTTCGCGCTTTTCGGACAGGCGGACGGCGCACCGGCCTTCGTGGGCATCCTCGGAATAAGGCTGCCGCTGCCGGGCGTGCAGATCGGCTTCGGCTTCGCCATCACCGGCGTTGGCGGGCTAGTCGGCATCAACCGGCGTGCTGATACCGACGTGCTGCGCGAACAGCTTGCCTCGGGAACAAGCGGTCAGATCCTGTTCTGCGACAATCCGACCAACAACGCCCTGACTGTCATCGGCCAGCTTCCGCGCCTTTTCCCGGCGGCGCGCGGCGTGTTCCTGGTGGGGCCGACCTTCCAGATCTCATGGCTCGAACTGCTTCGTCTCGATGCTGGAATCTTCATCGAGCTTCCGGGGCCGCGGCAGATTTTCATCGCCGGCTCGGCACGGCTGGTCATCGGCTCGGAAGAGTTCGCCCTCGTCTACCTGCGCATGGACTTCGTCGGCGGCATCGATCTCACCAAGAGCCTGATCTATTTCGACGCAGTGCTCGTCAATTCGCACGTGATGCAAGTGTTCAAGATCACCGGCGGCATCGCATTGCGCATCGCCTATGGCGACAATGGTTATTTCCTGTTCAGCGTCGGCGGCTTCCACCCATCCTTCAATCCGGGTGGGCTCGAACTGCCGCGCCTCGCCCGCGCTGGCACATGTGCCTCGGTGGGCATCGCCTGGTTCAAGCTTGAGAACTATTTCGCGCTGACGTCGAATACGTTCCAGATCGGCGCCGCCGTCGAAGCCGGCATCGAGCTAGGTCCCATCTCCGCGCATGGCTGGCTCCGCTTCGACGCCATGGTCCAGTTCGAGCCGTTCTATTTCGTCGCCACGATCGATGCCGGTTTCGATATCGAGATATTCGGCGAATCGCTTTGCGGCGTGCGCTTGCAGGGCAAACTGAGCGGCCCCGGACCGCTGGTCATCGAGGCAAGAGCCTCGGTGAAAGTGCTGTTCGTGAGAGTTTCCGAGAGCGTCACCATCCAGCTCGGAAGCAGTGGCGGCAGCCAGGTTCCCGCCATCACCAATATTGTCGCGCTGCTGGCGCCCGAGTTCGCCAAGCCCGACAACACGCGCAGCGAGGGCGAGGACCGCAGCGTCGTGCTGCGCCAGGGCACCCCGACGCTCGTCAACAATATTCCGGTGGTTGGCGCGGTCGGCGCGATCATCTGGGAACAGAGGCGCGTACCCTTCGGTCTTGATCTCCAACGCTTTGAAGGTGCGCCCCTGGCGCCCGGGCAGAATGGCAACCACCACCTTACGCTTGCGACGCCCGACGCATCGGCCGGCATCGAGCAGGACTGGTTCGGGGCCGGCACGTACCTGACACTTGCCGAATCCGAGGTGCTGAACAATGCACGCTTCACGCAGGCGCAGTCCGGCATCCGCATCTCGCTTCTGGAACCGAGCTTCGGCGCCAGCGAGGACTGCACCGTGATGCTCAAGCTTGTGAAGCTGCCGAAACGTTTCCTCTTCCCGTTGCTCATCGAGGCAGCCGGCTACATGCTGGCTTCCCTTGCCAGCATGCAGCGGGAGCGATCCGGCATCGCCACTGTCCAGCCAGGCGCGCCACGCATCACTGCCTCGCAGGAGATTTGGAACGCGCATGATTCTGCCGGCAGCGTGCTGCAGAAAAATCTAAGCTCGACGCAGGCATTCCTGCTGACGCGGAGCGGCAAAGGCGTTGCCCAGCCGGCGACCGCCCAGACCGTCAACGTCGTGGGAGTGATCTAGCCATGGCGACGATGAAATTCCTTGCCTGGCAGCGCTCGAAAATCCTGTCCGAAGCACAGGAGGCGGGCGGCCGCCTCGGGAGATCGCTGACCCTGACGCTGGACGATCTTGGCGATAGCCAGCCAGCGTTGCAAGGCCAAGTGCCCGTCCTGTTTCCGGCGGCAAGCGATGTCGGCGGCCTGAGGTCTGCTGTTGCGATCAGGCATCTGGCGCCGAAGCCATCTACGCCCGACGCCGAGACGACCAAGTTCGTCCATGTCGATTTCCATGAAGCCGACCTGCCGTGGCGCTACACGCCGAACCCGTCGGCCGCGGGATCGATCGGCCTCAAGCCTTGGATGGTGCTGCTAGTCGGCACGACTGACGAGCTCGGCGCGGAGGGCGGATTCGTCACCCGCCTCGAAAACAAGGTGCTGGAGGATCACGATCTGGCGAAATCCCATCTCTGGGCACACGTTCAGACCGAAGGCGCCGTCACTTTCTCGCGGCTTCTCTCGCCGCGCCGGCTGGTACCGTTGCGCGACCACGTCGCCGTCATCGTTCCGACGTTCACCGCCACCGGCGCTGCGATGTGGCAGGGCGCCCAGCGCAATTTCGAGGCGTTGCCGGCCTTTTTCAGCTGGCGCTTTCAGGCGGCGGAAGAAGGGGATTTCGAGACGCTCGCAACCGCGCTGCAGCTGCGGCCATCAGGCGGCCTGGGGATAGCCGACCTTCGCTATCGTCGGCCTGTCACCAATGTCGACGCAAAGCTGACGCTGGGCGGCGCCATCACCTCGCTCAAGAACCATCCGAGCGAACCCGTCCAAGTCAAGGCAGCTCGCGACGATCTTGACCGCCTGAACGACGAGCTGGCGGACGTGGAACCGCCCGAGATCGTACCGCCCCCGCCGCTACGCGACATCATGCAACTGCCGAACTATGGCGGCCTATGGAAAGAGGACACATCAACGACTCAATGGACAAAGTCGATGAACGACGATCCGCGTCACCGCGGCGTTGCCGGGCTCGGGCTGTGGATGGGCGTCGTCGAGCAGGAATCGCTGATGGACGCGGCCGTCAAGCAAGCGGGCGCATTGCAGGATGCCGCGCAGCGCGTCGGCCATCTCGCATTCGGCCTGGATGCCGCCAGGAGATTGTGGAGACGCCGGCTGCCGGACGTGGCGGAACTGGAGCTCAGGCTTTTCGGCCCCGCGATGGGCCGGATGTTGACCGACGGTCAAGGAACCCTGCTCGGCTACGTCACGTCCAAAACCAGGACGCTCGACAGTGCGATATTCTCGAGCGCGGCGCAGCGCCTGTTGCGCAACGGCACGGCGCGCTCGCGCTTTTCCAACGGCCGCATCGACCGCGCCGCCTTCCTGGCAGCAGCTAACGAGGCGCCGGAGAGGGCCGAGAAAGCTCCGCCCGGGTTGCCCCACGTCGATGCGGTCGCCAGGGCGCTAGGCGAGCAGCCCTTAGAGGACGCGCTCGGGCTGCCTCCATTCGACGAGCGGCTTGAAGAGATATTGCAGAAGTTCGCCGGCCAGCCTGTCGACGACGAGCGGATCCGCGATTTCGTGGCAGTGGTAAACGACGCCTTCGGTCTTCAGTGCGGCGAGTTAATCGAACACTTCTTCAGCCAATTCCAGCCATTCCTTGATCGATCGGGACGGCCAACACGGTTCTTCGATCGCGAGACGATGCTGGCGGCGATCGAGTCTTGCCTTGCCGGCAATTTGCGCGGGGAGTCGCAGGAAGGCGGACTGGGAGCCGCCTTGCCGCGGCCCGAAGAGCCGGACGGGCGGCGCCCCGCAAAGCTCGGCGACCTAGCCGCGATCGTTGGCGGCGCGATCGACCCGACACAGGCAATGCCGCCCGCCTGGGTGCGCGTAAAAGCCACAATCATCGGATTAGATCTCGCCACGCTGGCGCCGCCCGAAGCGCCGATCGGGCTCGACTATCCGACCTGGACGCTGGTGAACCGACACGAGCGCGAATGGCTGCTGCCGGGCGCCGGGGCCATTCCGCCCAATTCGATAGTTTCGCTGCAGACGAACCCGACCTTCGTCGATGCCTTCATGGTCGGCATCAACACGCAATTCCTGAGCGAAATGCGCTGGCGCAATCTCCCTGCACCTCGCGTCAGCACGCCACTACGGATGTTCTGGGGCTACATCAACCACGAGACCGCCAAGCGCGAGGCCGACATACGGCCGGTCGTCGACTGGCCATCCAAGCCGTTCGGCGAACCCGGCGCAGACGATGTCGGCGACCTTTCGCACCAGGCGATCAAACCCGGTGACACCACCGGCAAGCAGGACCTCGTCATCGCATTTCGTACCGCGCTGTTCCGCCGCTATCCGTCGACACTGGTCTATCTCGTTCGCCCGCTGCCGGGCGATGATCCCGACACGCTGCTCCAGGCTCCGCCCAACTTCGCCGATGCGCCTGCGGACCGCAATCAGCGCCGCTACTTTGGTCCGATCTTCTTCGGCCAGATGGAGCCTGACCTCGTCTTCTTCGCCTTCGACGTGGACCCACAGACGCTCGACCAGTTCTGGCTGGTGCTCGACGAGCCGCCGTCGGAACTGCGCTTCCGCAACGACCAGGGACTGGCGTGGCCCAACAGTGCCAAATTCGCCGAACGAACCATCGACAAGCCCACGCGCGTTGCGATCAGCGGAGCCGAACTCGAACGACAGGCGCAAAACGGATGATGACCTTTGAGCACCGGGATCGGCGCCTCGGCGTGGTCGGGCACGCGATCGACGCACTCGACCAGCAAATCGCAGACCTGCAGTTGGACATCGCAGCAGAAGCCGACCTGGCGCAGGGTCTGGTGCTCCAGGGCCGCCTGGCAGGAGCTCAGGCGCTGCACGCGGATCTCGATGGCGAGCGGACCCAACTCACGCAGGATCGTTTCGACGTGAGCGACGAACACGGCGCGGCGCTTGCCAGGGATTTTTTGTGGGAGACAACGGCCGGTCTGCTGCCCCTGGTCGAGGCCGATCCGGCGATTGTCGCGACTGGGCAGCCGCCCTTGCTGACAGGCGACGTGGCGGCGGCGATCGAGGCGCTGCCGCGTGGCGGTCCGGCGCCACGGCCCGGCTTCCTCGACGAGATCGCCACCGCCGGGGCCGATGCGAACTCCGTCGACCAGCTTGTTGGCTTCGCCCTCGGTCACTGGCTGCGCCAGCCCGAGCCCCGCGGGTCGCCCTTCCGGGACATCGGCGTCATGCTGCCCTTGCGCCTGGAGACGCTTTTCGAGGAGCGGCAGGGCGGCTGGACAGTCTTGCTGCGCGTCGTTCCAGACGAGGCCTCGATCCGCCGCGACCAGACCAGCGTGACGCCGATGGAGGCTGAATTCCTAGCCGAGTTCTGGGGGCGGTCGAAGGTGATGGGGGCTGCTCCGGGTACCGACCCGGTCGAATGGCTGCTGCACCCCGAGGGCGTCGTCGCGTGGGAGCAATTGTCAAGTCGCCTCACGCCGCCGCGGGCGGCGTGGCTAGTGACGACCTTCCCTGCCGCGCTTCAGGACGGCGCCTTTGTCGCCGCCATCCCGCAAGATCGGATAGGGCGGCCGCTACCAGAGCGGGTCGGCGGGCTGCCGCGCGAACTCGTCGTGACGGTGGTCGACAACAACCAGCAGGCGATGGACATTGGGGTGTTGCAGCCAAATCTGCCCGTTGATGAATTCAAGGTTCCCGCCGGCGACGACGCGTTCGATAGCTGGCTCATTTCCTGGCCGCGAGCCCAGGCCGTCGGCATGGGTGGCGAATTCACGCTGCCGCCGGGCGTGACACCGGAGACGATCGCCGCCCTCTATGTCTATGGGATCGGCGATGAGGCGCCAGCCGAGCATTTCCGCGCCCATGTCGATGCCGGACAGATGGCGTTGGTCCGCCTCGGCGCGCCAACGAACACTATCCAGGGCACGCCCGCCGCCGATCTTGCGCTCGACAGCGAGTCCTGGCGGGTCATCGCAGGCAGGCGCCTCGCCGGCGAAACCGGCGCAGGCGTGCGGGAGCTTGCCGAGGCGCTTTGCGGGGACAGCGGCGCCTTGCCCTATCTGGCCGGATCATCTCATGATGTGGAGGACAGCACACTGCTGCTGAGGACGCTGTGGCCGGTGCTTTGGGGGCACTATTTCCGCGATGTCTGGAACGGCGGCAACGAGGCGCTTGTCCTCTGGCGCTGGGCGCTCGAGGTGTTGCACGTAGAAGGCCCATTGCTGCCGCTCCGCATCGGCGCGCAACCATACGGCGTCTTGCCGGTAACCTCGCTGCGCAACTGGCAAGCCTCCGACGGGGGCGACTTCGAACGCATCGAAGAGAAGATCATCAAGGGGCTGTCGACGCTGGTACCCGCCTGGGCGGATGCTGCGACGCGCCGCGGCACCATCGTCGGAGCCGATACCAGAGGCCTGCTCGGACATCTTGCCCGGCCGGGCGTTAGCGCCCGCTATTCGTACCGATCGTTCGTCGCCGCCGAGCAGCTCGCCCACGCTTACCCACCCGTGCCGCACGCCGATTTCATGCAAATGGCGGAGAAATTCTGGGAGCCCGCCAGCGAGGTGCTGCAGCACCGGGCGTCGCGCCCCTATCTCGCGGCAGGGCACCTTGCACAGCTTCGGCTGCCGCTACTTGGTTCAAGGCGGCTTTTGCCGCCGCAGCTCACGCTGACGGACATGGTGAAGGACCTCTACCAGATCGAAGCCGACCAGTTCGCCTCCGTATTCTACGGTCGAACGTTGGGGGGAATCGTTCCGCAGAGCCTGCTGGTGCGTCTGGTGATCCAGTCGGTTCTCTTGGCTAAGGCCTGGTATATGCAGTCGGTCCACCACATAAACGGCCCGTTGCAAAATCCGCTGATCTGGGACGATCCTGAAGTACTCACACCGATCGAGGCCCTTCAGACCAGCTTCTCCGATTCCGAGCAGGCGGGATTGGGCGAGGATTTGATCCGCAAGCTTATGCAGCTTCATCGGGAAGACGTCTTCCGCCTCGTCTCCGAGCTCGATCAGCACTTGGTGAAGGACCGCGATCCGCTCAATCCGGAATCCGGAGAGCCCGTCAACCAACTCAAACTCCCGCCCGAGCGACATGCGGAGCTGGAGCGCGTACTGCGGGCCACGCTGGATTCGGCCGGCCATCGAATCGATTCCTTTGCGACCGCGATCGCGTGGCGGCGGCTGCGGCAGCATGCTACCGGCGGCCGCGACCGCCACCGTCTCGGCGCCTATGGCTGGGTCGATGGCCCCTTCCTCGGCAAGCCGGGTCCCACACGGGCGGGCCGCCTGCATGCGCCTTCGCACGCGCAAGCGCTGACCAGCATCATCCTGCGCGACAAGTACCTGTCGTCGAATGACGAGCTGACCGCCGACGGCCGCAACATATGGAAGATGGACCTCTCCTCCATCAGCGTTCGTCTCGCCGTCGAGATGGCCGACGAGGTGCGGATGGGTTTCCACATCTTTGAAGTGGTCGGCCGCCGCGTCGAGGGGGTTGTCGGCCGGCCCGACCGCGTCAGGACCCTGCGCCAAGCCAAGCCGCTGCGTCCCGAAAAGCCCGACACCCGCGATAGTTGCCACGGGATCGATGCTCTTGATGGGCTGCTCGCCGGAGCGATCGCCGGCGTTCTCAGCGACGATGCTGCCGAACACGGGAGGCAACTGGAGCAGCTGCGAAATCTCAAGTCCGCACTGGAAGCCTACAGCGATCTGCTGGTTGCCGAAGGCGTTCATCAGGTCGTGACTGGCCATGCCGACCTCGCCGCGGATGCAATGGACGCAGCGGCGGGTTTCGGCCGGCCGCCAGCGTTTGAGTTCGTGCATACGCCGCCCTCTGGCTATCGTCTCGGCACCAGCGTGTTGGCAGTCTTTCCCCATCGCATACCGGATGCCGGCGGTTCGCCACTCGAGCTTGCGGACGCCTCGCTCGCCGGCTTGCTCGGCAGCCGTTTCGGCGACCCCGCCCAGTGGTCGTGGACGGCGACCCGGGAAGAAAACGGGGTCGAGCAAACGGAAACGGTCGCGCTTGCCGACCTCGGTCTCACCCCACTCGAAACGGTCTTCATATCCGAAGATTTCATGGCCGAGATCGTGCGTAGCAAGGCACATCAGCCCGACGCCAGGATTACCGCCCCACCGGCGCACAGGCTGATCCGGCAGCTTGGCGGAACGCTGGGCGCCAGTCCGGCATCCATCTCGGACGTCGCGCTGCAGCAGGAGGTTCCCAACGATGTCCTGCAGCCATTCGAACAGACGATGCGCACGGAGCTGGCAGATCGATACGAGGCGCTTTGCAATGCGCTTGCTGCATTCATCGCGGAGACCGAGGCGGCTGGCCTCACCGATGCCCAGCGCATCGCGTGGCTTCGCCGGGCGCTCGCATGGGGTATTGTCGGGCCTGCCGGCAGCACGCCCCGCAACATTGTGGCTGCAATACTCTTCGGGGATCTAGTTCCAACGCCCGACGTTCTGGCCGGGCTGGTCACCAGCGCCAAAGACACTCTCAACGGCAGGCTTTCCCACGCGCCCGACATCGCTGATCCTGAAACGCGCAAGCTCTCACCGGTCAAGCTCGCTCGTGCGATCGGAGACGTCGTGGCGCCCGGCGGCAGGCTGGCGGTGACCGCGAAATGGTCGACCCAAGCACTGCGCGACGCTG
Organism: Mesorhizobium sp. M0306; assembly: GCF_040321655.1. Classification (NCBI taxonomy): domain Bacteria; kingdom Pseudomonadati; phylum Pseudomonadota; class Alphaproteobacteria; order Hyphomicrobiales; family Phyllobacteriaceae; genus Mesorhizobium; species Mesorhizobium sp. M0306. Next base: position 63,518 of record NZ_JAMYRY010000012.1, on the reverse strand, counting down.
CCGCGCTCGATGTGGGTGCCGTCGATGCCAGGCTTGAAGACGAATGGCTTGCGGTGACGGCCGCCGTGCGGCCGTCGCTTGCGCGGCTGGAGGCGATCCAGCTTGAGGCGCGCGTTCTTGGTCGCATGCAGCCGCTGGAGGCGTGGTCGAACGCGCCCGACGACCCTTGGCGGAAGCCTGTCGTTGCTGGCAACGCTGCCAAACGCCAGGCGGGCGACGTGACCAAACTTGACCTGAAGCGGTTCGTGGCTGCCTTCGGGTCAAGCGAAGCCTGGCAGGGCTCAAATGTCGCTGTCGCGCTGATCGACCAGTTCACAGAAGCTGTGCCAATGGCTGAACGCAGCACCTACGCCGCTTTTGGTTTCAACGCACCCGCCGCGCGGCCGCCGCAGGCGATCCTGCTCGCGGTGCCGCCTCGATCCGACAGGCGGCTCGATGCGGCCGGGACGCTGGATATCCTGATGGAAACGCGGGAGTTGCTGCGCGCCCGAGCGGCCCGCCCCGAAGATGTGGTCGGGCACCCGGTCGCGCCGAGCATGTGGTTCGATGGGGCGAGCCCGCTGCGCGTACGTCTCGACAATGGCACCCAATACTGGCGGTAACCCGACATGGTTCTTCGCATCGACAGGTATCATCGGCTTGAATCCCGGCCCGGCGACCGCGATCTGCAGAACGGATTTGCGGCCCGCGTCCACGACCCACTGTGGCTGCTCGCCCGCCAATGGCAGATGGGCGAACACCAGGGCGAAAATGCTTCGTCACCGGTTCGGATTGACTGCACGGTGACGAGAACGCCGATCGCCCCGCTGGCTGGCGATCCGGCGTTCGATCCGACCGTCGTGCCGGCGGAGGCCCTTGTCGAATCCGAGCTGGACGATTGGTGGACGATAGGCCGCCGAGTGCGCGTCGGCGAGCGCTTCGCAGCGAACCCAGCCACGGCCGAGGCTAAGGGCGTGCGGTTTCTCGACCCGCCGCCACCTTATGACGCCTTTGCCGGCCGGCTCGATGGTCGCGCGATCTGGCTTGGCCGTGAACGGCTCGGCATAGCTGAAGCGGCTTTTGGCGGCGACGCGCCACCGGCCGACAGTCCCCAGGCTTGGGATTCCTTCCGGCTCAACTATAACACCCAATTCGACACGGCGGAGCGGCCGCTGGCGGTGATCGACCACCATGGCGGTCCGATGGACTGGTACTCGGCCGACGCCGCGACCGAGAGCCCGTTGGCGGAACCGGCGGCGGCCACGGCGATGCGCGCGACAATCCCCATGCCGCTGGAATATCCCGGGGCGCCGCACAGCCGCTTCTGGGAAATCGAGGACGCCAATGTCGATATAGGCGGATACCCGCCCGACACGGCCCATTTTGCGACCATGCTTCTGGTCGATCTGGTTTACTCGCACGGCGACGACTGGTTCCTGTTTCCGGTGGCCGCAAAGGCCGGCCACATCGTCACCATCCGCTCTCTCTCGGTTACCGATTCGTTCGGCAAGACGTATTCGAGCGAAGACCTCGACAACGCCAACATCAAATACCCGGGCCTTCATGCGCCTGGCGATTTCTCGATCTTCAAATGCGATGGGCTCAAAGACGAGTCGCTGGTGCTGTGGCCGGTCGCCGAATCGCCGCTCGAAAGCGCTCCCGTAGAGCGTGTCCAGTTCGGCGTCGACGAGCACAGCAATGTGCTCTGGGCGCTCGAGCGCATCGTCGACACGCGCGAGGTCAACCGGGTTGGCGGTGAACCGGATGACGGGCATCCGCAGTACCCCGCGGCCGTGCCAGTGAGCAACTTGTCGGGAAAGAGGCAATACACCTATGTTCCGGCGGCCGGCGTCGAATCCCGCTGGCATCCCTATATTCTCGACTGGAAAGCCGAGAGCGAGCCGGCCTTCACGCAATGGGGACTGGCCGACTACTCGCTCCAGGTTCCGCGACCAACACCGCACCCGGAGGCGCAGGTGCTTAAGGCCGGAACCGCCGCGGCCCCACAGATACACAGGATTTCCGCAGCGGCCATGGCGCGCGGCGGACTTGAGCTCGAGCGCCGTTGGCAGCTGGCGCGCGACATGACCGGTCGGCCGGTTCTCTGGGTCCAGCGTCAGCGCCGGGTGCTGCGAAATCCGCCGGCGAGGACGATAAGGTTCGACGTGATGGAGGAAAGCGAGCCCGTGCCATGACGCTGGTTGACGAGCGGGCGTAGCTCGAGCGTAGCGCGTGTCGTAACTGCAGCAAAAGCCGACAATGTCCCGGGGGTCCGGCGGTAGATCGAGAGGATGCTTCCCGGGGCCTCGACGGTCACGTGACGCTAACATGTTGGGAATGAACGAAATCGACAGCCTGGACGGCTAATGGAGGCGAGCATGGAAATACCCCCCGAAGTGATCGCGGCTAAGAATGAGCTGGAGCGACCACTTTTTGCGGCCGGGCTTATCACCGGCATGGATTTCGGCGTCCGCGACGAGGAGCACCCCGATCCCGAGGACCTGGTGCTGCGTATTTTTGTCGCGGACGCGAATTTCATCGCGCCCGAGATCCTTGCGGCAATCCAGTTCTTTCCGTTTCCGGCAGTGGTGATCCAACGGGTCTTCAAGACGACAGGACTACCCGACAAGTCGCCACACCGGCCGGTCGTGGGCGGCTCGTCTATGGCGTCCTCCAGATTCTTCACGGCCGACGCTACAGTCCATGCCGGCACCTTAGGCGCCATCGTGACAGACACCCTTACTCCCAACATCCGCTATGGGCTGAGCAACTTCCATGTCATGTGCGTCGACAGCAATCGGGCGTCGGGCGATCCAATGGTGCAGCCGGAGCCGGGCCCGCTTGGCATCCTGGCCGGCACGCAGATTGGAACGCTTCGCGACTGGTCCTTCCCTGAAACCTCGGAGGAAGGGTTTGTCGATGCGGCCATCTGCACGCTCACAGAGGCGTCCCAGCTGGAAGTTCTCGAGATCGGCGCGGTATCCGGCATGGTCCCTCCCAAGGTAGCAATGCAAGTTCGCAAGCGTGGCCGGACCACAGGCCTGACATTTGGCTGGATCAGCGGAATTGAAGGGAGCTTCTCACTCGATTTCCCCAATATGCCAGCCGTTACCGCTTCCGATGGAACGCTCACGACCAGGCGGACCTTCATCAATCAGATCCAGATACATGCCGATTTCCCGCAATCGATCGTGTTTGGCGATCACGGCGATTCCGGTTCGGTCGTCGTGGATTTCAACAACCAGGTCGTAGGGCTTTACTGGGGATCAGGCAGCTTTTCGGACGGCGACCCCTTGTCGTTTGGCCTAGTCAATCCCGCAGCCGCCGTCGAGAACGCGTTGGGAATCAAGTTCTAGGCAATCCAGACGCTGATGGCGTGATGCGCGGCCGACTTTGACCTCGTCCGAGTTACCAATGGAGATCCAATATGGCTTCAACCATACGCATCGATGGTTCGCTCCCGGACCCGCGCGACAATTCCACGAGGGGATTGATCTTCTCCAGCGGCTTGGGGGGCTCATACGAATTCGCGGGGGATCCGTCTTGCCGGGCGAATCAGCCGAGGCGGCTCAGCGACATCGGTTTCCTCGCACCGTTCGACAGCGACCTCGAAGGCGCCTTGCCAGGTAGGGGCGCCTTCACGCAGTTCCTGTTGAAGACGGGCCGCGTCCAGCAGCTCATCGCGGCAACATTGCTACCGGACGACGGCACCGTAAAGTTATCGCTTGCAAGGTACAGTGGTGGCGTCCTCATCCAAGTTTCATGCAGCAGTGACGTGAGCGATTTCGCGCCAAGTTTCCATGGCAGCGCTGCGCAGTTCACGATGGTCGGCGGATGAAAGAGCGTGGCGGGGAAAGCGAAACAGGTTGGCAAACGGATGTGGATGGAAACGAACCGCTGAAGTCGGCCTGATGACTTGAAGCGCTCTATTTCGTCGTCGCATCGGCTGGTGCGAGTTCTCCGCTCGGTTGTTCAATCCCTTGTGCCGGCGATGTTCGACCTGCGGCATGATCTCTCGACCAGCCACAGCGTAGGAGCCGAGCTTGTCGGTGATCATCACGCGCGGTGCATGACCCTGCTTTTTCAGCAGTTTGCGCATCAGCCGCTTTGCAGCCTTGGCATTCCTGCGGCTTTGCACCAGAACGTCCAGCACGAAGCCGTTCTGGTCGACGGCCCGCCATAGCCACTGCTTATTGCCGGCAATGGTGACGACCATTTCGTCGAGGTGCCATTTGTCGCCAAGGCGGCCGGCCGATCTTCGCTTGATCTGATTGGCGAAATGGCGACCGAATTTCTCCGCCCATGCCCGCACGGTCTGGTGGGAAACGATGATGCCGCGGACAGCCAGCATCTCCTCGACCATGCGCAGACTGAGCGGAAAGCGGAAATAGGGCCACACAGCATGCGCGATGATCTCGGCAGGAAAGGTGGCGACGGTAGAGCGGATCAGGGAGTGTTTGGGCATGGAGCGCCCGATCTCACAAAGGTTTCGCCTTTTTCCTTAAGTTTAGGATGCCCTTTGGACGATGACCGGGAGCGTTCGCGGCGGTTTTCCAAACGACGGGAGTTGACCCTCCTTTTCGGACCATCCCCGATGGGAGGTCAAGGGAACGTCGTGTCCTTTCGAGACCTTCCGGGGCCGCTATCTCTTCCTAAAAGCGGACGTTGAGCGCAACCGGCCCTCAAGACCCTACCCCTGACCTTCCGGTCTCACGAGAACGTCTGGAGCGAGGGATCAGCCCTAAACTTAAGCTTCACCAGCAGCGCCGGTCAACTCGCACTCGGCCTGCATCAGGAGCCGGACAAGTTCGGCCTGGCGGCGCACGCCGGTCTTTTCGAAGATGTGGCTCAGATGTGCCCTGACCGTCGTGGCCGTGATACCAAGCCGGGCTCCAGCCGCGGCGCGTCCGTCGCCCTTGACAACCTCCAGGGCGACGTCGGCTTCTGCGTTCGTTAGCCCAAACCGGCGGCGCAGATACTCCTTCGTCTCGACGGGCGTCATGTCGAAGGCTGCGGTCATGGACGGACCGATGAATACGGCGGCCACCGCCTCGGGCTGCAACCTCGTACGCAGTTCGCTGCCGTTCATCGGCATTACATGGGCGAGGACGGGCGGAGCCGGCGGTCCGGTGAGGCGGATGGCAAGGCCCGTCTTGCCGAGCATCACCTCGTCCCGGGCCGCAAGGCGGATCGCCCTGCGCAGTTCCCGCGACGCCGCCGGCGCTTTGGCGCTGAGGATGCCGCTCGTACCTTGCACGGCAGTGCCGTCTTGCAGCATACGCTCCGCCGAGCGGTTCGCATGCAGAATACTGCCCTCCCCATTAGTTAGCACCACGCCGATGCGGAGCGCATCGAGGGCATCGGCCATGCGCACGCGCCCGATGGCGTGGGCGTCCAGCACATTGCTGACGGTGACCGCGCGACGGAGATGCGGAAGCAGGAGCGCCACGATCTCGACCTCCCTATCTGTGATAAGGCCATGCCGCTCATGGCGCCCAATCACAAGCTCAGAGAAATGCGAAGGTGTATACACTAGGAATTGATGCATGACGTCCACGATGCCAAGCGGCTTCAGACAACGCTGAACGTAAGGCGATTTCTCCAAATAATCGGGTTGGAGCTGACGCGAGGCGACAAATGGGTCGTCCAGAGAGGGTCCTTTGGCGAGCCATTCGCTCAACCGTGCGTGTATTTCTGGAATATGTTTCTGCCTCTCTTCGAACCCGAGCTGTCCCCAACCCACGCTCTTCTCGATCAAGAGGCGATCATGTCGAAGATCGTTCAGAGAGAGAATGGCGGATTCGCCGGACATCGCCTGTGTGATCTCCGCCAGCGTCCGCTCCCAGTGCGAAGGATCGAGCGCGCAGTCGTAAATGGACCCGATAAGCTCCGAAAGGGTATGCGGCGACACCGTATGGCTCCGAGCCGGTGCTCCAGAATCCCCGTCGATCATGCCACGCATGACCCACCGCCCAGTTTCTTGAATGTCTGGGAGCGTCCAGCCCTACGATACGCTTTTGTCGCCTGAATTCGATTGGCCGATCCATACACGTGTCGGCGACAACGGTCATCGATGGCGGCGCACGTCCAGTCCTCGGGTGCCGGCGACGCCTCATGGATGCGCTGCACTGCCGCAAGGACCGTCTCTTCTCGTGTCATCAGCGTCCTCCTGCCTGAGTTTCCCAGAACCCCTTCAACACCCTACAACCGAAGCGTGAAAGATATAGGACGAACGTCCGATGCGCCATTGTCCAAGCTGTGCGATGAATTTGTTCGTTACTAGTGGGTTGCTGTGCGCCTCGGCGTTGAACGGGAAATTGTTCCTCAGTGCACCTCGCGTAAGAAATCGGGGGGCATGCCGCAGTCGACATTGATGGCATGAAATTTGGCGTAGGCGTGATCTTGCTGGGCAGATCATCGAAAGGCGCTGTGATTGATCATTCTTTTAAGATGAAATTCGCGACTTCGCAGACGTGCATGGAGACGTATATGCCAAGGGTTCCACAGGTACGCCGCATCATCTAAGCAATAGGGGGTTCACTATGCCGTTTGTCGATAACTTTGTTGCATTGATGAATGAAAGAGGAATCGCCGTCGACTCATCCGTCGTTCCTGATCCTGAGATCATTGAAGGAGCGCTGAACAACGTCCAGCTCTGGTGGGATGAATTGAACGCCGCTGTCCGTGACGGATTTGATGAAGGTAGCGAGGAATTTGCCGTCTGCTTCATACTGGGGGAGCCGGAAATCAACGTTGCTCCAGAACTTCGTGGCATTCTTCAAGCCTTCGACCAGGTCGCCGGTCAGCGCCTGTCACAGTTGCTGCAAACTACGCGAGAGGTCCTTGCGGCGAGCCAAAATATTTGACGTGGGAGGTGAAGATGGCAATTGAAGAGTTCGCCGAATGTTACGCGGAACACGTTGGCACTACTGTGGATGCAGTCATCAACGACCTTCGGCAACTCGGTGCCGACAACATTCGAGCGTTTGTTTCATGGTTTCGGGGTCTCAGCGAAGCTGACCGTGCGCTCGTGGGTATAGTTGCCAGCACGGCTACCGGCGTGCTGCTTAAGATACTCACCAAGGGTGTGGGTGAATTCATCGGTGTCTGTTTGGTCGGACTCCTGGGGGGCGCGTCATGGGCGCTGTTGGTGCGTTCGTGCATCGATTGCGAGGAGAGACTTTAAGAAGATGCCTCATCGAGCTCACTGACCTCTTCCAAGGTGGAACAACTCCGGGTTGGTCATACGAGTTCGTCGCTTCTAAGCTTTGCAAGGGATACGACCGTGCCGCATCCGTCTTTACTGAAACTGGGCCTTATCACCTGTTTGGCGACTGATGATTTCATTGGACCAGATGACCTCGTCGGGGTGCTGGGGACGGATCGTTTCCCGATCGGACAGTTCGAGGCGGGGACCAGCTTCGATGTCGGCATCGAGATGCCCATAGCGCCCGGAGTCACGGAACTCACGATTCTGGAGGCCGACGTTATCGAAGACGACGTGCTCGCGACGATCGACCTAACGCAGGACATGGATGTTGAGCGGGTGTTCGGCATACTCACCGGGGATGCCCGCTACGACATGAACTTCGTCGTCATCAGCGGGCCCGACTGATCCCGGCTGGGGCTGAGCATACCGACAGGGAGCGCATCTCCTTGAGAAAGAGAATGAAGCAGATGACGGGAGTCAAGCACCACGCAAAGATTAATGTCCGAGACGGATCATCGCGTACAGTCTCAGTCTCTGGGACCGACGCCAAACAATGGAAAGGGTTTGACGATGCCTTTTGATCAACCCACCCTGCAATTGGGTGACAGTGGCCCTGAAGTCACGAGACTTCAAGAGGACCTGACCGCCGTCAGTTGTTTCTCCGATGTCGCAGACGGATCCTTTGGCCAGTCGACCATGGATGCGGTCGTGCTCTTACAGTCCACGCTCGGCCTGGTCGCCGATGGTGTCGTCGATCAGGACACATGGTCGGTCCTCGAAGGCCCGGAGGCCAGTGTGGAAGACTCCATCGACATCTCCGATCTCCCCGGCCTGACTCTCGCGGTGAGCCACGCCTCCGACGGGAATGTCGACGCCTACCTCGCCGACCTGGGCATTGTTTCCGACAACAACGCGTAGACTGAGACGCCGCTCTGTCTCGGGAAGGGAGCTAATATGGCTTGCGAAATTCAGGAAGTCGGTGTCGCTATCGCTTTGGGAAACGCGGTAGCTTCGACGCCAAGTGTTGCCTTCGGGGCCGTAGCTCCGCCACTCGAGCCGGCTTTGGCACTGAAAATGTGGCTCTCCTGGGCGGCTCTGCTCGTGGCGATCGGCTTCCTCGTCAAGTGCTTTGAAGACAATGGCAGGCAGCAGGATGCGGAATCGTTGAAGCGGGAGCAAGACCGGCTACGTCAGGAGCTTGAGAGCCTGAAGCAGAGAGTGCACTAGAACATCGGGAATCTCGGTGACGCAGCTATGAAGCGGAAGGGTCCGAGGGGCGCGAAACGCACGCGGGCGAAGAACGGAAGAACGGAGGGGTCTCATGGGTTAGGTGACGATCTCGCTGCGGCGCGGCTGCGGTGAACATGGGAGAGGCGACCAGGCTTAGGGGCTTCGCTGGTCGGACAAACGACAGCAACAGGGGATGACGACGGCTCGATGACAGGTTGATCCAGTCCCTTCGTCTGGGAGTTGCGGCATGGACAAGTCCACCCTCCGGTCGCTATGTGGGACGAGTGGAGGCTGCACGCCTTCGTGCGTGGTGACGACGGCAACGTCGAGCACTTCTGGCCGAGTGATGGGGACCTGATGTTCGGTCCCGAGGATCTGGGGGGTAAATTCGACACCGACCCGATCGCGACGTTCGGGCCGGGCGGTCTCCATCTCATCGGCCGGGTCGGGTCGCGGCTGGTCGACTGGGTGTGGCCCGCAGCGGGGGAGCCCGCCCTTTTGGGAGCGCCGCAAGAGCTGGTCCTGCCTGGGCTGGCGGTGGCCGACCCTGATGTGCTCGTGTCCGGTGGCGCGCTCCAAGTGTTCGCACCGAGCTTGGACGGCCCGATGCGACGCTGGTTCCTGACCTCACTGGACGAGGGCTGGCAGGGGCCGGATGTCCTCACCGAGGACATTGCCGATCCTTCGGAGCGACCCTGTGCCGTTCGCCGGCCCGATGCCCTGATCGACGTGTTCTCGGTCGACACCGACAACAACGGCTTGCGACACTGGTTCCAGAGCGGCGGCGGCTGGGCGTCTGAGCACCTGTCGCGCTCCGTCGACGGCCAGAGGCTCGAGGGTCGGCCCACCGCACTATGGAGCGGGGAGCGTCGGCTAGACGTGTTCGCTGTCCGCAACGACGGGGTGCCCATCCACTGGGGGTTCGACGGCCAAACCTGGTTCACCGACGAGGTGCGAGTAGGAAGTCCGGGTGCGAAGCCGGGCGAGCTGACCCTGATCAGCCCGAGGGAGCGCCGGCTAACTTTGATCGCGAGCACGAACGGTGCCGGTGCACCCCTGCTGTCTGGTTGGGACCTGCACGACCAGCCGCCCTTCGGATGGCTGGGCCCCCAAGATATGGAGGGGGGCAGTACGCCGACTACAGTCTGGCTCGCCCTGACCTCGCCGGACGACAGTAGCAGCCCCTCGCGGGGCCAGATGAACACGCTGTCCCGCACCGCTGACGGCTCATTCTCCTACCAGCTGTGGACCCTAACGAACGAGCACTCGATCGACGGCCGCTTCGGCTGGGAGAGTGCGCCCCACTTACTCAAGCTGGCCGAGCCACCATACCCACCGGAGACCTTCACGCCTGCGAACGTCGACCCCAACCTTCTCGCGCGGCGTCCCGATGATCTCGTGCTCATGGGCGTGCGATGGAACGACGCAGTCCAGATCGAGCCCGGGGAGCCGACTGAGCTGGTCGCCAGCAGGGGTGCGCAGCTCACCGTGACCCTCCCACCACAGCACGTGGCCGAACAGGTGGTCGACGGGAGAGGGCCGGCCACACCGTCGGTTGACCCGCAGTTCACAGGCGGAGTCCCGGTCTGGAGTGCGAGCGCGTCCGGTCCGAGCCGTGTCGTGGTGTCTTTGGAAGCCGGCACCCGCGTACCTCTCACAGTCGAGGGGGTATTGGAGGCACTGCTGCACGGTGCGCTTGTCCCTTCGTCCGATGCGACCGACACGGGTACCCAGATTGAGCTGCCCTACCGGTTCCTGATGACCCCGTTCCGTGACGACGAAGTCGCGATTGGTCTCGACCATGCGCCCACGTCGGTCCAAGGCCCAGGCGGCGCGGTGGGGCTCTGGAACACGCGTATCTCGGCATCGGGTGTTGTTTCTGGCCAGCCCGCCGGGCTCACCCTGCGACCGCTGGCCGTCGACAACCACGATCCGTTCCGCACCAGTCTCTCGGGACCGTCCCGATCAAGGATTCTGCGAGAGGAGGCAACGGCGGATATCCACCGATTGCGCCTCAGCGCGCTAGGCGGCACACTGGCCGTTGCAGGGACGTGGCCGACGTTCGAGTGGGACCACGTCGCAACCCTCGGTCGTGACCAAAAGGTGCGGACGGCGACCCAGGGCGTAATTTGCCCCTACGGCAACCGCGCCATGTATGTTGAGACGAGCGAACGCCAGTTAGAGGCGACCGCTGAGGGTTCGGTGGCCCACCTGCGGAAGCGGTCGGTACTGATCATTACCGAACCCGTCCGCGACCTACCCCCTTCGCGCGCCTTCCCGTTCCAGCGGGTGGAGTTCCAACGGACCCTGGTCGACTTCGGCGCAGACCCGGTCTTCGAGGGAAAGAAGACGTTCCCCGTCCCAGGGGTCGACGAGCTCATCGCGACACAGTCTCGATTTAGATCGTCCGCTAGGGACCTCAGGGAGACGATCGACGGCGGCGATATGGGTCCCATCGCGGGTCAGTTGCCGGTGGAAGACCTGGCGTTGGGCGGCGGAGGGATCGCGGACGAGGTGGCCCATGCCGCCTCGCAGTATGTTGACTTCTTCGTCGAAATCGCTCGCATCGAGGAGCAACTGCGGGCGCTGCAGCTCTTCACCAACGTGCCCGTGGACGTCTTCATGGTGCCGGGTGGCGTCGATACCCCGCTGCGCTTCCCGATCCTGCTGTCCGCTGCCTCGTCGCAGGTACAGGTGGACGTGCCGGTCGTCTTCGTCGCCGACATCCGCAGGCCCGACGGCCTGCTCCACCCGTCGTACCGCTCGTTGGAGGATAAGTTTATCCTGGACGGGGTGGAAGCCGCCTACATCAAGGCCGGCGACGGTGAGGTGGCAATCGCCCCTACACGCATCGACATGGTGGGGTCCGGGCTTGGACAGGCGACTGACCGGCCGGAGGTACGTCGCCTTCACATCGTCGGCGAGTCGCGCGACGGCGGCTTCGCTCCCCGGCTGGGGATCGCGCCCAAGGCCGACGAGGACGTCCCTCCCGATCGGCGGTGGGGCTTTGAGATGGCCCTGCCCGAGATCGGGACGCTGTCCGGTCAGGTCGCCGCCGCTACCCCGGTCCTACGGATGGCGTTGAGCACCGAACTGCTCAGCGGCGCTCCCGACCCGAGGCTGCTCTTCCGCGCTCCGAAAGACGTCGATGCCGTGACGGCCCCGTTCTCCGGCGATTCGTCGCGCAGTGGGGGGCTGTCGGCCCCGGACTTGAAAATCAACGCAGTCTCCCGGGCGGGCGGGCCGGTGGACGCGGCGACGTTCCTCGCCCAGGTGACCGGCGGCGACCTCAGGCCCGCAAGCTTCCTCGACGAGTCTGCATCACTGCTCGGCTTCTCTCTCATCGACCTGATCAAAGACGCCGCGCTCACTGGCACGCCGGAGATCCTCGCCGACCCGACTCCCGGGCGCCCGCCCAGGGTGACCATGACGTGGCTGCAAGTGCCGTTGCAGACCAAGGACTCCTTCCTGGCAGCCGACGACGCCACCATGGACATCGAGGTCGTGCTGTCGCCGACCGAGCACCGGGTTCGTTGCACCGTGTCCAACGTCGCCCTTGCCTTTCCGACCGCCGACGAAGACGACAAGCTGCTTGAGGTCCGCTTCAAAAGGCTCGAGTTCTTACAGGAGGGCAGCAACGTCCCATCAATTGACGTTGATCTGAAGGGAGCCCAGTTCTTCGGCTTCCTCAAGCTGCTTGAGGACCTGCAGAATTCCGTGAAGTTTGCCGGCGGGACTCCCGGCGTGCACGCCTCCGACACGGGGGTCACCGCAACTTTCGACCTGCCGGTGCCCAACGTCACGACCGGTGGCTTCCAACTCACCGGACTGACGTTCCACGGTTTCGTCGACGTACCGTTCGACGAACGACCGGTCAGCATCGGGCTGGCCTTTGCTAGCCGGCAGGACCCATTTAACGTCAGTGTTCTGGCGCTCGGAGGCGGTGGATATGTCGACATCGTGCTCGACAAGTCCGGCCTCAAACAGCTGGAGATCGCCCTAGAGTTCGGGGCCAGCCTTGAGATCGACTTCATCGTCGCCTCCGGCGAAGTACACGCTATGGGCGGCATCCGCGTCGTCAAGGACGAGGAATTTGACCTCGAGGCTTACCTGAGGTTCGGCGGGATGGTCGAGGTTTTGGGTCTGGTGTCAGTTTCGATTGAGCTGCTGGTCACCCTCACCTGGAAGGCGGACCGCGAAGCGCTCGTGGGCCAGGCCACACTTGTGCTGGAGATCGATCTGTTCCTGTTCAGCGACAGTGTGGAGATCGACAGCGGCGAGTGGACGATCGGCGGTGACGACCGGCAGGTGAACCAGCCGCTGCCGCCGCCCAACATACCTCCCGGCCCCCGATTCGCGCTCGATCCGGCGCTGGGACTCGATCTGGGGCACGGCTTCGCCGCCACCGGTGGCGCGGTGACCCATCTCGATGTCGACGCCTGGCGCGCATATCGCGCTGCCTTCGACGAGGGAGCGCTGCCGTGAGTACACTGACCCTGATCCCCGTGCCCGGTGGCCGGGTACGCAATGGCAAAGCGGTGCTCAGCGTCGTGATAACGCCGCGTCTTACCCAGGCCCTCGCGACAGCGGGCATGGGTGACTGGCCATCGGTCATCAACGCCGCCGCGAACGGATTCGCCGTACACACGAGGGCGACAGGCAGCACCACCGCGGACGCCAGCAGCCCAACGGCGACCCTCCTCTCCGTGGCTCGCACCGACGTCTGGGAGGCGTTTTTCGGCACGATTGGTGTCACCCCGGCCACGGCCTCGCCCCGCGGCTACCACCCACCGGCCGTTCTGGAGACGACCAAGGACGCCGCCGCCGTGCGGCAGACCTACCTCAACACCGCAATGGCCATCGGCAGTCCCGAGGCGGTCGAGCGCGAACTCGACAAGTGGCATGGTGAGGTGGCCCGGCCCACGCAGACCGAGCGGGACACGGCCGTAGGCCGCGTAGGTGCGCCCGACTTCCACCGCGCCGTCGCGATGCTGCGCGAGCATCCGCAGATGCTGAGGCTCCTGGGCCTGATCGTGGACCTTGAGCTGGAGGGTCTCCCGCAGGCGGCCGCGCGTGAGGTGTCGGTGACATGGGACGGCTCGCCGGTGAACGTCGTACCCCGTTGGACGAGGTACGAGTTCGACGGCAATCTGTTCCTCCCGACGGCGTCTGGCGATGTCGGCCGCGGCGTGGTTGACCTGCGCGACGAGGAGCGATGGCGGATCGTCGGCTTCGACGTCGACGGCGCAGTGGGCAAGCTGCGTGGGGCTGCACGGATGCTCGCCACCGACCGGTCGCGCCGGGCGGAGGGCGCACCGGCCGACGGGGGGCGGCCAAGCCTTCCGCCCTTGCGCTCGGCCGGCCTGATGCTCACGCGCGTCGGTCGTAAGGAGCAGCTCGCCCAGCGCAGCGCGCAGAGCCTGGCCGCGTCAGCCGACGAATTGGCCGACAAGGTGCTTACCGCCGAAGATCTGGTGCTAGGCTACCGCATCGACGTGCGCGTGGAGGACACGGACACGTGGTTCTCCTTGCACCGCCGCAACGCCACCTATCGCATCGGAGACCTGCCAGGGATCAAGGTCGTTGACGAGGAGGGCCACGTCAAGGCGCACGCGGCCGTGATCGACGAGAAGGGCCTGCGCACCGACGAGGTCGTCGCTCGATGGGATGGTTGGAGCCTATCAGTGCCGCGTCAGCGTCTGGACGGGGCGCCCAGCCCCAATCGCCGCTCGGCGTTGGAGATGCCTTACGACTTCGAGGTGCAATACCGCGTGGTGGACACCTCATTGGTGGAGCTGGAGTTCGGACGCAGCTATCAGCTGCGGGCCCGGGTGGCCGACATCGCCGGCGGCGGGCTGGCTCTGACGGATCCTGCGGTAGGTGACGCAGCTAGCACTACGGCCTATGTGCGCTACGAGCCAGTCCCGCCGCCCCAGGTTGTCGTTCCTCCCGGACTCATGGTCGCGGACGCGTTTCAGCCGGGGAATTTCCGCATCGACGCTGCGGTTCTCGGCCCTGGAGGTTCCTTGGAACGCCTGGTGATCCGGTCGGAGCCCGACGGCGACGCATTCACGACGGTGCCGTTTGCCGACGACCCGGCCTACCCGGTCAACGACCACCGCACCGTCGTGGCGCCGGTGACGACCTTTTCCCTCGCCGAGCAGCACGGCGTGCTGCGCCTGACCGACGAGCAGGGCTTGTCGCTTGCGTCGCTGGCGTTCGCCAACGGTCAAGCGGGGGAGGTATCGCTGAACGGCCAGCCGGTGACGCAGCTGCCCGACCCTGCGGCGCTCGGCGTTGGAGTGGCGATCCTGGCGCAGCCCGGCCTGCTGGCGAAGGACGTGCACGACGAGCGACCGTGGGAGGGCGCCTGGCCTACCCGGGCCAGCAAGGTCGTCGAGGTGACGGCCGGACCGGCGCAGTCGATGCCCAGGGTGCGTTGGGTGACCCAGGACGACCCCGGGTCACCCAACGGGTCGTCGTCGCCGCGCGTACAGATAGAGCTGCCACCCGGCTGCCAGGTCGAGGTCGAGGTGACCTCTACGGTTCTGACGGGCTGGATCGACAACTTTGCCCTCAACCGCTTCCTGTCCGAGGGCCTAGCGTCGAACGCCGACGGAAATGCAGCGCAGACCGCCATGTCGACAGGCCGGCACCCCCTGCTGAGCCCGCCGCGCCGGCTGCTCGCCTCGCACGCCGTCCGCCTCCCTTTGCGCGCCGCGCACGGTACGGCGCAGGTCGACCGCGCCCGCGACGAAACAGTGGCCCGGCTGCTTCCGACCGACGACCCGGTCTGGGGTATACACGTGCCGAGCACCGGCTCTGTGCGGGTTGGCGCGACCTGGCGAGAGTGGGGCGACTCGGCCGAGCCGACGACTGCTTCGGCGTCGGTGACACAGCTGAACCTGCCCCGGGGCAGCACGGCGCTCCCGCCCGTAAGCCACGACTTTGGCGACACCAAGCACCGGACGGTGGCGTTCGGCCTGACTTCGATCAGCCGCTTCCGCGACTGCTTCGCGGACACCAGGGACGACCCCTTTGAGCTGCCGGGGACCCTGGAGGATGTCTCCGTGCCCAGCACGGCCCGACCACGGGCCCTGGTCCCGCTCTCGGTGGTCCCCGCGTTCCGCTGGGAAGAGGACCGAGCCGCCGGCACCGTGACGCGCCGCCGCCGGGGTGGCCGGCTTCGGGTCGAGTTGGCCCGTCCCTGGTTCACGACCGGAGAGGGCGAGGCGGTCGCCGTGATACTGTGGCCACGGGAGGAGACCGCGCTGCCCGCGGAGTTGCGCGACCAGGTGACCTGGTGCAACCGCGACCCGATCCACGCGACCTCCACGCTGCCCGCGCTCGCGGCCGAAGCGCAGTTCACCGGTGCCCAGCAAGCCGTCGACGTACCGATTGCGCCCGGGGGCCCGGTGGTGCGCGCGCTCGTCTACCCGGTGTTCTTCCACAACGACCATTGGTACGCCGACATCGAGCTGCCCGGCGTCGCGTCTGCGTCGTACGCGCCCTTTGTGCGGCTGGCGCTCGCTCGGTTCCAGGACCAGAGCCTGGTAGGCCCCGACCTCGACCTCCGGATGTCCTCGGTCGTGGCAACCGACCTAGCGCCGGCGCTCCCCGACCGCACCCTCACCGTTGCTCGGGAGGGCGCTGGTTTCACGGTGACCCTCGCCGGGCTGGCCCGCGCCTTTACGGGTCAGCCCAACCGAGTGTTCGCGTCGCTCGAGCGCCTCACAGGTCCGGCCGGCGTCACCGCGGGCGACCTGACCTCGCTGACCGCGGGCGACCTGAGCTTCTCCTCCTGGAACCGCGTGTCCGGCAGCACCGCGACGGGCGTCGTCGGTGACGCGCTGGCCGTAGTGGTGCCCTCCGGCGTAGCGGGTGACCTGCGCTTGGTGGTCCGAGAGGTCGAGGAGATGACCGAGAACGTCACCGCCCTCGGCATCGACGCACCGGACGAGCTGGCCGACCGCACCGTGTTCGTCGACGTGGTGGACCTGTCGACCCTGTGACGTCGCGGGCTGAGTGCAAGTCCGAATGTCGGCCATTCTCGCTGTCCGCCTAAGCCTAGCCTAGCCGTCACGGCGGAGGCGCGCGACCGAAGTTTCAGGGTTCGATCGACAGGCTGGTGGCGCGGCTTGAGGAAATTATGCCGCGTCCGCGAACGGTCCGATATCCTAGTCCAGCGTGCGCCATGTTGATGTTGCACGCGCCGCCTGGATTCGCACGTGTTGAACTTTCGCGCTCGCCTACGAATGTCAGCTGTTGGGTTCCGCAACGCCAATCTGAACGACCGCAATCAGGCGCTGAGCTGTCATCGGCATCGCGCAATTCGAACTTCGCCGCGGTGGATCTTCACCTGTTCCGTGGTGTCGCTTGGCAGTTAATGATGAGAATGCGGTCGCTTCGGTTAGGTTTGGCAATTAGTTGCGAGAATGGGGCAGCCCGGATTCTCAATTTAACTGCAATCGCATCAGCGTGAAGATCATGAATTCTTTGAATTTTCATACCCTGTCTTCGGGAAATTCGACCCGTTACGTTGCCGACGCTGCTTCTCACATTAAATGCGAATGGCCCGGTATGATTATCAAATTAAGTGCACGTTTTCAAATTAAGTGCACAGCTAACCAACTGAAATGATTGACATCCGATTCTCATAATTAACTGCAAAGGGACATCCCCAGAAATGAGTATTGACTTCGGTCTCCGATTTCAGCGCCGGCAACTGACCAAGGCATAGCGGGCTCGTAACGATAAGGACGGTTCTCGCCATTTAAGGACCGCAACGCGTTGGCGAGTCTAGTCTGAGCGATCAAGCCCGCGCTTTGGACGAGGTCCCATCCTCACAGAATGTTCGCCCACCGGGCCAAACGTGACGCAACGGAACGGATGGTTCACCCGTAAGGTCTTGGGGAGATTGCGAAAGGAGACCAGCATATGACCTGCGAACGAGACGTCGGCACGTTCGAAGAGCCCGTGACGGTTTTGCTGTCCTCGGGCAAAGTCAGTGTTTCGAGCACCCGCGAAGCCGCCGAAATGCTGCTTTACCGCTGGCCCATTGGAGAAACCGGGCGCCGCATCCAGGCTCGCATGGCGTGCATGAAGGTGCTCGGTGGCGGCAGCGCACCGGAGATAGCGCGCGTGGCATTTCTCAGCGCCGCCAAGGAAGCGAAAATCCTGAACGCTTGACATCTCGTCAATGCGTGCCCCACCACTGTCCATCGTGCATCACTCTTGTAGCGGCCGTTACATTTGTGCAAACATCGTGCGTCGATCATGCGGAGACGCCGACGCGAGTTGACTCGCTCTATGGCGAGTTCGACGTAGAGATCTGGCGGCCGCGGCAACCATGCCCTGATTGAGGAAAGCAGCTTGATCGGCCGTGTCGGACTAGCCGCGGGCCTGTCCGGATCTGGTGTAGCAAGGCATGGCTGCTGTGCTCGAGGTTTTCGACGCGATCCGCTCGGCGCATACATGGCAATCGTCAATGAGCTGCGCGGCCGCGTTCATCAGGGGCATGCCCTTGCCGGCATCCTCTATACCTCCGGCGCCTCACGAGGGATCGCTATCGGCAAATGAGACTATTCGGTCCCGGATGACCAAAGCTGACGCATTTCGTTCCGCCGTCGCTTGGATCGACCAGTCGCTCGCGCATGTCGCCGAGGCAGTGGAGCGCATGCCCGATGACAGGTTCCTCGCCGAGCACCAGGCCGCGCACGATGAGCCGCGCTCGCCGTCTGTCGACCTGGTTGCCGCCGTGCTTGAGCGCGAGTGGTGCCGGTGGCCTGAAGGTCGCGACGAATCAACCGCCGGCCCAGTTCAACTCGCACGACGTCCTTCAAAGCTGGGGGGATCGATCTTCACCAAGCGGTCTGCGGCTTCGACCGCAGGTCGTATCCTGCTGCACAGCGCGAGATTTTCGGCCAGCATTTCTTCAGTGCGTTGAAGCGCGAGCTCGGTCCGGTGGATGCGCTGCCTGGCATTGGCAACTTCCGCTGTCAAAAGATCGGCCGCCATCCCGTGGCCGTGGGGTTCCATAGTGTCCGTGGGTTTCTAATACATGGGGGGCGATATCGTTCCCTGATGTCGGGCGAAACGGCGGGCCGCAGAAAAGCGCGATGGGCCGAATGACCAATGCGCTCCCTGTCAAAACAGCGCCAGAAACAGGCGAACGGCTTCGGCCGCGCTACGTCCCACGGGCAGAGGCGATCACGGTCCAGAGGGCCATTGATCTGTTCAGGCACGACTACAACGTAAGCGAAGACACACTCAGGCGGCTGGTGATCAAGCACCGTCTTCACAACCAGACAATGCCCGGTGCTCCGTGGAGAATAAGCGCTCCCGGTTTGGCTCTGTCGCTCGCCGGCGATGATGACGCGCTTGCGCGGTTGAGGCAGGACGTCGCGAGCACCCGGACGCCGTCAGTGCCTCATCGCGAGTTCGGACCATGGCTGCGCGACCAGCCTATCACCTACGATTTGGCTTTGAAGGCGATCGTTGCGCGTACGGGCCACTTCAATCAGGGCTGGAAGGACAGTGCCGATGCGATCTTCCATACCGACGGCACTGTTCCCAAAGGACCGATCGCCTTAGTCGAGGTGCAAGGTTACGTCTTCGCAGCATACCAACCGCGCTGAACGCTCGCACCTACCAAGCCGGACAGCGTTACTGGTCGCTGCATGTTGCTGCCATCGCGCGCGCGGCGTTAGCGCCAACATAAGGAAGACGTGGGGCTTGAGGCCCCACACCCCCACTCCGTTCCGCTTCGCGGACGGATATGCTTGCTCCCTCGGTCGTGCGGCACTATCCGGTGTTGAGCCATATTGCTTTTGAGAATGAAGGATGCGGCTGATCGCCGTCGCATAGCGGCTGATCTCGGCGTCGATCTGGCTTGGGGTAAAGCCTCGGCGTTCGAGCTTCTTCCGCTCCTGTGACTTGTCGATGCCCGGATTAGAACCGACAACATCGCGACGGGCTATGAGGGCAGGCCGCATGACGGGCCGGTAGAGGACGAATCGAAGCACTTGGTCTACTGCCCAGTCTGCGGCCAGACGTTCGACGCGCGCGATCTTGGACAGGTCTTCCACCACGCTGAGCCGCAGCACGAGCCGCTTCCGGTCGAGCAATAGTCCAGCTAGTTGAGCTCCGGCGGCAGACCGACGTTGAGACCCTTCAGCGCGCCACCGACGTACGTTGGATGAGAAAAGGGTGCTGCGTGCACCGCGCCTTCCCCGCGCGCCGATGCTCCACCTGGACCGCAAAAAAGTCCCGCCGCACTGCCAGAACGGCGGGAGCGATCAAACGCTTTGCACCAGGCGGGGGGATGCGGGGGGTGGGCTTGCCAAGTGAGCGCGGACCGTAACCAACCCTAAGCGCCACAGCGGCAACGCGTCCACCAACCGCCGGTTGGAGCGACAGGACGATTGAGCCGCCGGCAGGTCAGGTCATCCCGAATCGCTATCGCTCGCAACCAGACGGTAGCGGAAATTGTTGCGGATGTGGTCGTTGAAATAGCGGCCCTTGGCGAACGCGGCCCGGAACGCGGCAAAGGTTTCCGGCGGTACCCCCTCAAACTCGTACCGCTTCCCGCTGGCGACGAACCACACCGAGAGGGTCCTTCTATCCAGATCATATTCCATCTTGCGGATCGAAGTAGATGGCATGAGCACCACAGGCCGAGGCCCGCGCCCTTGCGGGGAGCGCGGGCCGATCGGGATACCGATCTGCAGCAATACCTGGAGGGGGAGGATTCGCTGCGTGCACCGAACTTTCGCGGCGGTCCCGTGTTCCCAATCGAGATACACAAAAAGCTAGCTGCACCTTTCGGCATCACGCGGACGTTGGATTTTTGAGAAAGCGCGAGCGTCAATTTTCCCATGAGATAGGCACGCTCCACGGCGAAAGGAGTGCCCCGCCATGACCGTCCTCGCCTACAACCTTGCCAATGACATCAAAGGATCGTGGAGGGTCGTCTTCGTGCGGGACGAACTGCATCTGTACGTGGAATTCAGCCAGCCAGACGCCGACACAAACCCGGTTGATTGGATGAGCGTTGATGATTTCCTTGCATGGCGGCCGAAAGGCGCACTCCACAAGCGAGGGCGCGACAGCTTGGTTTCGCTCATTTGCAAGGGTTGACAGGGCGATGAGACAAGGGAGAACCCGCGCCGAGATCAAGTGCGAGCGCCGCGGGTGGGATTCGACGTTCCGAAGGCACCGCGACGATGCCGCCAACGCGATAGCTAAAGCTCTTATCGGTGAGGCGCGCGGGCTTGGCTTTGAAGCGTCAGCGGAGCGACATTTGCACCTTTCGCTCGGTGATCGCATCTTGATCCTGACGTGATGAACGCACTGGCTGATTACGCTGGGCGGCGCGAGGTGGCCCGTCTTGCGGTTATGCTCGATCTTGGCAAGCTGCTGCGCTGGATATTCAAAACCGTTGCTCCTGAACTCAGCGCAGATAGCGAATCGTCCAGGTTTCCTGGGAATCGACGACCATGTTTGAGCATGAATCCGCCAACCTGCTGACGATGCATGACCAGTGTATCGACCGCCGCTGAGCAGGCGCACACCAGATCCCGCATGGGCACCGCGAGGCGAGAGGATAAAAGCCAAGGCGCCGAATGACCATTGGAAGATCGTGACCTTCCTGGCGGCGCTGCGCCACGACCGTGTGGATGCACCATCGCTCATCGACGGACCGATCAACGGCGATAGGTTCAAAAATCTATGACGACAAAGTTCTCGTCCCACCCTCAAGCCCGGCGACATTGTCGTCATGGATCATGCCTCGGCAGGCGAAAAGTTCAGCGGGTTAACGCTGGGACAAAGAGGATGGTGCGTCGCACAAAAATGTTGCAATGCACTATAAATGCCGTAACGTCAGTTTCGTAAATGAACGAGACGGCTTTTGTGAAGGGCCGTCCACCGGAAAGGATGGAAACTATGGCCAAGACCGATGACACCGTTGAAAATACCTCATTCCCCACCTTCGACGCGTCGAAGGCTGCCGACCAGGTCCGCGCTGTCGCCGAAAAGGGCGTCGAGCAGTCGAAAGAAGCCTATGCGAAATTTGCCTCAGGCACCGAGACGACCCAGAAGGCTCTGCAGTCGAGCTTCGAAACCGCCAAGACCGTCGGCAACGAGTTGTCGCTGAAGACAATTGCTGCTCTGCGCGCCAATGCCGAAGCCGGCTTCTCGCACCTCGAAGCCCTGGTTGCCGTGAAGTCGCCGTCCGAGTTCATCGAAGTCCAGACTGCCTTCTTGCGCACGCAGCTCGAAAAGACCGTCGAGCAGGCCAAGGAATTTCAGGCCGTGACGACCAAGGCTGCCGAAGATGTATCGAGGCCGATCAAGGATGTCGTTGAAAAGGCGATGAAAGATCTCAAAGTCGCCTAATTGAGTCTAAGCGATCGGAGATACCCGCAAAACGACGCCCTTCTCCAGCCGCCTTTTTCTTTTGGGCTGACCGGCTATGTGTCTCTTACGTCAGCTTTGGAAGGCGGGCCTCGGTTTTTGATCGCTGGTCGTCTAGCGACGCGTTCATGTCTCTGATGGCATCGATAATTTGCTCCAAGGCTATTCCGAGCTGACTTTGAGCGCGGACTGGCTCGCGCGGCGGAGCTTGCCGTCCAGGGCAACACCTATATGCGAGGTAGCCGAGAACGATCCGGAGCTTAAGCGCGCTATCGAGGCGGCAGAGCAGACCCGAGAGGGGCCGGCAGAAGTGCAGGGCAAAACCCCTGCAAATGTCGATGCCGTGACCGAACAGCAGCGAGATCGTCGCCCCGAGGAGGCCGAGCGCCGGCCGGACGAACCGTCCGAACTGGGTCGACCGTAGATGCTACAAATCGGCTGCAGGATAAGTTCGACAGCGACAAGGAGGCCGCACAACGCGGCAGCGAAACGACGCGGACCGATCCGGCGCAACAGCATATCCCTCGCCTCGAGGAGTTGGAGCGCGACGAACTATAAAGAAGGGAACGCGACCGCGACGACCGGGTCCGTTAGAGGGCCACGTTCAATCGACAGGTTTACGTTTACCAGAGCAACGACCCGAAAGATGACGAGGGGTTTGGCAAGCTATCTGTTTCGTTTTCTTCCTGGGCGCACTGCAGGTTGCTTAGGAAACGGTGTCTGGCTGGTACCAAAATTTCATGCAGTGGAGCAGCGAAATGGAGTGCGCCCCTGAAGGTGGACAGATATCAGGCTGCTGATTTGCCAGTCTGCCGGATGTGTTGATCCTCGAACTGCTGCGGGCTCAGATATCCGAGCGCCGAATGGAGCCTGCGTTTGTTGTAGACCTCCTCGATGAAGCGGGGAAGGTGATCAATGACGTCGTCGAAGGTTTCGAAGGCCATCGGGTAGACCGCCTCGACCTTCAGCGTCTTCATGAAGCTCTCCGCCTTGGCGTTGTCGTAAGGATTGCCTCTGCGGCCCATCGAGCCCGTCAGGCCGTTTGTTTCCAGCGCTTCGCGGTAAATCTGCGCAGCGTATTGGGAGCCCCGATCGGAATGATGAATGCAGCCGGACACCGGCTGGCGCCGTTCAATGGCCGCTTCAAGGCTGCCATCGTCAGCCGCGCATCGATCGATCGGCCAATGGCGTAGCCGGCGATCATGCGCGACCAGGCGTCGAGAATGACTGCGACGTAGACGAAGCGGGTCGGCAGCGCGACATAGGTTATGTCGGAGACCCAGAGCTGGTTCGGGCGGGTTGCAACGATGTCCCTGGCCAGGTTGGGGAAGATCGGGCCATCATGATCGCTGTCGGTGCTGGCCACGAAGCGCCGCCTGATCCTGGGCTGCAGATCATGCTCGTGCATCAGGCGCCGGATCTTCTTGTGGCTCACGACGAGGCCTTGCTGACGCAGCGCAGCGCCGACACGGCGATAACCGTAGAACTCGAACTCGTCGCTGATCGAGAACATTGCCTCGACGATCGCGATGTCGTCGGCCGCGTTCTCCAGGGGATCGTAGTAGGTGGAGCGCGCGATCCCATCAACCGGCATCCTTCGGCAACGCTGATGCCGCAGGGCCGGTGATGACGGATGTAGTCCCGCTTCTCGGCCGCGGTGCGTTTCTCAGAGCCCCCTTTAGAAACTCAGTTCCAGAGCCTGCTTACCGACCAACCGTTCGAGCGCTGCGATCCGGGCTTCGTATTCCTGGATCAGGTCAGCGGCCTGCGCATCATCGTCGAACGCTCCTTGCTCATATTTGCGCACCCAGATGCGGATCAGGTTGCGCGAGACATCGTGATGCTTAGCCAAGCCGTGCGGCGTCTCGCCGGCGATGAACTCCTGCGCGACCTCGCGTTTGAACTCGATGCTGTGACCGCGGTGCTTTGCCATGGGTTCTCTCTCCGAAAACCCGGAAGGCTGGTCAATCCACACATCCCGATCTGTCCACCCTCAGGGGCGCACTCCAAAATGCCGGCTTTTTTGGCCGGCTTTTGGCCGTTCTGATAGTGCGGGCCTGCGCCACTCAAGCCGTATGCAAGGATAAGAAGATGGCAGACGAACCGAACCGGAATCCGACTGCTGATGAAATAGCCGGCATGCAGTGGTGGAATTCACTTACCGAGACTGAGCGCGCGGACTGCTGGCCCGGGCGGATTCGGCAGTGCCTGCCGAGGCTTGGGCAGCATATAAACGACAAGGAACGCTCGATCTACAACCTCCTGGCGGGATCCACTAGAGCGGCTGACAGTCGCTCGCGGGAAGGTGGCCGGCGCCGTTGGGGGGCGTTGGGGTAGATTTGCCTGTTAGGCGCCGGCCAGGCGGGATTGGGGTCTCCCGCCGCAGGAAGAAGCTAACAGAGGCAAGTGAAGTGGGTATGGCGTGATCGCGGAAGGTGGCCCGGAGCACGGCACCGGCCTCTCCGGAAATCGCTTGCTAGTAGCGCCAACCTTGCTTGAATTCGTCGATGAACCATCGCTCGACGTCGTCCCGCACCGAAGTGCTGCTTCGGAATTTCAAGTGGCCCGGCGACTTCTGCTCAAGCCAAGAAAAGAAATCGGAAAATCTTGGATTCTCTGGCTGATGAGGAAGCCCGCGCTCTTCAGCCCATTTTGTGCAAAAGTAGCGAACACCCTGTTCTGCTTCATCCCTAGTCATGACGGGTGATCACCCAAAGGCAAGTCTTCTGTTCCGACACAAAAGCAAGGCGCCGACGACGCTGGTGCGTTCGAACGGCAGCGTGCTAGCCATCCGCGTCCCGCCGATCAATTTGAGACGGCAATTGAGACCGACAACCCGCCGAGCTTTACGGCCAAAGGAAAGTCGGCGGCCCATCTTTCAATGAGCATTGCCTGAACCCACCGACCTGCGGATTGCCAGTGGCCCCGCGATTCGCAGCTTTGCCGGAACAGAGGCGTGCCGTCTAGCAATGTAGGCGTGTACCGTTCCAGGTGCGGAAGTTTTCGAGACTTCTGCCTTAAACCCTCTCAGCCATTGCTCCAGATGTGATGTTTTCATGCCATCCTGCGTCACGCGCCAGCGCTCGCGTTGCGCAGCACGAGTGATCTAGGTTAGAGATAGCCCGACGGCTCCTTACGAAAGGTCGCCGCGGATAACCCGAACGTTCAGCTGCCTCAACGCCGGCACGAGTTCGGCATGCCGTTCGAGCGCCGTGGCCCGTCGGGCCTTGAGCCTGCCCTCAACGGCGCGGTCGTAGACCGCCACGCATTCCGCTCCGGTCAGCCGCGAATAGTAAAGGATCCCGTCAACTGCGAACCCGTTAAAGAGAGCCTGGCTCAGCTTCCGGCCTTCCTCCTGTTGTTTGGCACGTGCAGCGTCGGTGCTGATCCCAAGCCGCAGCAGGCCGGTGGTCCGGACGTCGATCACCGTCAGGGGCGACGTAGCAGAGACTTCGGACACGGCCCAGCCAGCGATTTCCGAGAGATGCAGCATGCGGTAAGATTTTCCCTCGAACCGGTCGCGAATAATCGTCTCGGCGATCGCCGTCGCCAGGTCGCGAGCAATGTAGAGGACCATGAAGGACCGGTCGGGGCTTGCGAAGCGCGATTGTCCGAACCCCATGCCCAATGGAGTAGCTGCGTACTCCTGTCGCATTGCCCGCAGGTAGTGTTGCGGCTGGAACCTGATTGCCAGGTCCGCGACGACTTCGGCGTCAAGCTCCACGATCAGCCGAAATCGAACTCGGCGTCAGCGACGACCTCATCGATGCGCCCAGCCTTGAGTCGGTCGAGCGGAGTTTCGCCGGTGTCGCTCACATGCTGCTGGGTCAGCCACAGCCACGTCGCACGAGGATTCCCGATGATCTTCGTGATCCGGGCCATGTCCTCAACAGGACGACCGTCGACGAATTGGGCGAGCGGAAATACGTGCTTCCGCTCGCCCTTGAGCAGTCCGATCACGGCTCCGCGCCTTTGCCAATCGTGCAGGGTCGAACGCTTCGTCCCGAACATCTTTTCGATCTCGCCGGGACCGGCGACAGGACCAGCCCAATCCTCAAGGCGTGTCGGCGTTGCATATTCAGCGAGGCGCAGCCGGCCCTCTTCAAGATCAAAGACCTTCCCGCGGCCTGCGCCTTGGCTGACCTCCAGGGGCTTTTCGACCTCTACTGGAGCAAGTATCTTACTGGGTCGGGCGAGCTGCGTAACCACATTCTCCACTGCTCTCGCCAGGGCCTGTTCGTGCGCAGCGATCTGGCGCTGCTCGGCAGGGGACAGACGAGACGTTACCGCCGTCAGCGCGGCGACCGCCTTGCCGGCGGCTTTCAGAGCGGACTTGGATATTCCTGGATGCCGTCGCGATAACACATCGAGAATGTCAGCGACCGTCTCACGATCGACCTTTGCATCTGCGCGAACTGCCGAGTTGCGAGCGTTCATAATGACCACCATTGGTACCATATTTCTCGCCCTAGATAGTACGGATTGTTCGAAATGTCCAGATTGTAGTCTGGCAAATTTGCACCTGTTGCTGGTGATCTGGACCCATTCCGGACCTTCCTGACGCCGGATCCCTTTCCCGAAAGGCGGCGTCCACAGAACCAACGCTCATGACCCGAAAAGGACCTCTGACCATCGCATGGCGAATGACCGCTTCGCGCCTAATGTCGGCCGTTGAGCAGCCCAAAGCCGTAACCCAAAAGCGGACATTCGAGCGAACAGACGACATAACACGTTTGCGACATTTGTTGCCGTGTGGTTGCTGTTGATGGAAACGGCTGCTCCCACGAAACAGCAGTCCTCCAGAGACAACTAATATCTGGAGGCTGGTTGCTGCCACCATCCGGCGGCGTTGGTCGCCGCGAAAATCGCGCAGCGACACGCGCGTCCCGTCATGCGATGTCAGCGTGATGTCCTGAGCCAGTCCGATTGTCGGCAGGCGCTCGTCCTTCGGCGCGTCGTGCTCACTCGCCCGCGCTATGACCAGCGCCAAGGCGTGACTGCGTCTGCTAGGGTCTCAGGCCTTCAACTCGCGTTTGAGCTCCTCGAGGAAACGCCAGTCCGTTCCGTTGGACAGGATTTGTTGCGGGCTCGACTTGATCATGCCGGTCTCCTGCATGCGCAGCGCATAGAAGCGCACGCTGTCTTCGGCGTCGAACACGCGCCACTTGTCGTGCTGAGCACCGTTCAGCGTCCCAAGCGCTTCGTCATAGTTGGGTAGAAAGCCTCGGTCGACGAGCTGCTGTGCCGCCAACGACGGATCAGAAGCGCACAGGTCAGCGGATTTGAGAATGGCGCGCAACACCCGCTTCGTCGCGACCGGGTATCTGCTCACATAGTCCGCATTGCCGGCAACCATGCAGCAAAAGTATTGCGACCACGGGCGGTCGGTCCCGTTGTTGACGATCGTATGGCCGATCTTCCGGGCGTGCAGGATCTGCGGTTCGGGCGGACCTGCCATGTAGGCATCGACCTTGCCGTCGATGAACATTTGCATTGGGGCTTGTTCACCCTCCACCCACTCGATATCGTGCACGGGATCAAGCCCGACATAGTTGGCCATGAGAGCCGTCAGGATGTGAGGATGCGACTCCACCGACCCTCCCCCGACGCGCTTTCCACGCAGATCCCTGATGCTGCGGACGCTGTCGTTGCCGATCAACTCGAAGCAGCCGGAATGCACGCCGATCAGCACTTTCACCGGCACGCCGGCGTCGATGGACCTAATGTGCATCGACGGCATGTTCATGTCGAAATCGATCAGGCCGGCGGAGAGCCACTTGGAATTGTCGATGTGGGTGTCGCCTTCGACATATTGGATATCGGTGAAACCGTCGGCGCGCAGAAGTTCTCCGGCAAGGTACATGGACGCCCAACAGTAAGCGCCTCCGACCCACTGCCCCAAGCGGACGGTTGTCGTTTCCAGAGCAGGCTCCCCGGCCGCACTGGATGTGCGAACATTGAGGAGCCCGGCACCGCCGATCGCCGACAGGCCGGTCAGGAATGTGCGACGATCCTGCATTAGCTTCATCGGGACGCTCCTTTGGCAAATTGATCATCCCTAGGAATCAACCAAATGACCCAATAGAGGACGGACAATGCGTGAGCGCGCCGAGTAATCGCGAGTTGGAGCACGCCCTGTTCAAGGCGGGAGTCTTCTCGTTCTTCAGTCGCTGGCCAAGAACGCTTTCAGCCAACGATTAACGACCATACGCCTTCTCAACGTTCGTGGCGAGGGCAATGCTCTCAGCCAAGGCCAAGCCCTTTACGGAACCCTCGTACCTTCCAGGGCGCTGACAAAACGGATCCATCGGGTAATTGCCAAAAGGCGCCTTCTCGAACCAATTCGAGACGTTCGAGTTCATCCCACGTGACGACTGGATCGGGTCCAAAGTTCGCGTTGGCAGAGGGCTGGCTTGCGCCACGGACGCTGCACCCATCCGCTACGGCCATCTTGTCCAGGCGCTGTTCATAGGTTGGGCTGGACTTCCGGAAACTCCTGTCGCGCCTTGTGGCGACCGGGCTTGAAAGAAGCCAACCAGGTATCTGTAACGTGCCTTGCGAGCTGACGTTGGGAAGTTTCCCCGAGCGAGGCGAATAGGGAGCAACGGCCATGGAGCTCAAAGGCCGTCCGATCGCTGATCGGTCTAGCTGCCCGCATCATTGTATGGCCCATTCAGCGCAGGAGGCGATCTATCTCATTAGGCACAGTGATCCCTAGCTTGGCCGACCGATCCACCGCACAATTTCATAGGCAGGCATCGGTCGGCGAAAGCCCTTCAGCGTCAGTTCGCCAACGGCGACGGACTCAACCAGGGATTCGACGGCACCAACGACCCGCTGGCTGACGAGAATCTGGCGTGGCCTGGCTTCCTCGCATAATCGGGCGGCGTGGTTCGACACTGTGCCTATCACTGCATAATCGGCGCGCTGATCGAAACCGATCCGCCCGATGGTTGCATGGCCTCGGGCGATGCCGATTCCGAAGCCGAGCAAGTGATCGCGCTTGCGCCATTGCTCTGAATGCTCGTCAATCGCATCACGCATCGCCGCAGCCATGCGGACGGCTCTCTCCGTATGGTCGGCGCAGGGCAGTGGATCGTTGAAAACGACGACGATACCGTCGCCCACGAATCGCTCAAGAGTTCCCTCGTAGCGGACGATTTGTTCACCAAGACAGGCGTGGTATTCGCCAAGAACCGCCATCACCTCCTCAGGTTCGGCAGTCTCGGCGAAGGCTGTAAAGCCGCGTAGATCGCAGAAAACGACGGTCACCTCGCGACGGTGACTTTGCAGAAGCGTGTCGCCATTTCCCGCCGCAAGGATGAGGTCGGCGACCTGCGCGGGCAGGAAACGCCGGAGCCGGCCCATTCGCTCGATCTCGATCACCTGCTCCGCCAGGGTCTGCTCGAGCGAGCGGTTCCAATCGGAAAGCTGCACGGCTTGGCTTGCGACGGTATCGTGAAGCGCCTTCTGGCGCAGCATCGAGCGCACCCGCGCCAACAGCGCCTGGTGCTCGAAGGGCTTTGTCAAATAGTCATCGCCCCCGGCGTCCAGCCCCTCGACCACATCGCGCGTGTCGGCTTTTGCGGTGACAAGAATGACCGGGATCGATCGCAGCGAGAGATCCTGCTTCAGCATGCGCACCACGCTGATGCCGTCGAGCTTCGGCATCATGATGTCGAGCAGGATCAGATCCGGCGTGAGTTCGCGGGCTTTCGCAAGCCCCTCTTCACCATCGGCGGCGGTTGCAACTTCGTAGCCATTCGCCTCGAGGCGCATGCGCAGGATCTCAAGGTTCTCCGGAGTATCGTCGACCGCGAGAATGCGAGGCGGATCGTGCAAGGCACTGTCTCCCCTCAGGAAAGGAACTGACGAATCTCGGCGAGCAGCTGGCGCGGACTGAATGGCTTGGCAATGTAGCCATCGCACCCTGCAGCAAGGGTCTTCGCCTCGTCGCCCGACAGTGCATAGGACGTGACGGCGATGATCGGGATGTGCCGCAGCGCCGGATCGGCCTTTATACGGCGGGCCGCTTCATACCCGTCGATTACCGGCAGCTGAATGTCCATGAGGATCAGGTCTGGCTTCTCGGCCGCGGCAGCGGCGACGCCGGCGGCGCCGTCCGCCGCCTCGATCAGCTCGTATTCGGTGGTGGCAATGAGATCGCGGATGATCTGGCGGTTGTCCTCGGTGTCTTCCACCATCAGGATTCGTTTGCTCATGCCGCCCTCGCGTCCTCATTCACCCGGATTGGTATCTTCAGCCGGAATGTCGATCCTGACCCGAGCACGGACTCGACGTCTATGGTCCCACCATGCATTTCGACGATGCGCTTCGAGATCGCCAGGCCAAGACCTGTGCCACCCTTCTGCCTGGTGCTGCTGTTGTCGACCTGCTGGAATTCTTCGAAGATGAGAGCCTGGTCCTTGGACGCGATGCCGGGACCGGTGTCTCGGACGGTGATCTCGAAGTGCCCGTCGACCGCATCGGCAAGAATGTCGACCGCACCCGTTTCGGTGAACTTGACGGCATTGCCTACAAGATTGAGCAGGACCTGCGTCAAACGGCGCTCGTCCCCGCGGCCGAATGGAAGGTTCTCGGCAACAGTCGTTGAAAGCTCAAGACCCTTCGCTCGTGCCAGCGGTTCGACAGCCGTAACGGTCGATCGAACAATCTGCGCGATGGAGTAGTCCTCGATCGCCAGCGTGAGCTGGCCGGCTTCGATCTTGGAAAGGTCGAGTACGTCATTGATGAGCCCGAGGAGGTGACGGCCGTTCGCCTGCACGCGCGCGACGGTCGTCTTTGCCTTGTCCGGGAGTTCGCCGTAGATGCCGTCGACCAGCAGTTCTGTGAAGCCCAAGACCGAATTGAGCGGTGTCCTGAGCTCGTGGCTCATATTCGCGAGGAACTGGGACTTGTGGCGGCTAGCTGCCTCCAGCTCCCGGCCTTTCTCCTCGATCTCGCTGAACAGCTTGGCATTCTGGATCGCGAGCACCGATTGGGCAGCGAAGGTCTCCAGCAGGTGGACAACCTGTTCATGGAAGGCACCTGGCTTGTGGCGCCTGACGACCAGTGCACCGACGATCTTGTTGGGCCTCAGCAGCGGAACGATCAGGATACCGCGATATCCGGCGTCGACGATCGTCTTTCTTACAAGGAAGGATGAGGTCTCCTCGCTGAGGTCGGGAAACTGCACCGGCATGCAGCGCCCGGGCGCGTCGCCGATCCCCATGTCGGCCAGCCCGATCGTCTGGTGCGAGACTGCGGCGATAAGCTCATCGCTCATACCGAAGTTTGCGCGCGGACGGAATTGCTGCCGCGTGCTGCTGAACACGTAGATGGTGCCAGCATCCGTCTCCGACAACTGGACCGCCTTGGCGACGATCGTTTTCAGCACGGTGTCGAGATCCAGCGTCGAATTGACCGCCTTGCTCACCTCACCAAGCGCCTCGAGCTCACCAACAGACGCGGCAAGCTCGCGCGTCCGTGACTGCACCGCCTCGAAGAGCCGCGCATTCTCGATGGCGATCACGGCCTGGTCGGCGAATGTCTCGACGAGCGCGATCTCCTTGGGATTGAAAGGTTGCGGCTCAACCCTCGTCATGACGAATACGCCAACGAGATCACCTTCCCGCAACAGCGGGGCAGCGAGGACGGTGCGGAATCCGCCTGCCTCAGCGATCAAGACAACGCGGTAGTCCGGATCAGCGGTCACGTCTTCGATTTGCACGATCCGCCGTTCTTCGATTACGCGCCCTACGGCGGAGCCTCGGCCTGCGGCAAGCTCTGGAAGTGGATTGGCGTCGACATAAGCACGGAAGCTGGGCGGGTAGCCATGCGTCGACACATAGCGGAATACGCCATCAAGCAACTGCACGATACCACCCTTGTCGGCACGGCAGAGCCTGACAGCCGATTCCACCAACGTATCGAGCACGACCTGCAGATCGAAGGTAGAGCGGCTGATGACCTTCAGAACGTCTGCAGTGGCTGTCTGCTGCTGAAGGGCTTCGTCGAGCTGCTGGGTGCGCGTCTCAATCTCCTGATACAGGCGCCCCAGCTGGTCGGAGGTCCGGTTGACGTTAGCGGCGAGCACTCCAAGTTCGTCGCGATTGGCGACGGCAACCTGTTGGGCGAAGTCGCCGGCCGCTATCTGGCTGAGACGCGTCTCGATCTTCTTGACCGGTTCGATCAACGACCAGGAGATGATGTAGCCGAGCCCCAACGCCAGCAGGATGCTGCCCACAGCGAAAGCAACCACGACCAGTCGAGAGGTGCCGTACGCCCCCTCGCTCGCTTCGATGGCCGCCACCATGTCGGCTTCGGCCATGTTGACCAGCTGGTTTGTCAGCCGCTCGAGGCGATCAGCCGACGGTATGATTTCATCAAGCTGAACCTTGCGCGCCTCCTCAGTACGGCCGGCGCGGACGAGTTCTGCCACGTGCGTCACGCCGGCCGTCAGCCGTTCGTACTCTTGCCTGACCTGGCCAAGCACTTCCACCTCGGCTTTGGCGACGAACTCCATGCGGTCGAGGTCGTAGCCGAACTGATTGAGCTGGCGCAGCGCCGCATCCAGCATCCGGTCGTCCTGAAGCAACAGGGCGGTGGAGATGCCGTAGAGCTGGCTGGTCGTATCGTGCTGTACCTGGCGGTAGGCCGCGATCCTGCGCTGCAGCTTGATCAGCTCGTTGGTCTGATCGTTGACCCCACTCAGCACCTGCAACCCGACGGCCCCGAGCACGATCAGCAGGCCGACGATCGACAGGAACGCGATCAAGAGCTTGGTCTGGACGCGCGCCGGCAGCCGGGCAACCCAGCCAACGAGCCGGTTCGTTATGCTATTTGGATTCGTCCAAGAGGCTGACAAGGTCATCCCGGAACTCCTCCAAGTCGAACCGGACGCCAAGATACTGTACTCGCAAGATGCCATTGGGGTCTACGAGCGACGTCAACAAGGTATGGTCGACATCTCCGTTCGCCGCCTTCTTCGCGATGACCCCGTATTTCCGTCCCACCTCATGGACGACCGCCGGATCGCCGGTAAGAAACGACCAGCCCTTCAGATCGGCGCCAAAATTCTGCGCATATGCCTTCAAAACATCGGGCGTATCGCGCTCCGGGTCGACGGTGATCGAAACGAAGACAATCTTCGATCCGAACGTCGAGCCCAGCTTCTCCTGCACGCTGGCCATATGAGCGGTCAGCATCGGGCAGACGTCGGTACAGTACGTATAGATGAATGCAACGGCGACCACCTTGCCACGAAAGTCGTGCAGCGACACAGGTTCGCCATCCTGCGATACCAGGCTGAAGTCGGGCGCCGGTCCAATCGTCGGCAGGCGCTCGTCGTGCGGCGCGTCATGCGCATGTGCCGGCCCGGCCATCAGCGCCAGCAGCAAGATCCGCGCCGGCCACTCGCTCACGTTTTCATCTCGCGCTTGATCTCGTTGAAGAGACGCCAATCCGTGCCGTTGGCGATAATCTTGTTAGGGCCGGCCTCGATGAAGCCGACTTCGTTCATCCGCAGCGCGTAGAAGCGCATTGTGTCTTCGGGATCGAACTCCCGCCACACGTCGTAGCGCGCTTCGCGCAAGCCCTCCAATGCATAGTCGTATTGATCGGTGAACTTGCCCTCGACCGATAGTTGCGCAGCCAGTTGCGGATCCGACACGCAGATGTCGGCGCCCTTGAGGATCGCTCGCAGCACGCGTTTGGTCGCCACGGGGTGTCTGTCGACATAGTCCGCGCGGCCGGCAAGCATGCAGCAGTAGTGTTGCGACCATGGCCGGTCGACGGTCGTATTAAGGATTGTGTGGCCGACGTTCCGGGCGCGCTGCTCCTGCGGCTCGGGTGGCACCGCCAGAAAGGCATCGACCTTTCCTTCGTTAAATAGTTGCATCGAGCTGACGTCCGGGTTCGCGACCCACTTGAGATCGGTGGCGGGATCGAGACCGACATAGGC
This sequence comes from Mesorhizobium sp. M0306, assembly GCF_040321655.1. Taxonomy (NCBI): domain Bacteria; kingdom Pseudomonadati; phylum Pseudomonadota; class Alphaproteobacteria; order Hyphomicrobiales; family Phyllobacteriaceae; genus Mesorhizobium; species Mesorhizobium sp. M0306. The sequence goes on along the minus strand of NZ_JAMYRY010000012.1, from coordinate 29,721 downwards.
GGCCATGAGGGTTACGAGCATGTGCGGAGCTGAGGTCAGCGCGAACACGCCCACCCTCTTGCCCTTGAGGTCGGAGATGCTGTTAATGCTTTCGTTGACGATCAGTTCGAGGCAGCCGGAGTGCAGGCCGGTGACCACCTTTATCGGCATGCCGGCCTCGATCGCCATGATGTGCGGTGGCGGAAAGTCGGTGGCGAAATCCAGTTCGCCGTTTGCGAGCATCGCGAACGGATCGGAGTCGGCGGCCAAGTCTATGTAGCGTACATCGGTGAACCCTTCGGCCCGCAATAACTCCCCGGCGATATTCTTGGGTGCTTCGCAAAGGGCGCGGAACGTCCTTGGCAAACGCACTGTCGTGGTCTCTGGCGCCGGCTCGGCATGAGCCGATTTCGGCACGTTGACGAGACCCGCGGCGCCGACCGCCGACAGGCCCATCATGAAGTGGCGGCGGCTCTGGACAATCTCCATGTCACGTCTCCTCTCCCTCGGCACGAGCAGACTCAGCCTTTCATCTCGCGCTTGACCTCGTTGAAAAAGCGCCAATCCGTGCCGTTAGCGATGATCTCGTTTGGGCTCGACTTGACAATCCCGGCTTCATGCAGCCGCAGCGAGAAGAACCTCATCGTGTCCTCGGGATCGAAGTCGCGCCAATTAGAGTATGGGAGCTCGCGGAGCGCCTGCAAAGCGTAGTCGTATTGTTCGGTGTGTCCGCGATCCACCAGAAGGCGTGCCACCCGTTCCGGTTCAGCCGCGCAGATGTCGGCCGATTTGATGATCGCCCGGATGACCCGCTTGGTGGCGGCTGGATTTTTCTCGGCATACGCGGCGTTGACCGCCAGCATGCAGCAGTAATATTGCGACCACGGTCGGTCCTTGGAACTGTCGAGGATGACGTGGCCGACTTTGCGGGTGCGGAGGTCTTGAGCCTCAGGCGGAAAAGCCAGGAAGGCGTCGACCTTGCGATCGGCGAAGAGCTCCGCCGGCTTTGCCTCGCCGACGATCCATTCGATGTCGCGTTGCGGATCGAGGCCGACATAGGTCGCCATGGCGCTGACGAAGATATGTGGATCCGACGATAGATTGCCGCCGACGCCGACCTTGCGGCCCTTGAGATCCGCGATGCTCTTGATGTCCTCGCGTCCGAACAACTCGTAGCAGCCGACATGCACTCCGGAGATCACCTTGATCGGTGCGCCAGTGTCGACCGGAATGATTAGGGCCGTGGCAAAGTCAATGCCGAAGTCGATGTCCCCGCGCGCCAGCATCTCGGTCTGGGCGATACCGGCCTCGGCGGCCACGAAGCCGAAATCTGAGAACCCCTCTGCGCGGATCAGATCCTCGGCGACGTACTGCGGAGCGATGCAGATACCAGGCGCCGCCGCAAAGCGGGCGGTCGTGGTTTCAGGTGCCGCTTCGGCGGCGGCCGCGTTGCGGCCCTTTGCAAGACCCGCGGCTGCGAGCGCGGACAGGCCTGTAAGGAAACGGCGACGGTTCTGGACAATCTGCACGAGTCTCTCCTTCCCTTGAAAAGGCAACGCGTATCGGCGATAGGTCTACGTCTTCAGCTCTCGCTTTAGCTCGTTGAGGAAGCGCCAGTCTGTTCCGTTGGCGATGATCCTGTCGGGTGTGGACCCGATCAAACCGATTTCCTTCAGCCGCAGCGCATAGAAGCGGACGGTGTCAGTTGAATCGTAGTCCCGCCATTTCCGGTAGGGCAACTCGCTGATCGCTGCGAACGCGTCATCGTAGCGGCTGGCGAATCCGCCCGCGACCATGCGCTCGGCAACCAAGGCCGGCGCGGCGGTGCATAGATCCGCGGCCTTGAGGATGGCGCGCAGCACCCGCTTGGTAGCAACCGGATGCGCGGCCACAAAATCGCTGTTGCCGGACAGCATGCAGCAAAAATATTGCGACCAAGGTCGGTCCACTGTGCTGTTGACGATCACGTGCCCGACCTTGCTGCGCCGCAATTCCTGCGGGTCCGGCGGAAAGCCCAGGAATGCATCGATTTCGCCCCGCGCGAACAGCTCCTTGGGCTTGACCGCCGGGTCCACCACCCAGTTGATGTCGCGCGCCGGATCGAGCCCGACATAGGCGGCGATACTGGCGAGGAACAGATGCGGCCCCGAACCGAGCCCCTGGACGCCGACGTTCCGGCCTTTCAGATCGACGACGCTGTCGATCCCGTGCTTGGCAAACAGCTCGAAGCAACCGGGATGGACGCCGCCGAGCAGAGTGAGCCGCGCACCGGAGTCCAAGGCGACGATCGAATTTGTCACGAAGTTGAGGCTAAAGTCGATCTCGCCATTCGCCACCGCGGAGGCCGTGGCCGCACCGGGGCCTGCCGCGACATAGGCAACCTCGGTGAAGCCCTCAGCGCGCAGCAGGTCCTCTACAACATACTGTGGCGCCACGCAGATGCTAGGGATCTTGGCCAAGCGAATGCGTGTGGTCTCCGGCTCTGGCTCGGCAAGAACTCGAGTTGGAGCGCCGACGAGGCTTGCGGTGCCGGCAGCCGTCAGGCCGGCCAGGAAGCGCCTGCGGCTCTGGATAATTTGCATGTCTACGTCTCCCCTCGAAACAGGTGGGATCAGGTTTTCAGCTCCCGCTTCAACTCGTCGAGGAAGCGCCAGTCCGTTCCGTTGGCGATAATTTGTTGCGGGCTCGACTTGATCATGCCCGTCTCCTGCATGCGCAGTGCGTAGAACCGCAAGGAGTCTTCGGGATCGAATTCCCGCCAGCGGTCGTACCGAATGTCCTTCAGAGTTTGGAGCGCGTAGTCATAGCTGGTCTCGAAATCGCGATCGACCATCTGCTGGGCCACACTTTCGGGATCCGACACGCAGAGGTCGGCGGCCTTGAGGATGGATCGCAAGACCCGCTTGGTCGCCACCGGGTATCTTGTCACATAGTCCGTCGTGGCCGAAATCATGCAGCAGAAATACTGCGACCACGGGCGGTCGACGGCATTGTTGAGGATCGTGTGGCCGATCTTCTTGGCGCGCAGCTCCTGCGGCTGGGGCGGCGTCCCGAGGAATGCGTCGATCTTCCCTTCGACGAAGAGTTCCGTCGGCTTGACGTCGTTAGTCAAGACCCATTGGATATCGTTCACTGGATCGAGTCCGACATAGGCGGACATGAGGGACAGCCACACGTGCCGCGAGTTGTTGAAACCGTTCACGCCCACTCTCTTGCCCCGCAGATCCGTGACGCTGCGAATGCTCTCCTTGGCGATCAGTTCGAGGCATCCCGAGTGCAACCCGGTCAGCACCTTGATCGGCACGCCGGCGGCGATCGACGCGACCTGGTTCGGCGCAAAGTTCACGGAGAAATCGGTCTCACCGCGTGCGATCCATTCCGATTGGTTGACGCTTCTGTCGCCTTCTATGTAGCGGACATCGGTAAGACCCTCGGCGCGCATCAGTTCTCCGGCGATGTACGCACCTGCCCAACAGTAGGAACTACCGACCCACAGCGGCAGACGAACCGTGGTCGTTTCCAACGGCGGTTCCGCGTGGAGTGACCCTGGAACACCGACGATACCGGCAGCGCCTGCCATTGCAGCGCCGGCTAGGAACCGGCGGCGGGTTTGGATGATCTGCATCAGAACGCTCCTCTTCCGATTGGCAAAAGCAATACTGGCCGGAACCGAGGAAAAGAGGTTTCAGCAGAGGCAGATGGTCTGGTGAGCGCGACGAGTAGTTGTGGAACCTAGCGCGCCTAGTCCGATGCGAGAGTCTTGCGCTCTCAGTCGCCGGCTCATTTATTAGCAACAGACGATATGCCACGATACGCCCAATTTGCGTAGGTAGCGAGCGCAAAACTTGCTACGCCGAACGTCCCGCCAGCGCCTCGCTGTCGGGAGACTGTTTACGGGGTTGCGAATGGCCAGTTCAAGTTTGCTGCGGCCGGACCCACCCGCTGAACGTCCGCTATCGTTCTTCGGACGCCAAAAGCCGCCATTCCGCTGTCGGCCCCCTTTTGACATTCAGTCAGACGGTGCCCGCAATGCGCCGACGACAATTCTTTCTCTGAGATGCCTCAGTTGGCCCCACTTTGCGTTCTGTTAGAGCTTCGTCGAAGAACATTCGAACATTCCTACCGCTAACCCAAAGGTTATCGTGGAATTTTGCTAGCCACTTTCTTTGATAAGTGGCTTGGCTTCAATCGCTCCTTGAGGATAGATGCTTTGCTTCAACTTTAGTTGGCGACGCTCTTGATGCCAGATGCGACCGCTGCGTTATCAGCGGATTGGGTTATGCTGTTAAAAAGGACACACGCACTTTCTTTTTTGCGGAAATTGAACCCTAAGCAGGATTTGTCGTTTGCACATTGCAGTATGCAGTCGGGATATCGGAGCGGAGAGGTCCAATAGGCATTGCCAGAAATTTCCGTTTTTGTGGCGAACACCAAATTCGAGTAGCGCAAATTGCTCTCGACCACTTTCTTTGCGGCCATGATCGACTCTTCGCTTTTGACCAGTAGCGATGCGTCCCCTTTCATGAAACAAGCTCGAAATTTTGTGTTATAAGTAATCGCTAGACACCTGAAGTCGGTATCGCAGGCGGTTTGACACTGCTCAGAACTCACGTTCCTAATTGGCATATCCGGCAGGTCGTTTCCGATCGCGTCCCACCCGGACACGACAACAAATCCACTATCTGGATCGACCTCTGTCGCAGGAGTTTCTGCGGGGACAGTTGCGGCCTGCTCTCGTGACGGGTCAGGAATGATGTCTGAAGACGCAAATGTGCGACCATCCAGCCACGCGCATCTTGTTGCAAGATCGACGGCGGATGAATCATTAAGGCCGACCAACTGAAGCGTCTGAGCAGCAGCGCCAGGCCCGGCTGGTGGCGCTGTCGGGGCAGAACGAGCTGCCAATGATACATTTACGTCTACGCCGTTCACACTCCGCCGAGAGTAACACCACGCTCGGTCCCAGTTTTCGTCGTTCTCATCCTTGAAGTGGTGACCTGTGATTAACTCCCAAGTGGTGCCTTGGAACTCGACGTTCTTGGTGGCGAACTTGTTGAAGTCGACGGTCACCACGTCAGGCTTGGTACGGGCGTCAGCCTGGGGCGCCTGCTCCTGAGTTGGCTTTGGAGTTGGAACAGGAATAGGCGGCTCGTCTTTTGAAGAGGTGAGATCGCTTGGCTGCTCTATGGTCGGCAAAGCCGCCGGCTCCGGCAAGGTTTTGTCCCATAGACCAAGATTGATGCCTAGCCCAATCCCGACCGCCGCCACTGCAATGGCTCCGCCAGTCGCCATTCGGCGAAAGGCGGTCGCTCGGGCTGTCTTCTCTTGGGCCGCGGCTTGAGCCTGCAAGGTTGGAATCGCTGACCTTTTGACGGCGAGATCGACGGCTTGCTCAAGCAGGGTGGTGTTATGCCGGACGAGCACTTTTGCGACCCTTCATTGATACCGTCACGAGGTCTGAAACCTCAGGCGGCAAATCCTGGTCGAGGGCCTTGCGAAGGACTTCGGGATCATCGGTGAAGAGCGGAACATAGAGGATCTCTTTGACCACCTTTTCCACAGGCACCTCAACCCGCTTCTCAACCTCTTTCTCGACCATAACTTCAACTGGTACCTTAATCGTTCGAATTCGGCGCCAACGCCAACTCAGAAGCATTCTGCGGAGCAGCCTGGAAGTCTTGCTCTCTGAATTGTCCTCTTCTCGGGCGGCAATGCGCTGGAGCGCTAGAGCGACCATTGCCGTAATTGGTCCCGCGAGCGCGGCGATGAGCGCGAGCGAGCCGAACCAAATCACAGAGATTATTCCGGCCTGTGCCTCAGTCACCAGTTCAGGTTTGCTGCCGTACCAGCGGGAGGCAATACGGCGGACCTGATCTGTTCGCGCCATTGGGATCCGCTCCTTGGCCAAGGCGCTGAGGGCTTTGGCAATCTGGTCCTGTCTGACCTGGTTTTGCGCCGAGGTGTTTGCCTTGTTGGCTTCTGCCGCCTGGGCATCTGCGAGCCGTTTGCCCGCTTCATCCAATCGACGCTGCCAAGCCGCGGCATCACTATCGCGCGTTTGCTCCAGAGACGAACGCCTATCGACAAGCTTCTGCCTCTGGTCAGTAGTCATAGGAGGGCTATTTGCCCGCAAACTATCGAAATTTTCGCGCAGCGCAGCAATCTCTTGATCGAGCGGCTCAATCCGAGTGTCCAACTTGGTGATAATTTTCGTGCGGGGGTTGGCAAGTTTAGCCACTTCCGATTCTAGCCTGCGTGCCGAGTCGCTGTCGCCTGAATCGCGCGCCATCTTGATACGTTCAACAAAGCTGTCGCGTTGGCGCTCAAACTGATCGACAGCGTCTTTAACTTCGCGATCACGCTGTTGAATCAGCGCCGATCGAACCGCGTTTTTCTCATCCACTTGATCGCGAACACGCGAGGCCTCTGGAGTAAGGGCTGTCGTTCCCTCCAATTCCGCATTGGCCTCGGCAATTTGCGACTGAAAGGTCGCACGCGATTTTTCCGCAAGAGAGGTCAGCTGCTCAATTTCGGAACGGGCTTGATCGACCTGATCGGCTCTTCGACCAAGTTCGTCAGCAGAGGCGAGCTTTGTCGCTTCCTGCTCAAGGGCATCAATCTTGTTTACGAGCTCCTCATAACGCAGCTGACGCAATGCGCCTGCCCTCTCCATCCCCATAAAGACAGTTTCGAAAGTGATGCCTGCAAGAATCAGGAGGAAGACCAAGATTATGGGCTTCCAGAGCCAAGACGCGCTGAAAAGCAGTGTAGCTATCGGAATCTTGGTGAGCTCCGCGATTGCCACCATGAGAAAGGGTGCACTGGCGAGCGTCAAGTCCATTGCAGTGACAGACTCGCTTGCAGAAAACGCTTGTACGCCTAATGCTACACCTGTCGTAAGACCAATCGCTGCGGCCGCAATCTCTAGGGCCCAGGCACCACGGTAGGTCCACTGGCCATAGCTTGCCAGCTTTTGACTCATCACAGTCTGCATTTTACTCGCCCCCCCGACAGGGCAACATCACGCCTTGATCGCCTGTCAGCATACACTGAAAAATAACTATGTTAACGATTTTGAAAGTCTTAGTTAAGGCGTCTTCTCTCTATTGTCGCAACAACTTTTTCTGCCCTTCAGATATAGAATACCTCGTCAAAAAATGGGGCTAGCAGACCGCGCCGCCCATGCATGGTCTTCGTTGGATCGGTGTAAGCGGAAAGCCGAACAGGCCGTAGCGCGCTTACTCCGTTACATTTCAGCTACTAGCAGAGTGTTTCGCAGGGGATCCCATCCTTGTCGCGATCGAGTTTTCCGCCCCATGAGCAGTTTTGCAGGTACCAGTTGGCGTCGTCGCAGGAACCGATCTGCTTGCACGTTCTCCGCGGCTCGCAAGAATAGCCGCTCTGCGCGACCAGCTTACGGCTGATGATGCCCAGCGGGCGACTCGACGGCGCCGCGCCGTCGGCGTGCGCAGCGCGCCATTCCCAGGGTGCCTGAAACGTCCCGGCCCACAGGCCGATCTTTGAGGCTTGGGCTTGCGCCTGCTGCCCCGCATAAGCGCCCTGGCTGTAGTGAGGCCAATCCAGCGCCTGGCCGTGCTCGACCATCCAGGCGGCCACGCCCGCGCCGTCGGCGCGCCGACAATCGCCGACAAAGCGGTGGTAGCGGTCCCACGTCACGAATGTGCATTCGAGCGGCCTCGACGCGGCTAGGAAAGTGTCCAGCGCTTCGGCCGATCGCCGGCCGCAAGGATACTCGGCGCCATTCGCATCGCGGCACAGCTGCCGGCTCTCTGGCGCGTCGATGCCGTTGAAGCGGACGCGCTGGCCGTGGATTTCGATCGTATCGCCGTCAATGACGGAAGCGACACCGGTAAGCGAAGCGGGCGCCACCCTTCGTGGGCTGGCCTTTGATGCATCGTTGCTACGTTGCGCGCTCGACGGCGCCAGGAAGGCGGCCACTGCCGCCGCTGCCGTAAGACCGAGCATTGCCGGCACGCTCGCAAGTTGGCGCCGCCACAGCTTGGCACCGGTGGGTCTCTGCCACCGATTGGATCGATATTTGCGGTATGGCCTGCTCATCCGCTACGCCGACCAGCCCGGCCATGCGCTGTCAACCATGGGCAGGCCGGCGCAATAGTAGTCGTCAACGAACCGCCCGGTGGACCGGTCGCGGCAGCGCCAGATAACGCTGTAGTTCTGGCCATAGAATTGGTCCCACGCGACGCCATAGGTTTGTGGTGGCGGTGGCCGGTAATATGTTCCGCCTCCATAGCCGTTGTTGGCAGCGACACCCACAGCTGCGCCGCCGACAGCCGCGACCGCTATGCCCGTCGCGACAGCATTGTCGGTTTGCACAAGCCTGGTGCACTTCTCTGCTGTTGCGCCCCTGCGCACTAGAAGGGACGCTACCCGACTACGATACTGTTCGTCCGTGTTGCTGGCGAGAACGTGACATAGCGCAACGGTATTCATTGCCGTGAGATCGCTGTCCGACACGACAGTGCTCGTAGAGCAGCCGCTGACGCACAGGGCTGCACTTGCGATGAGTGCTCCAATTTTCATGTGAATTCCCCCAAACAAATATTGGGGCGAGTCCGACCTGGAAGTCCAGAGTTTTGTTTTTCACTTTGCTACGATTCACAGCATGCTGCGGCTAGCTGGCATCCACTGCAACCAACCCTTCCGCCGGTCGTTGACTGATGCTGGGTTGAACTCAGCTACTCCAGAACTTGCCCGCAGGCTCAAAACCGGCGGGCTTTTTTCCGCGACGCCGGAAAGCTCTATCTCGCCGCATGTTGTGGTCTCCCCGTCAGGCGAGGCAGGTAGGAACTTACCTCTGTTGCCCAGCGCACAAACATATCCGCCGGCTGAGACGGATCAGGCTCCGCAATACGGGGAGAGATCCGGAAACGACTTGAGCTGGCTACAGAGGGAGCGGCTACGGACCGCTCTATCAAGCAGTTCAACGCCGCTCGCTATTCGATCCAGTAGCGCTGAACCGAGCCCTCCGTGTTGTAACCACCTTCAATAGTAGATAGCAAAGGGACAGGGTGCAGGGTTCGCATAGGCGGGGATAGGTTAAGGTGCCGACAGTTTCACAATTCTTTCAGCCGCCTCTTTACTGGCAGCAGTTTGAAGATCTCGCGCTCGGCATGTTGAGTGAGGCCTATAGCATTCCCGATGCGCAGCAGTACGGCCGCCCGGACAGGCGCAGAATGGCGTCGATGTGTTTGGTCGGTCGAAGAGGTACGGCTGGATTGGCGTTCAGTGCAAGCGCCTCTCTGACTTGGATAAAGATGGGATTCCTTACCCCGGCGGGCCCATTACTCGGAAATTTCTCCGCTCCGCTGCGAAGGAGGCACTTGCGTTCCAACCGAGTCTGTCAATCTGGATCCTCGTCACCACCGCGCGGCGGGACACGGGAGTGCAAGGCTGGGTCAACCAGCTCAATGACGAATGGGCGAATGCGAACCTCGATCGTCGGGCCATTGTCTGGTCATGGGACGAGTGCATCGCGTATTTAAACAGCTTTCCCGAATTGCAACGCTGGTACTACAACGATGTGATCCAGGTTCGCGGCACAGCTGACCTCGATGAGTTGATCCTTCGCACGATAGCTTGGCCTTCTCAAGGCCGGCGTTCGAGGTGCCATTGCATTGCGAGAGCCCTGCAGAGTTTCTTCAGGCTCTATCTGACACGCAACGCGCCGTCCGCACCGGTGAACTTCTTGATCGCGAGAGCCGCCACGTAATTCGCAAATCCGTCGGGGGTTGGCGAGACCTCGACGACAAGGACGCTCGAGAGGGTCTTAGCTTCATCGACAAAAGGCTCCGGCAGTTGCGGAGCAAGCTCGAGCAAGGGCGCAAAGACAAGAAAATCAGAGAAGTCCACGGGTTTTTGGACTTCACGGATTCTGTGCTTGCTCATGATCTCGAAAAGCTACCCAAAGAGTGCATCGAAGCGCTGAACGACATACTCAGCCGCTGGAATCTGCCGGTCGTCTAGGCAAGCCGTTTCCAAGGGAACACTAAGCAGAAACTCGCGTCCCGACGAGGGCGGATCACCCGACCACGGGAGCGATAACGGTCGTCTCGAATGACTGGGTAAGGTCGTTGGCCGTACGGCTGTTTAATTCGATTTCATGCTGAAAGCAGACCGACCGCTGCCGGCCCCAAAGCTGCCAGGCGGGAACGCGCCCAACCGACCCATCAGGCTACAATCAGGCTGTGGCCTTCTTGCGGGGACGTTTCGCGGGCGCCGGCTCTTCGGGCTCCTTCGGCTTGCGGCCGAGGCCCATGGTTTTAGCGAGGGCTGAGCGCGCTGCGGCATAGTTCGGCGCAACCATGGGATAATCCGCCGGCAGGCCCCATCTGGCGCGATACTCATCCGGAGTCAGGCCATAATGGGTCGACAAGTGCCGCTTCAGCGACTTGAACTTCTTCCCGTCCTCCAGGCTGATGATGTAGTTGGGCGTCACTGACTTGTTGATCGGCACGGCAGGCTTGAGAACTTCAGGTCTTTCCGACACCACACCGCCGGTCGTGCCCTTCAGGGCGGCATGGACCTGTCCGATGAGGGCGGGTAGTTCACCGACCGGCACCGGATTGTGTGAAACATAGGCTGAGACTACATCAGCCGTGAGTTCGATGAGCTTGTCCGTATTGCTCTCGGTTTCTTCGGTCACGAAATACTCCTGGCGGATCAAACGATTGGCGTCGAACAGTCGTTTCATAATGACGACCGCTTCCGATAGCAACGAACCTGTTGCATTTCTGTTGTTTCGGCAGTCGCGTGACACTGGTCGACATGGCCGATCCGCTCCGGCGACGACCTTGTAGCGATTGCCGCGTGCGGTTCCGCCAACAGCAGGACCATCGCTTCCGGCGTCCCGGCTTTGAAGCACGCGGTCAAATCGATTCTCTGACGTGTATTCCTTGCGGAGGTGGGGCCGCGGCGTTTGTCCGTTTGCCGGACGGCAGAGGGAGAGGGTGGATGGCCCGCGTGACGGGTCGAGGGCTGGAAGAGAGGCTTCCGGCGCCCGTCGCGGAGAAAGTTCCATGAGCCAGTTGCAAGTTCTCGCTCCTGCGGTGAATCCACGGGGCGGTTACAAGGTGGATGTCAGCCGTGGCCAACGTGTCGGTCGCGTTTCTTCCGAGTGGTTCAACCGGCCGGCGGACGAGCGCTACCTTTCTCTCACCGATCTCCATAATTCGGTGAAGCGGCGGTCCGAACGCAGCAAGACCCGCATCGTTGAAAGTGAGCTGATCCGCGTCGAGGCCAGCCGCGACGACCCGGAGCGCCTGAGGCTGATGCTGCCCGATGCGCATGCCTCTGTGGCCCCAACGCATTGGAGCTTTGGCCAACTCGCCAGCCTGGTCGGCGCGCCAGCCGCCTATCTGCGCCAGCTTCCGGCCCCGCTTGCGGCGATCAACCTTCAGCACGGTCTTCTTAATCATCGCGCCGAGCAGATGAAGAGCTTGGAAATCGAGAACGGACGCCTCGAGTTGCGGGCGGTAACAGGCCCCGACTACGGCAGAATATTTGACTCAGAACTGGTCGATGCCGTGCAGAAGATCGCCGGCAACGGTAGCGGCGACACGCGCTGGAAAGTGCCTGGCGTGCTCGACTGGTCAACGGGAATCTACAATCCGAACGTCGACATCTCCAACGACACGACAACGCTCTATGCGTCCGACCGTGATGTCTTTGTCTTCCTCGTCGACGACCTGAATCCGATCGAAGCCGGCAAGCTGCCCGATGGCTCGCCCGACGTCTTTTTCAGGGGGGTTTATTGCTGGAACTCCGAAGTCGGCGCCCGAACGCTCGGAATCGCCAGCTTCTATCTACGTGCAGTTTGCCAGAATCGTTGTCTGTGGGGCGTGGAAAATTTCGAGGAAATCACCATCCGGCATTCCAAATATGCCGCCTCGCGTTTTGCCATGGAAGCCGAACCAGCGCTGATCCAGTTCGCGGAGTCTTCGCCCATGCCGTTCGTCAATGGCATCAAGGCTTCGCGGGAGCGGATCGTCGCTCGCGACGATGAAGATCGCCAGAGCTTCCTGCGCAAGCGCGGCTTCTCCAAGGCGGAGACCACGAGGATCATCGATGCCGTGCTTTCGGAGGAAGGGCACCCGCCCGCCTCGATTTTCGACTTCGTGCAGGGCATTACGCGGGTGGCGCGCGACAAGCCGCATCAGGACGTTCGCCTGGAGTTGGAGGGCAAGGCCAAGAAGCTGCTCGATCTGGCAGCATGATACCGCAATGCTGCGCGCCGAGGCGTATGAACGTCACTGGGCTGCTGATGCTGCCAGTGTTCCAACATGTGCATCGCTGCGGCGCGCAGCATACGGCCTGCGCTGGTACCCGGGAAAACCCATCTCTCCGGCCCGGATGTGCGCCGCACAAAACGGCAATGCTGCTATGCACAATTAATGCTTCTCGGCTGCGCGGAAGGGAGTAGCCTGTCGGTATCGAGTTTCGTCCGGGTCACCTCCTCCCGACCTTGGCGATCAGGGACGGCATTTATTCCTCCCGAATGCTGTCGTCCAAATCAAGCCCGCCGCACCTCCTCCCGCGGCGGGCTTTTTCGTTGTGCGAGCGGCGGCTTCTGGCAGCCCGATTGCAGGAAACGAACGCGGAGGTCCGTCAGTCGGGGAGGTTGAACCGTTCGATGGTGATGGTACGCGCGACATCCACCGTAATCTCCAGCACTTGTTCCATGCCTCCTCCCCACCGAGCTCCGAAAGGGCGAGATGAAAGAGCCTGTGCTGGAGATCGAGGCTCATCAGGCCAGGGGCGGTGTTGAAGGCGACCAGCCCGACATGCAGCTCCTCGCGGCGATAGGGGCCGCGAAAGTCGGTCGTGTTGTGCGTGACGAGCACATAGCCGTCATCGACCGCGCGCCGGGTCACCATATGGTCCTTGGCGCCGGCGAGGCCCAGCCAGCGCACATGGCTCGACTCTGGAAAACCCCGTTCGCGCGCCAGTTTCGCAAGCTCTGGGCTCAGGCATTCGTCGTTCAGGAATTTCACGAAACGGCCGGCAGATCGTCGAGACGGATTGTGCGTGTCGACTTCGCCGCCGTGCTGCGCCACGCCGGCTTGACCGGCGGACGGCCACGCCGCGGATAGGCGAGCGCATAGTCGGCCGCGAGCCTGATCCGGTCGAGAGTCAGTTGCGGATAGGCGGCACGGATCGTCTCGGGAGTATCGCCATTGGCGAGCATGTCGGCAACGTCATGAACAAGCACGCGTGTTCCCACAAAGGCCGGCTGACCGCTAAGTACCGCTGGATCGCGCGCCACCATGGCCTTGGCTTTCCTCAGCCGGCTGAGGCCGGTCCTTACCCCGGCAGTGATCGGCTTCAGGTCGACCTTAAGCGGATCGTCCGCGACTACGGGCGCAGCATCATCGGCAATGGCGTGCTCAACGATCCGCCGCCGCGCGGCAGGCGTCAGCGTCTCCGCCGTCAGCCAGGCGAGGCGTAGGCCGACGAGACCCGCTCCGATGATGACGCGGCTGCCGCGGCGTGTCTCGACACGGCCGCGTAGCAATCCGGCATCGATGATGCGATGCACCTGCTTAAGCGGCACCTGCGTTACCGCCGCCGCCTCATTGGCGGTGAGCACTTCGGTACTAAACCCTGGCATGACAATAATCCTTCCACGTTCATGGAAGATATATAGTCACTCTGCCGTCCGCAGTCCAGCGAAGCTTTGCGGCAGGCGGCCGGCGCCGGCGCGAGGCCTGGAGGCAGAGGGGGAGGGGAGATTCCTGACGGGCTTGGAGGTTCGGGGAGAGGCCCCGGGCCGCCCGTCATGGAGAACCTGACCATGGCAAAGAACGCCATTCAGAAGGTCGCGATGAACGCCGCGGAGAATATTCCCTATGACAAGCTAATGCTGTCGCAAAAGAATGTTCGGCGCATCAAGGACGGCGTGTCGATCGAGCAGCTGGCCGAAGACATCGGACGGCGCAAGCTGATCCAGAGCCTGAACGTCCGTCCCGTGCTCGACGGCGAGGGCGAGGAGACCGGCACGTTTGAGGTGCCGGCCGGCGGTCGTCGCTATCTCGCGCTCGGCATCCTCATCAAGCAGAAGCGCCTGGCCAAGAACGAGCCGATCCCTTGCATCGTCAACCGCAAGCAGGAGACCTCGGCCGAAGAGGATTCGCTTGCCGAAAACCTGCGGCGCGCCGACCTGCACCCGCTCGACCAGTTCCGGGCCTTCAAGACGCTCAGCGATCAGGGCCTCGATCCGGAGGAGATTGGCGCCCGCTTCTTCGTATCGCCTGCGACGGTGAGGCAGCGCCTGCGGCTGGCATCGGTGTCGCCGAGGCTTCTCGCTCTCTACGAGAAGGACGAAATCCGGCTTGAGCAGATCATGGCGTTTTCGATCTCGGACGATCATGCACGTCAGGAGCAGGTCTGGGAACGGATTGCCAGGTCGCACATGCAGGAACCCTATTACATCAGGCGCCTGCTGACGGAGACCACGGTCCGAGCCGATGATCGTCGGGCCGTGTATGTCGGCGCCGAAGCTTATGAAGCGGCTGGCGGTATCATCCTTCGCGACCTGTTCGAGCAGGATTCAGGCGGCTGGTACCAGGATGCGACGCTCCTCGAGCAGCTTGTCTTCGACAGGCTGAAGGTGGATGCCGAGGCAATCCGCGCCGATGGCTGGAAGTGGGTCGAAGCGGCGATCAGCTTTCCCTACGGCCACACCTCCGGCATGCGGCGCATCTACGCCGAGGCGCAGGAACTGAATGCCGAGGAGATCGAACGCTACGACGCACTGAAGGCCGAATACGACAAGCTGGATGCGGACTATGCCCAGGCCGAGGATGCTGACGAAGCAATCGAGGCGAAGCTCGACCAACTGGGCGCCGAGCTCGATGCGATCGATGATCGTCCTCAAAGCTACGATCCCGCCCAGAAGGCCAATGCCGGTGTGTTCGTTACGCTTGCCGCGGACGGCAAGCTCCAGATCGAGGGCGGTTTCGTGCGGTCCGAGGACGAGCCGCGGACCGAAGCCGGCGACGTCGATGAGGGCGAGGAAGGGGGCGCCGCCGGCGAAACCCGATCCAATGGCGACGACGATGGCGACGGTGTTGTCGTCAACGGCAAGCCGGTGAACGACAGCGCTAGTGACGACGGCGAGGAAGATAGCATCAAGCCACTGCCCGATCGGCTCGTCTTCGACCTGACCGCGCAGCGGACGCTGGCACTGCGCAACGCGCTCGCCGGTGACGTTGACATCGCCATCGTCGCCGCACTCCATGCCTTCGTCCTGCAGGTCTTCTATCGCTTCGCGCCGAACACATGCCTGGAGATCAGCATGAAGAGCGGCAGCTTCAGCCAGGTCGACGGTCTTGCCGAAACATCCTGGGCCAAGGAGATCGCCGAGCGGCACGAAGCCTGGGACCGCGATTTGCCCGATGAGGCGGAAGGCCTGTGGGACTTCCTGCTCGGCCTCGATGAAGCAAGCCGCAAGGCGCTGTTCGCGCACTGTGTCTCGCTGACCCTCAATGCGGTGGTCGAACCCTGGAACAGGCGAGCGAAGGCGCTCGAGCATGCAGACGTGCTTGGCCGCTCGCTCCAGTTCGACATGGTCGACGCCGGCTGGACGCCCACGGTCGAGTTCCTCGGGCGGCTCACCAAGGCGCGGATTCTACAGGCTGTCCGTGAAGCGCGTGGCGCAGACTCCGCGCAGCTGATCGACCACATGAAAAAGGACATCATGGCGCGTGAGGCCGCCCGCCTTCTCGAAGGATCGAACTGGCTGCCCGAGCCGCTGCGCCTTGAGGTCGATGAAGTGGCTACCGATGCTGGCGACGCGGTCGCCGGCGACATGTCGGACCAGGCGGCTCTCGACGGCGATGCCGCCGATCTGCCGGCCTTCCTCGCCGATGATGCGGATTCGTCCTCCGAAGAGCCGGTGACCATCGACAGCGACGAGGCCGACCACCTCCAGGCCGCCGAATAATCGGCATCCCGCTCCGCACCGGGCCCGGCACTCCCGCCGGGCCCTTTCTCGTTTTCCGAATGGAGAAACCCGCATGTCTGCACATATCGTTTACGAATCTGCTTCTCCGGGGAGCGTTATCCAGTACAGCGGACGGCACCGCGAAACCGCCGGCTCGCTTTTCCAAGAAGCTCGCTGCCTGGGAGAGCCGCAACGGCGTCGGTCGCCTGGTCAGGAAGGAACCGCCGCGCGAGCGCGCGACCTACAGCTCGCCCGCCCATTTCACCCTGCACGAGGGCGATTTCGGGCAGGGCGGCATCATCGTCGTCTCGGTCAGGCGCACTTGGTCCGTCGAGAGTGACCTGGGTTTCGAGATCGTCGAGCGTCCCATGATCGGCATGGTCCGCGTCCTGCAGGAACTCGGGGATAGCCCGGAACTGCTCTATCTCGCCAAGGATCGCGAGGCGGCCGAACGCTGGCTCGCCAACAACCAGTATGGTCGGGCCTATCTCGAGGAAGTCTCCGCGGACGAGGTCGGCGCCGACGTTATCGAGGGCCGCACGGCCGCCTGATCGCTTCACCGCATTGAACCCCCCGACGACGGGCCTGGGATCGCGTGAGAGATCGCGGGCCTGTTCATTTCATGGAGATCGACATGTTCGACTGGAACAGAAGCTGCTCCTATGACGAGCAAGCAGAAGAGGCGTTTTCACACGACAGCGCGTTCACGGCTGAAGAAACTCGCCGCCGAACTAAACCTGCCATCGGGCTGCTTTGACCTGCGCTCGAACAAGGCGGGTATTGCCGTTTCCGGCGAAGTCACCCTGTACCATCACCGTACCTACATTCAGGTCGGCCAGTTCGGGCTGTCATCGGCTCACGGCATCCTGATCCGCACCTGCAAGGGCCGCAAGGACTATACCGGCGGAGCCAACCACTTCGTCGCGCTCGGCATGCTCGACGACATCCCGGCGCTCGCCGCCGCCGTGCGTGCCATCACTCGGGTTGGTCGAGACGTTTCGCGTTCCTCCGAGCGATGCGCCGCCTGAACCCTGCATACCCCATCATCGCCGGTGCACACGCTGGCCGCAGGCTCGGCCAGTCGACAGCCACAACATCACCAAGCACTTGCGACGACGCGGTTCATGCCGCGCGTGGCCGACCCGCGTTCAGGAGAACCCCATGACCGCGCATCCACCCTTCAGGAAGGTGCTCGACGGCGTCGCCACCCGCGAGCAGATGTTCCAACTGTTCAGCCGACACAAAGATACTCCCGGCATCGATCTGCTTTCCGGCACTCCCTACTCAGGCGAGTGGTTCCAGATCACCGCGTCAGACTACCACTTCATGCTCGATTTGCTGCCGCCGCTCTTCATGCGCACCGGCATGTTCGGCATGTCGGAGTTCAAGGCCGGCAACGTGACCAGCGTATTCTTCGCGATCCGGATCCGGGGCCGCGAACGCTGGTTTCACGGCTTTTGTGACCTCGCGAATAGGCAGTCCCCAGATAAGATGCGCGCCGCCATCATCGCCCACGAGACCGGCGCGAGCGACAGCATGACCCGCGCGGAGAAGCTCGAGGCGATCTGGAACATGACCCCTGTCGAACTCAGGGGCATCGCCCGCAATGCAAATCCCGGAACCGGGTGGGCCGAACATCGCGGCAAACGCACGATTCTCATTAACGCCGGAAAGCATGATGCTGTCTTCAAGCTGCTCGATGATCTGTCGGATCTCGAGATTGACGAACTCCTGTCCTCCGCCCGATCAAGCCGGAACTCAAAGAAGGGAGGCGACGATAAAGGTTATCCCTGAGAGCTGCCGCTCGGAAGCGAAACGTCCCTATTAACACGGTCCGCCTACTCCGCTGAAATGAGGCGCATCGGATAGGCTATGCGGCGCGATGTCTATCGAGGAGGCGTACTATCGGACGCCGACGGGCGAGACGCTCTCGCACATTACGATCGCTTGCACACACCCCTATCGCTTTCCAAGATACCGTGACGGCAACCGACATTGCTCGATCAGTGCGTCGCCGCCGGCCGGCGCATTTTCACGGTATTTAAGGCCAGCACCGACCAGGTGCTCGTAGTCCAGCGAGCCACCTATCAGGGTCAGACTTCAACTCGGATGATCCTTGTCACCTGATCACCGTGGGTAATCGCCCTTAGCGAAGCCGTGTGGCCGACTGGTTCGACGATATGATCGGCCAGTCACCGCGCAAAACTTCGGATCAGGACCTGCCGCGCAGGATGTACCCGGCATTACGTAAGGCGCCGATGAAGAGGCTGGCCGGGCCGGCGATACTCGTCCTGGCCTGCATCGGTAGCGGCAGAGTGTTCCAGTCCTCCAAGGGAGCGATAAAGCTGGAGAAAGTGCCGTTGACCATGCAATTGCTGATCGCCGAGCCCTGCTTGTCCAGCGCCAGAATGCCTGTCTGGTTGCTTGGATATCGGACGGCGGCGATCCGCTGCATTTCCAAGTCGCCATCGATGCGCAAATCAAATAGCAGGACGCCGTGGCTTCGGTTGGCAATTTCTGCGACTTTTTCCGTGAATCCAAGAGGAAGCGCACGGACGCTGTCGACCGCCATCCCGAAAACAATCGCGTCCAGCTCATCCGCCGCCATGAGAAGATTTGCTCCCAAGAAAATCAGGATTGCAATCGATGCAGTCGGTTGTGCACAGTCATCGGATGCGGACGGCTGTTAGTCCTTGTCCGTTTGCCCGGCGGCAACGAATGACGGGGTAGGCGGCGCTCGATGCAGGGGGGTTCTTTACCGAACCTGGAGCATGCGAGCCCCGTCAGCATGTCGAAATTTGTCAGCTGCCGGTGGATCGAGCGAAGTGGCGCCTGTGGATGGCGGGCATGGATAGGCTCTGAAGGTCGCGTCAAATGAGACCTCGGCTCGCAATAGACCGTTTGCGTCCCGGTGATCGAGCCAGTCCCCGAGGTCAGGGAAACCTCGCTTGCTCGTCGCTGGCCTTCTCCGATAAAGCTCGGCAAGAGCGATAAGATGCCTAGGCGCAGAATACTCGCTGACGCGAAACAGCGACTTGGCTGCAAGTCGTCCTCACATCAAGGAAGGGACTATGAAGCGCCAGATCCGGCCATTTATCGTGGAAGTCAAACAGAAGCGCCGCAAGCAAAAGCCAAGCCATTCGATCTGGGGTGCTCTCGACCTGTCCAAAATTGTCACCGAGATGACGCAGCTGTCTGATGGTGCTCAGTTGCCAGGTTCTGAGCTCATTGACTCCAGTATAAGACCCATCGATGCTGATGACGGTGACAATCCACAAGCGGAGCATATCATGGCCGATTCTCAGGAAGCTCAAACTGTTCAGACAACAGTGGCACCAGCCAAAGTGGAAGCCCCTGAAGCGAAGAAGAAAGTTCCGCGAGCAAGGAAAGCGAAGGCAGAGCTCGCCAAGCCGACCCGCAAGAACGGGGCGAGACCAGGGCCTCAGGCGGCTGAACCTGCGGTGGCGGTGCGGACCGCCCGGAAGACCTATTCTGAGAAGGAACGCGCCCAGAAGCTTGCTCAGATCGAGAAGTCGATCGCTGGGGGTGCGACCAGCAAGAGTGCGGTCAGCCAAGCCGGCATTTCGGAGCAGACCTATTATCAGTGGAAGAAGGTTGCAGCGCCAGCCGCAGATAGCGGCGATCTGAAGGACCTGCTCGCGCTCGAGGAAGAAAACAAGCGCCTTAAGAACCTGCTTGCTGACCGTCTGCGCAAGGAAAATGCCGAGCTCAAGAAGAAGCTGGGCCTGGGGTAAGACATACTGAGCCTCGTCGGAAATTCCGCCGACGCTCAGAGCGGCAACGGCGGCATATCGCCTTCGCCGACCCGCCACACCCAGAAGCCGATCTCCGGACGCGCGGCGATCATTTCGTCGAGCGAAGCCTCGAACGCTTCGTCCGCGCCGGCCGGGACGACAAAGAGTGCGGTCGGCTGCTGCCTGTCCTGGAGCAAAGCGTTGGCGATCGGGTGGTCGGTTTGCAGGTCGTAGCGCAATCCCTTCACGCTCTTCTCGCGAAGGCGGGCGAGCGCGTCAACGAGCCGCTTTTCCGAGACCGTCTCGAAAGGGATCCAGTTCTCGGATACCACCATTAATGCGACCTCCTCAACAACGGCGAGGCCGGCCGGGTTCAGTCCGAAGGTCGCGATCACTATCAGATGTGAGCTGGAATCCGCTCCCCACAGCGACAATTCTCTCTCGAAACGTGCCTGCAAACGCCGATGCAATGCATCGTCGATGACAAAGGAAAAGCCGGGCAAATGTCTGACGACAAGTTTCCGACCGGATCGGGCGGGCATGATTTCCTTCACTTCGCCGACCAGAACCAGTAGCTTTCGTGGGCCGGATTTTGGCGGGAGCGCCGTGCCGAAAACCGCGTTGCGACGTTGTTCGATCGCTTCCTTGTTCTCGGCGCGAAACGGCTCGGGCACAAACAGGATATCCGCGAGCGGTCCGCCCCTCACCGTCATTTGCCCGGCAGCCTCAAGCAGATGCCAGCGGACATTCCACCAATGTCGCTTGCCAGCCCATCGGGATGTCCAGACCGTCAATTCGGCCTCCTGCCATAGATAATGGAGCAGGCCACGCAGCGACATCCTCCTGGGGTCTCCAGTTACGCTGGCGGAGCTCTCGCCAGCAGGCGCGGATGCTGCCCGGCTCCCCGTCTTCGACAGGCTGAAATCGAGTTTCAAAGCCGCCAAGCCGCTTTGCGGATCGAGCTGTATCGCGCTGCCCATCAAGGCGCCCAGGCCGGACAGCTCGTAAGGCGATTCATATGAATCACAGGATGGATCATGCCCGCTGCCGCTCAGCGGCATGCGCTTGATCAGGTGAAGGTCGCCGATGCGGGCGATGTACATCGGGCAGCCCGGCTCGCGGCACAGGCATAGCGGACGCTCGGTGCGGCCATAGGCGTTCGCCAGCGCCGCCTGCAGGTCAGGCGCTCCCTCCTCGTAGACCTCACTGCCAATTCTGAACCGTCGCATCACCTCCGCAGCTCCAGGTCGCCGCCGCATCCCTGTCCGCGCATTCAAGTCATGGCTTTGCGCAGAGCGCAACCCGTTTGGTGCATCGCGGCAGAGGCAAAGGGGAGCCGGAAGGAGTGCGGCCCGGCTGGCGCGGAGAGAGTGCCGGCGCGGGCGCCACTCCCTCTCGCAAAGGACATCTCCATGAACATTGTTTCGACCACATCTGCCGTTGCCCGGACGGCCGCTCCCCTCGGCGCGCCGGCACAAGACGCCCTCGACACCGCCCAGGCGATCTACCGAGCGGCAATGCGGCTTCTGCCGTTCCTCGAGCAGGGCAAGTCTGTCACCACTGCGGAACTGCGCACCACCATGACAACAGGTTTTGGCGGCAGCGATGCGCAAGGGTGCTGGGTCTGGAAGGACGCCTATGAGGCCCTCGAAGTCGCCCAGGTTCTGTTTCTGCGCCGGTTCGGCCCCGCGATCCTGTCCCGGTCCGCCACGCCGCGGGCAAGGCTAGCGATGATAAAGCGCATCGCCGACCTTCTTCCAACCCATACGCGACGCTCCGACGAGAGCCAGGCCATGCAGCAGCTCTCCACGCCCTTGCCGCTGGCCTTCGTAACGGCGCACGCCGCGGCGATCGCATCTTGCGACCTCGTTCTCGAACCGTCGGCCGGCACCGGTCTGCTTGCCGTCCATGCCGAGATAAGCCGGGCATCGCTCACCCTCAACGAGCTTGCCGCAACGCGGGCCGATCTCCTCGGCCTGCTGTTTCCGCAGTTCCCCGTCTCGCGGCACGACGCCGCCCATATCGACGACCATCTCGACGCGGCCATTGAGCCGTCCCTCGTCTTGATGAATCCGCCCTTCAGCGTCGGCGCCTATGTCGACGGCCATGTCGCCGATGCGGCATGGCGGCACCTCTCTTCCGCGTTCGCACGCCTGCGTTCGGGCGGTCGTCTTGTCGCCATCACCGGCGCCGGGCTGTCTCCCGAAAACCCGAAATGGCGGCTCGCCTTCGAACGCCTGCAGCAGCAGGGCACGGTCATCTTCACCGCAGCGATCGACGGCCGCGTCTATGCCCGCCACGGAACCACCACCGAGACCCGCCTGACGATCATCGACAAGGTGCCGGCCGTCGATCCGTCGCGTTTCGTCGCCTTGCCGGGCAAGGCCAAGGATGTCGAAACGCTGCTCTCCTGGATCTCCGATCTGCCGCCCCGGACTTTGGGTGGATTCCCGAATTCGATCGGTGCATTGTCCAGCGGCATCCTGCGCAATGCCGCCATGCAGATGGCTGCCCGATCCCGGAGAGCCGCACCCCTCGCTGTCTCAACGGCTGCTCCAAAGGCAATGCAATCGGTCCGTCCGATTGCGCGAGCGAAGCCCGCTCGCCAGGTCATGGCAAACAGCACGCCGGCTGTTCCCCTTGCCTACGAATTGCGCGACTGGATGCCGGAGGAGGGCGGCCGGCTCACCGAGTCAATCTACGAACCCTACGCGCTCCAGTCGATCGACATTCCCCGCGCCAAACCCCATCCGACGCCCCTCGTACAGTCGGCCGCAATGGCCGCCGTCGCGCCACCAAAACCTTCCTATCGGCCCCTTCTTCCTGATGCGATCATCGATGAGGGCCTGCTGTCGGACGCCCAGCTCGAAAGCGTCATCTATGCCGGCGAAGCCCATTGCGGTCATCTCACCGGCGCCTGGACGGTTGACGAGACCTGCGATGTCGTCTCGGCCGCGCCAGAAGGAGCTACGAACGCTGTCCGGTTTCGGCGTGGATGGTTTTTGGGTGACGGAACCGGCTGCGGCAAGGGACGGCAAGTCGCCGGCATCATCCTCGACAACTGGCTGCAGGGGCGGCGCCGCGCGATGTGGATTTCCAAGTCCGACAAATTGCTGGAAGACGCTCAGCGAGACTGGGCAGCACTTGGCCAGGAAAAACTCCTCGTGCAGCCACTCTCACGCTATCGGCAGGGCACGCCGATCCGCCTTGCCGAAGGCATCCTGTTCACGACCTACGCAACCCTGCGCTCGCAGGAACGGGAGGGCAAGAAATCCCGGATCGCCCAGATCCTCGACTGGGTCGGACAAGAGGCGAGAGGGGCCGAAGGGGCTGGAGAGAACCCGTCGGGGGCAAAAAAATCTTTCGATGGCGTCATCGTCTTCGACGAGGCCCACGCCATGGCCAATGCCGCTGGCGGCAAAAGCGAGCGTGGCGACGCCGCGCCCTCGCAGCAGGGCAAGGCGGGACTGCGGCTGCAGCACGCGCTGCCCGATGCCCGCATTGTCTACGTCTCCGCGACCGGTGCGACCGCCGTCGAGAACCTCGCCTATGCGCAACGTCTCGGCATCTGGGGCAGCGAGGATTTTCCATTCGCCAACCGTGCCGAATTCGTCGCCGCGATCGAGGACGGCGGTGTCGCGGCGATGGAAGTGCTCGCCCGCGATCTCAAGTCGCTCGGCCTCTATACGGCGCGTTCGCTCTCCTATGACGGCGTCGAATACCACCTCCTCGAGCATGCGCTGACTGAGGAGCAGATCCGCATCTACAACGCCTATGCAGACGCCTTCCAGGTCATCCACAACAACCTGACCGCCGCACTCGAGGCCACCAACATCACCAGCGAGGCCGGCACGCTGAACCGCAACGCAAAATCGGCGGCGCGCTCAGCCTTTGAAAGTACCAAGCAACGCTTTTTCTCGCATTTGATCACCTCGATGATGACGCCGACCCTGATCGGCGCGATCGAGCAGGACCTCGCCGACGGGCATGCGGCAGTCGTGCAGATCGTCTCGACCAGCGAGGCGCTGATGGAACGACGGCTTGCCGAGATCCCCACCGAGGAATGGTCGGACCTGAATGTCGACATCACGCCGCGCGAGTATGTCGGCGGGTACTTGATGCATTCCTTCCCGACCCAACTGTTCGAGGAGTATTCCGACGCGGAGGGCAACGTCTACTCGCGGCCTGTCCACGACGAAGATGGCAACCCGGTCCAGTGCCGCGAGGCGGTTCGCCGGCGCGGCGAGATGATCGAAAAACTCGCATCGCTGCCGCCGGTCGGCAGCGCCCTCGACCAGATCATCCATCATTTTGGCACAGACACCGTCGCCGAGGTGACCGGCCGCTCGCGCCGCATCGTCGAGAAGACCGGCCGCGACGGCATCGACCGGCTGGCCGTGGAAAACCGCCCTGGCTCGGCCAATCTGGCCGAGACCCAGAGTTTTATGGATGACGACAAGAGCGTTCTGATCTTCTCCGACGCCGGCGGTACAGGCCGCTCCTATCACGCCGATCTCGGGGCCAGGAACCAGAGGCTGCGCAAGCACTATCTGCTCGAGGCCGGCTGGCGCGCCGACAACGCCATCCAGGGTCTCGGAAGGACCCACCGCACAAATCAGAAGCAACCGCCGCTGTTCCGGCCGATGGCCGCCAACGTGAAAGCCGGCAAGCGCTTCCTGTCGACGATCGCACGACGGCTCGACACGCTGGGCGCGATCACGCGCGGTCAGCGCCAGACCGGCGGGGCAGGGCTGTTCCGGTCCGAGGACAATCTTGAAAGCCCCTATGCCCGCGCGGCCCTGCGCCAGTTCTATCATCTGCTGCACCAAGGCAAGATTGAGGGCTGCTCGCTTTCGACTTTCGAGACCGTGACCGGGCTGTCGCTGACGACTGACGAGGGCGGGCTGCGCGACGAGTTGCCGCCGATCACGACCTGGCTCAATCGGCTGCTGGCGTTGCGCATCGAAACCCAGAACCTGTTATTCGAGGTGTTCGAGCAGCTGATGGCGGTAAGAATAGAAGGCGCCATCGCCGCCGGCAATTACGACAAGGGCCTGGAGACGATCACGGCGGAGAGCATCGTCGTCACCGATCGTAGGACCGTCTATACCCATCCAGTCTCCGACGCGCAGTCGCATGTGCTCACCGTCGCGCGCAAGGACCGCATCCGGCCGCTCGGCCTGGTCGATGCGCTGGCCATCGTCCGGGCGGAGCCGCAATCGGCTTTGCTGGTCAACACGCGATCGAGCCGCGCGGCGATCCGGCTGCCGACCGCAAGCCTGATGCTCGACGACGGGACCGTCGAGCACCGTGTGAGGCTCCTGCGGCCAACCGACGAGCTGCGCTTCGGCCTCGGCGCCCTTGCCGAAACACTCTGGCAGCCCGCCGACCGGAAATTGTTCTGCGAGCTGTGGGACTCGGAAGTCGCCGCCGTCCCGGAGTTCACCACCAGCACCTTTCACATCGTGACGGGTCTGCTGTTGCCGATCTGGCGTCGGCTGCCGGACGGCGACTGTCGAGTCTATCGAATCCAGACCGATGCCGGGGAGCGCATCATCGGCCGCCACATCGCGCCGACGCTGGTCGCGACCATGTTCCGCAATCTGGGTCTCGACGATGTGCCGAGGCTGGCGCCGGAAGATGCCTGGACCGGGCTCGCCGATGGACGGATTGGACTGCAACTCGCCGATGGCCTGATCCTGCGCCGCAGTCGGATCATGAACGACTACCGTGTCGAATTGATCGGCTTCACCGACGCGATGGTCCCTCGGCTGAAGGCGCTGGGACTGATCTCCGAGATCATCTCCTGGAAGCTCCGGCTGTTCATCCCGACGACCGCGCAAGGGTCCGCCATCCTCGCCGCGCTCCTCGACCGCCATACGCTGGTTGGTGTCACCGACCGTACCTCGGCGGCTTGAGGGGAGGCGATCATGACGGGCTCGGCCTCCGAGCTGGCACGCCGCCTTGGCGAACACGCCGAGGCGGTGTGCCGGGAATATCTCTCCAACGGCCATCGCTCCGGCAATTACTGGATGGTCGGCGATGTCCACAACACGCGCGGCCGTTCCATGCATGTGCGGCTGAGGGCAAACGCCAAGGGCCCGGCGGGTAGGTGGGTCGACGAGGCGACGTCTGAATTTGGCGATCTGCTCGATGTCATCCGTGAAAGTTGCGGCCTCGTCGACTTCCGTGACATCGCGGATGAAGCACGTCGCTTCCTCTCCATGCCGCTGCCACCGCCCCAGCCCCAACCTCAGCCCCTTGGCGCGCAGTGCCAGCCAGCCGCGAAACGCGGCTCCCCTGAGGCCGCGCGTCGTCTGTTCGCCATGTCCCAGCCGATCGCCGGCACGCTGGCCGAACGCTATCTTGCCGGCCGCGGCATTCTGCTTTCGACGCACGAGCGCGCGCTGCGCTTCCATCCCGGCTGCTACCATAGGAATCTCGTAACGGGCGAGAC
Source organism: Mesorhizobium sp. M0306 (assembly GCF_040321655.1). Classification (NCBI taxonomy): domain Bacteria; kingdom Pseudomonadati; phylum Pseudomonadota; class Alphaproteobacteria; order Hyphomicrobiales; family Phyllobacteriaceae; genus Mesorhizobium; species Mesorhizobium sp. M0306. The sequence continues at coordinate 3,548 of NZ_JAMYRY010000012.1, read as the reverse complement.
GCAGACCCTGCCTGCGCTGATTGCTGCTGTCACCAGCCTCGACGGGCGTATCACCGGCCTGCAACGGACTTGGCTTGATCCTTCGGGTCACGGCAAGGCGCAACTCGCGGATCCACGCCGCTCGCCGGGGGAACTCCTTGGCAACGGCATCTGGCTAGGCCATGAGCCCGGCATGCCCGTCCCGGTCATGGCGGCCGGCGAGGGCTTCGAGACGATGGCTTCGCTTAAGGTGGTGATACCGGCGCTGCCTGTGGCGGCCGCCACCTCGGCCAATCACCTCGCCGGCCTGAGGCTTCCGCTTGGCTGCCGCCGCCTCTACATCGCAGCCGATGCCGACGCTGCCGGCCGGCACGGCATCGAACGCCTCAGCCAGCGCGCAGGCGAGGCCGGGATCCTCGCCCTGGTGTTGCGGCCGCAGCTCGGCGATTTCAACGACGATCTGCGCCATTCCGGCCCGGCCCATCTCGCGGCATGGCTCGGCGATCAGCTCGTCCCGGATGATGCCCGTCTCTTCCTGTCGCCCGGATGAACGGGTCGGGCTGGCAGGCGGGCCGGCACGGCGTCGCCGGATAGCCTGCAGGCATGGCGGCGGTCCGCCGGAGAGGCTGCGCCCGCGGCCTGCCCGAGAGGCGATCCCTGCCACCCCCGGGTCACGGCCGCAACGGCTGCGCCGTCCTACGCTTCGCTTCGGCCTTCGGGGCGGCCGCGCCCCGGGGCGCGGCCGGGATGCGCTGTCAGGCCGCGATGGGCGCGGCCGCAACCGACGGAGACACGCCATGACCTACGAGCTTCCCTTCGACGACGGCTACGAGCCTTACCACGCCTCCTCGCCGACCGACCGCGTCATCCTCGAACTGCAGATGTACGGCCATCGCCCGCATCAGGACGAACCTGATCCTCGGCCACTTCCCGACAACGAGGTGATCCGGGCCGGCCTCGCCGGGATCGTCGAGAGCTTCGCCGGCATGCTTGGCGACACCAGGCTCGAACCCGATCTCGACGACCTGCTCTGGTCCTTCGCAAACGTCTTCCACCGCGCCGCCGAGCGCGTCGCCCGCAGCCTCGATCGTAACGAGGAGGCCCAGCGTTCGAGCCAGCAGGAGCAGGACGGCTCGGAGGTGAAGTCCGTCGAGCTGGAACGGCTCACCTCCGAGGGCATCACCTATATCGAGCGCCGCAACGTGCTGGAAATCATGCGTGACGAGGCCGCCGACCTCTACGAAGCACAAACCGGATCGGCATGGCGGCCGCGCACCGGCTCCAAGGTCTCTCATCAGGCGATGACCGCGTCGGTGATCGACTCCAGAGACTTCCTCGCCGCCCGCCGCCGCGCCGAATCCGAGGTGCTGGTGCCTGCCGGCACCAAGATCGCCTTCGCCGGCGGCCTCGACTGCAACGATCACGACCGGATCTGGGACGCGCTCGACAAGGCCCGGGAGAAGCATCCCGACATGGTGCTGCTCCACGGCGGCAGCCCGCGCGGCGCCGAGCGCATCGCCGCCTGCTGGGCCGAGAGCCGCAAGGTCACCCAGATCGCCTTCAAGCCGGACTGGAACCGGCACGCCAAGGCGGCTCCGTTCCGCCGCAACGACCAGCTTCTCTCGGTGGTGCCCTACGGCCTGATCGTCTTCCCCGGCTCCGGCATCACCGACAACCTTGCCGACAAAGCCCGTCGGCTCGGCATCCCCGTCTGGCGGTTCGCGGAGGACGGCGCGTGAGCGCCGTTTTCTTGCAAATCCAGAAAATCTGGATAATATGGAGATCGGCAAGGAGTACAGCCATGCGTCAGTTCACGACAGGGGATCTCAACAAGCAGGTTGGCGACGTCACCGACGTTGCCAGCCGCGAACCCGTTATTCTCACCAAGCACCGCAAACCCCGGTTCGTGCTGATGAGCTACGAGCACTACGAGCGGATGCGCATCGGCAGTGATCCCCGCCGCGCATACCATGTCTCCGAGATGCCGGAGGAACACACGGAACTCTTCGCCGCCGAGATCGACCGACTAGCGCGCGGGGAAGGATACGATGATGAGCGGTAGATTTCTGCCTGGTCAGGTGATCTCCTACCCGTATCTTTGGGCATGGCAACACGAGCGCGGCGAAACGGAAGGCCGCAAGAGCCGGCCGACCTGCGTGGTCATCGCTGTCGGCGGCGCAAGAGATGGCCTGACCCATCTCGCGCTCCTGGCGATAACCACCCAGCCACCGCCCGGCGATCGGGTCGGTTTGGAAGTCTCCGCAATCGAGTGCCGCCGCGCCGGTCTGACCGATCTCAAACGCTGCTGGATCGTGGTTGACGAATACAACTACGATATTGCCGAACGCTCCTGGTACATCGAATCCGATGGTAAGCCCCTCGGTCGTTTCAGCAAGGCATTCATGATGAAGATCGCAGGCGCCTTTATCGAAGCGCGCAGCGAGGGCCGCCGCGTCAGCCGTCTGGATTGACGTTCTCTTTTCGCAGCAGGGAGCATACCTCGGATCGGATCAGTCCGCCGTTTCCGCATGCCTGTACGCCGGTCGCAGGAACAGGAATGTTCGTCACGCAAATCCGGTGTCATGCTGCATTGCACCGACGTATATCCATTCCAGCACAGGAACGCACCATGGCTGCCGCCGCAAATAGGAAGATATCCGTCTCGATGCGGTTTCGCAGCGATGATCTCACCATCATCGACCGCGGCGCGCAGCTGCTCGGCCTGTCGCGCACGGAGTTCATGCGGCGCGCAGCACTCCACGAGGCGCAGGCGGCCATCCTTAACGAAACCGTCATCCGCGTGTCCCCGGAAGCCTATGACGCCTTCATGCAGGCGATCTCAGCCCCGGCCGCTGCGCCCCCGCCGAAGGCGACCGAGCGGCTGCGTCGGCCCCCGTTCGGGAACCGCTAGTGGCGCTTTCAGGCATCGAACTCCTCGATGACGCGCACCGCCTCGACAGCTTCAATTGCGGCAAGTCGGCGCTCAACGCTTGGATGGCGGCTTCGCGCGAACGAACCAGGCCCGCGGGTTTACCCGCGTCCTGGTCATTCACCACGAGGGAACAGTCGTCGGCTATTACGGCCTCGCGCCGGGCGTGATCCAGCCAAACAGCGCACCGCGCGCTATCCGCACCGGACGCCCGCCCGATCCCATCCCCTGCCTGCTGATCGGACAACTCGCCGTCAGCCACCGCCATTCCGGGCAAAGCGTCGGAAGCGGCCTGGTCAAGGACGCGCTGCATCGCTGCGTCGCCAGCGCCGACATCGTCGGCGGCCGCGCGGTGGTGGTGCGGGCGATAGACGCCGAGGCCGAGCGCAACTGGCAGAGCTGGGGCTTCATTCCCGCGCGGGACAATCCGTCGGTGCTCATGCGCTCGATCCAGGACGTGAGCCTCTGGCTGGCCGACAAAGGCCACTAGCTCACGCGCGTAGCGTCTCCGGCAGCGGCGAGGTCCGGGCGCGCCGGCCTGCGTCCGGCCGGGCTCTAGAGTCTTTCACGTTTTGACGGAAGCGTATCCGGCGTTTGCGAAGTAGTTTTTGCATTCGCCGGGTTCGATCGTCGCAACGAG